>CAYWTX010000688.1:0-4379 GCA_964461295.1 uncultured Planctomycetaceae bacterium | reverse complement strand
CTACCCCGACGGCGAGATTGTCGGCACGAACAAGTTCGAGAAGGCGCTGGTGGCCTCGCCGGTCTTCGAAGGCGACCGCATGTATGTTCGCAGCGATTCATTCCTGACCTGCATCGCACCGCCGGGCGGCAAGCCATGACGTGGGCGACTGCGTCAGATGTGTCGTCTGAATGGTTGCGATGTGTTGTGTCCCATGGCGCGCCGGTAGGCGCCGGGCGTGGTGTTCAGTTTGCTGCGGAACAGCCGGTTCATTCGAGACAGATCGCCGAAGCCCGTCTCGACTGCGACGATCTCGACCTTCATGCTCGTCTCTTCCAGGAGCCGTCGGGCCCGGGCGAGGCGGGCACGGTGAATCTCCGCCAAGATGGAGCGTCCCAGGTGTTTGCGGAACGACGCCTCAAGTGTCCTGCGAGGCACACCCGTCTGGGCGACAACACCCATGGCCGAGATCCTCTCGGTCACATGGTCACGGATGTAGCCGACTGCATGAGCCACCGCTGGGTTGTCCACGGCAAAGAGGTCGCTGGATCGCCGCACGATCACCCCGCGGGGAGACACCAGGACCGGGGTTCGCGGCGCGGCCCGTCCGCGCATCATCGATCCAAGCAGTTCTACGACTTTGCGGGCTCGCAGCTCGGGGTTCAGATCCAGGCTGCTGAGTTCGGGAAACGACAGGCGGCAGTGGAGCGGATCGTTGTCCGCTCCTACCACCGCCACTTCGTCCGGTACGGCGATGTCCGCCATGTGGCAGGCTTCCACCACGATGCGCGCCGCCCAGTCGGTGGTACCGAACACACCCAGGGGCTTGGGCATCGCTGCGAGCTTCCGGCCGACGGAATCCAGCCAGCGCCTGCTGGCCGGTAGCCCGGGCTTGAAGCCTGAAACGTCGATCGTCTGCACGCCGCCCCCGTCCTCCCGTGCGCGATCTTCAAAGCCCCGGCGGCGCTTGGCGGCGAAGTCAGGCTCGGGCCAGGTGTGGTTAAAGGCCAGGAAATGCCGGAACCCTCGGTCGAGGAAATGCTCGGCCCCCAGCCGGCCAGCCGCGATGTCGTCCGATCGCACCGTCGGGACTCCGGAGTTCCGCAGGTAGCCCGAGCAGCAGACGACCGGCACAGGCAACGACCGGAACCGACGCGCCTGCCCTGCGCTTTCGATGTTGGCAATCACGCCGTCAAACTCCCGCGAGGCAAGGCGCGGCCACAGGTCGCTCCAATCGCGCGGCGTATAGACGCGGCAAATCCAGACGCCGTGGGGCTACAGGTTCTGGTCGACCGGGTTGCCTCCCGTGCCACCTGCTGCTATCCTGCCCCCATGACCTTCACACCATGGCACTTCATCGTGGTGGCCATTGCCGGCTGGATGAACCGGCAACAGCAGCAGGTGATCGAATACCTGCGGGAGGAGAACCGAATCCTCCGCGAGAAGCTCGGCCACAAACGCATCCTCCTCAACGACTCGCAGAAGCGACGCCTGGCAGCGGCTGCCATCAAGGTCGGCCGAGACCTGTTGCGCCAGTGCGGAACGCTCTTCAGCCCGGACACCCTCTTGCGGTGGCAGCGGTGGCTGATCGCCCGGAAGTACGATGGCAGCGGCAAGAAGAAGCGCGGCCCGAAGCCCACCAAGCAGCTGCTGATCAAGGACCTGGTCTTGCGGATGGCCGCCGAGAACCCCTCCTGGGGATACGGCCACATCCACGGGGAGCTGAAGAAGCTGAAGTACAACGTGTCCTGGCAGACCGTCCGAAGGGTCATGCTGGATCATGGCCTGCTGCCCGATCCCGACAAGCCATACAAGTCCACCTGGAACACCTTCATCAAGAGCCACTGGGAAAGCATCGCCGCCTGCGACTTCTTCTCGGTGGAGGCCTGGGGGCTGAAGGGCCTGACCCGGTACATGGTCTTCTTCGTCATCGAGCTGGCCACGCGCAAGGTCGAGATCGTGGGCATCCATGCCGACCCCTGCGAGACCCAGATGATGCAGTGGGCCCGGAACCTGACCGACGCCCAGGACGGCTTCCTCAAAGGCAAACGGATCCTGATCCACGACCGCGATCCGCTGTTCACGAAGAAGTTCGGCGAGACGCTTCGAGCCGCGGGTGTGCGGGCGTTGAAACTGCCGAAAAGAGCGCCCAACTTGAATCCATATTCCGAAAGATTTGTATTATCCATAAAATCCGAATGTCTTGATAAGATGATCCTGTTCGGTGAGCAGCACGTCCGATTCGTTGTCACGAATTACGTAGAGCATTATCTGCGGGAGCGCCCACACAGAGTGTTGGGGCGCCGGATCATCGAGCCAGAGACGCCGATGCCTGCCGAGGGCGAGGTGCTCTGCCATGAACGCCTGGGCGGGCTGCTGAAGACGTACTACCGCAAGGCAGCCTGACAGAACCGCGTAAGCCATCCGTCATCCCTTTGTCACCGACAGCCACAGCCAGGCTGCACTCGGCCCACGCCCTGACATCGCTGGCTGCCGCTCTCGGCTCCGCAGCCCGCGTGTCCCGCATCCTGCAGGCCGTCCATTCTCTCCGCCAGAAGCTCTTCGAGCACATGGAAGCTCTTCCCAGCACGGCGCCCACCGCTCGGACGAGCCATGTAATAGCACTGGGAGTCGCTGAGAAACCAGTCGTTCTGTCACAGCCAGAGCCGCCCGGCAAGCCACCCAACCCAGGCTGTTGTCGCTCTCGAAAAAACTCCAAAAAAAGGACTTGCGCGCTCCGGGAGCTCGCGCTATCCTCGATGCTGGGTAAAGAGCATTTACCAGAAAGGAAGGGTGAAACATGACTCTTGGAATCCGAAAGCTGATCGTGCTGGTGTTGGCGGCGGCGTTGTTCCTGGTGGCCAACCTGATCTTCGTGACGAACTGGCTGGCCGAGAAGGGCGTGATCGACTGGGCCAAGTACGTCCACAAGGAGTACCTGACCGGCACGGCGATCACGATCATCGTGGTGCTGCTGATCCTCCTGGTGGCCCCCAGGGGCCAGGGCAGGCTCTTCCGGCGCTGCCCGGTCTGCGACCACACGTTGGTAGGCCGGGGCCAGTATTGCGGCGACTGTGGCAGCAAGGTATAGTCCCATGTTGCCGACCCTGACGAGCCCGTCACGGTGTAACGGTTTTGTCCATGGTTTTGCGCACGACATGCGCAACATGCGCAACATGCAGATTTGAGACTGCTTCTTGAGGCGTAAGAACTTACGCTAAATTCCGGCCTGAGCGAAACTTACGATTTTGCCCCTGTAATCGCTCATAACCCGGAGGTCGTGGGGGTCATCCGCAGGACGAAAGTGCCCGTGTGGTCCAGGTACTTGTACGGGCTCCTGGCGTTCTTCGCGGAGGCCGAACCGCGGACCCGGTGCACGAGGGTCAGCGTGGTCTTGTCGTCGGATACGCGCCACTCGGATTTCCCCTGGTCGGTCCCGGTCCACAGGTTCGGGTCGGGCGGCACAAACAGCCCCGTCCGCACCGCGCTGCCGATCGCCGTATCGACGTGCCACCGTTCCCTCGGGAACGCCGGCTCCGCCGGGGCCTGCTTCGGATCGTGCGTCAGCAGGTAGATCGTGTTGCCGTGATACCCCAGGATCGGCATGACCGCCACGGTCTTGTCGTGGTCTTTGATGATCCAGAAGTCCCACGTGTACGGCCCGTCCATGCCCACGAAAGTCACGGGTTTCTTCGCCACGGAGAACTCCGGCGTATGCTTCGCGAATCGCGAAGGAGGCCTGAGTTGCTGCACCAGGTCAGCGATTTCCCCTTTCGAAACCGTCTTGCCCGTGGCCGTGGTCTGACCCGGCGCGTCACCGGTCGCGCATCCGAGGAGAAGGCCCATCGCGGCCGCGACGGCCGCCCCCGTACGCGCGCCAAGGCGGATCTCAACCGATATTCCCTTGTCCAGAGCGGCGGGGCTGCTGGCGGCCCTTCCGACAGGCCCGCGACACCCGCGGGATAGCACGTTCGGCATGGTTTGGTTCCTTGTGCGCCGGGCTAAACCGGCGAGGTGTAGTGAATGAAAGAGTCATACGTTGAAGGTGTAGCGGGCCACAACGGCCCCGAGTCATGCGGAGGCGCCTGCAAGGGCGCCGTCGATGCGTTGACAGGGGTACGCGCAGGCCGGGTATTCAGCCGCGAAAGAACCATTCCTCCGGGATGCCGACGCCGTAAGGATAGGTGGAAGGCAACACCCGGTGCGTCGCTATCGCAAGACGCACCGGAATCCCGCGCGGCAAAAGACCCCGTGCATGCGCGGAAACACCTCGCGCGAGAACCGGGAGATCCAGCGTTCGCCCGTCCCCGCAAACGGGGCAGGCCGCATCGGGAAGTCTCCGGACGCACGCCGATGATGTACGAACGCGGGAAGTCGGATGGTCCCATAGTACCTGCGAA
>CAYWTX010000687.1:0-3078 GCA_964461295.1 uncultured Planctomycetaceae bacterium | reverse complement strand
GCCTTGACGGCGGCATGGGGCGGTCCGGCGGCGTATGCGAACCAACTGAGGCTCTTGCAGAACCCCTCGCGTCGTCCGCCTGCGGAGGTCGCTTCCGGGTTTATGGGGGGATTATTCATTAAGCGGTGAGCGGGTCCATGTCCCGGCCGCCGAAGTGGAAGAGCCGACAAGGCGTGCGACGAAGCGTAGACGACGAAGTGTGGGACGAAGTGTAAACGACAAAGCGTGCGACGAAGAGAGATCCAATCCGCTTCGTCGCAAGACTTTTTTTTTGGGGGGGTAGACTATGCTTCGTATTGAGAGGATTGGCTGGGGCCAATTCTCTCAGGCGCCCGCCCACTGCGGGCGGGCACCTGAACAGTTACTTTCGGACAACAAAGACTTTCTAACATATTGCGCAGCAACAGGCTATAACTATTCACAAAAGAAAAGAAAAAAATGGAGGAGGGGGGGGGTAGTCAAGAGCGTGATTACGTGCTACGTTTCTACCAGTGGTTTTGGGCGCGGTATGGTGCCGTGCAGAAAACTACCGGGCGTAGGCTGGAGCGTCATGCGTGCCCACGATGGGCGGCGAGACGTTTCACCTTACAGAACGCCCCGCGACGCAAGCCGTCAGGCGCAGCGTTGCGGGGTGTTTTGCAAGGGTCTCATCAGTCAGTCATTAACCAAGTAACCATAAAGGAGAACCGCACCATGAACCGTATTCTGTGTCTTTTGACCGCCAACTTGCTGCTGGTTCTGGCCGGCAGTCTGTGTGCGGCGGAAACACAACTGATCAACAGCAACACGCCGTGGCGCGTCTGGATGGTGATGGGCAAGGCGGCCTTCAGCGGGCCGGACGGAGTCACCTCCTTCACGGAGAAGGATGCCGAACTGACGCGCCTGCCGACGGAAGACTGGATGGGGGCGAAGTACGACGATTCCGTCTGGGGCCGTTACGAAGGCGATCTGCAGGAATGGATCGGCCTGTATGTCGGCTACGCCGGAATACGGGACGAGTGTCAACAGGCCGTGGCCTATCTGCGGACGCGCTTCGGAGTCGCCGATCCCGCGCGCGCTGTTGACCTGCAACTGACGATCGAGTATGTCGGTGGGATCGTGGCCTACGTCAACGGCCAGGAGGTCGGTCGCGGCCACCTGCCGGCTGGCGCACTGCAACCGTACACGGTCGCCACGGCCTATCCGATGGAAACCTACACCTTGGAGGATGGCGTCACGCCCGTGCCCCAGGTCCGCTATGGGATGCCTCACAAACTGGGCGACAATCCGCGGGTGCGCCAGCGCGTGCGGACCCTGAACGTCAGGATACCGGCGCAGTCGCTGGTCAAGGGCGCCAACGTGCTGGCCTTGGCGGTGTATCGCGCGCCGGTGCTCAAGGACGCTTCCGGGGGAGGGAAAGGCGGACGTTATCTCTGGCGGCATCAGGGCATCGGCGCGATTTCCCTGACCAGTGCCTCCGGCAACGGGGCCATCGCCTGGGCCGAGGCGCTCAAGGGGACGCGGGTCTGGAGCGCCCAGCCGCTGGAACAGGTGGCGAACGAGCGGGCCGCCAGAATACTCGCCGACTGGGGCCGACCGGGTGGACCGCTCAGTTTCATGACCTTCGGCCTGTCGCGCGGCAACCCCTTCGATCCGCTGTTGCCTGTGCGGGTCCTCGTTCCGCGCAACGGGATCGGCAACGGGCAAACGGTGCTCACCGACGAGGCGGGACTCAAGGACGTGACGGCCAGTCTCGGCCCGCTCACGGGACCAGGTGGCGCGAAACTCGCGGGGGTGCGCATCCTCTACGGCATCCAGGGCGCGCCGGAAGGAACCTCGAACATGAGCCCCGGCCATTGGTGCGATGCGTTGGCGCAGCAAGCGCCGCAGGGCGCAAAGACCATCCCTGTCTGGCTGGAAATCACGGCGTCAAAGAACCAGCCGCCGGGCGAGTACATCGGTGAACTGGCGCTGACGGCCAATGGCCGGCAGTTCACGGTGCCGGTACAGGTCCTGGTCACGCGTTTCACCGTGCCGGATCCGAAGGATTTCCACGGCTTCATCGTCGCGATCCACTCCCCCGAGGCGACCGCCAAGCAGTACAACCTGCGGCCATACTCCGAGGAGCATTTCCGGGTGATGGAGAAGTCCCTGGCCTTCATGGGGCAACTGGGCAACGACCTCCTGCTGGTGCCGGTGATTCTTGAGGGGGAGGTAAAGGGAGGAAGTGGAATGGGCCATCAGACCGGCCTGATCCGGTGGGTGAAGACGGCCGGGGGCCTGAAACCGGACTTCAGCCTCTTCGAGCGGTATCTGGACATGTATGTTCAACACTGCGGCCAACCCAAGGCGATCACCCTGAACGTCTGGAGTCCGGCGAGCGCCAGTGAAAACGCTGGCGCCTATGAGAATATACGTATTCCCACGCAGACGGCAACAGTCAGACGGCCCTTGACGGTCACGTGCTGGGACCCCAAGACGGGTACGACGGAGGATGTTGCGGCGCCGCAACCCACGGCCGAGGGCGCGGAGGCGTTCTGGAAACCGATGCTCGAAGGCGTGCATGATATTGTCGTTAAAAGACGCGGCTGGCCGGAAAAGACGATCCTTCTGGGCACCGGCGGCGATTGCCGACCGGGGCTTCAGACGGGGGAACTGTTCCGGAAATGGGCGCCGTACGCGCGGTGGAATTTGAAATCGCATTTCAGCGGCGACCCCGCCCCGAAGGACGGCAAACTGATCGCCACGGGGAACCTCGAGATCGGGCTCAGAGAGTGGCCTGCGGGCGGCCCTGTCTCATCACGGGGATTGGAGGCGTTTGTCCAGGAGAGGAATGAATTCCTGACGACGCGGATTCATCGCGAGGGGCCGGCGATGTACTCGCCTCCACTCCATTATCGGACTGGGTCGCTGGATGGCCAGTGGACGCGCGTGGGCATGGACTACTGGCCGAAGGTCAGTGGCCGCAGTGGTCCAGGGTCTTTCATCTGGGGCGAACAGCCCATCTGGATGACGTGGCCCGGGGCGGATGGGGCGCAACCGACCGTGCGATTCCAGATGATCCGCGAGGGACTCCAGGACTTCGAAGCCCGTCTGATC
>CAYWTX010000686.1:0-7589 GCA_964461295.1 uncultured Planctomycetaceae bacterium | reverse complement strand
CCACAAGTCACTGTACGTCAGCAGGTTCATCCGCAGCATGGCGGCCAGGTTCGACAGGCTCCAGCCCCCACTGCCCCGTTCAGGAGACCCCGAAACTGCCCGCCGCTCACGTGGTTCCAGGATCATCTTGGACAAGAGTGGTCCTGGCTCCATTCTTCAGGCGAAAAATAATGGGCGTGGTCGACACCATTAACTGCTCTGAAATAAACGGTTTAAGGGCTTCGGCCTGCAAGAAGAAGGGGAGGCGGTCGACAGTGGTTAAGCCCCCCGTTCCAGCCTTTGGCGTACGAGACCTACCGATGGTCCGCAAGAATGTGCCTTGGCTCAGAAGCCTCTTGCCATTGGGGAGGACCGCGGCGAAGAGTTCCATGTCGCCGATCTTCACGACGCCCTCGTGTGTCGCTCGCATCGTGTCGCCATCCCACCGCGCCTGGGCGGCTTGCCGGGCAATGCTTGTCCTTTGCTCGGGCGTCAGTGACTTGGCTCGCTCCTGTCCGCCCTTGGATTGCTTGCTATCTTTCGACATCATTCGTTCTCCTTGGTCTTGTTATTAGCAAGCAGGGCTGGGGTTGTCAAGCAAGAATGAGAAATAGGTTTGTATGCGTGCTTGGCATGCTTGCTTCTGGTGCTACAATGACAATATGAACACACTAAAGAACGACAAGCAAGTCGCCGTGATTGCCGCCCTCGCGGAAGGCAACAGCATCCGGAGCGTCGAGCGCATGACCGGCATTCACCGCGATACGATCATGCGGCTTGGTGTCCGCGTCGGCGAAGGATGCGCCCGGCTCATGGATGAACGCATGCGCGGGCTTGACTGCCGCCGACTGACCCGCCTGACCCATGCGTTCTCCAAGAAGTTGCAGAATTTCAAGGCGGCGGTGGCGTCGAACTTCGCGTACCACAACTACTGCCTGCGGCACATCACCCTGCAAACGACTCCGGCGGTGGCCGCTGGTCTTTGAAGCGAAGCGATGGACCGTTGGCGAGCTTGTGGAGGCGACGGCATGACGGACAGGTACATCGAAGCCTTGCGGGACGCCATCCGGCACACCCACGGCTGCGACTCCCGACACGCCGGAACGGTCCCCGTCCGCGAGACCTTCCAGGGCAAGACCGTTTGGGATGGGTCGGTGGAGGTCTTCGACCTGCCCGACCACCCCAAGGCCCGCCAGTGCTACGCCTGGGGCTTCCAGGACGATGCGGGCCGCTGGCAGTACGTGGCAGTCCTCAAGATTCACCCGGCCGACTCGCCGCAGAACGCGGTGCGGGCGTACATCCTGGCCGCGAAGCGGGCGCACGCCTAGAATTTCTCTTGCCTGGACACTTGCACCGTGCTAGAATCTGAGCGATTCTAACAGTCTCCTAACGCAAGGAGGCCTAATCATGGCATCGCCCCCGTATCCGACTATGGCCGTGGCCAACGAGCTGCTAGCTTTAGCCAAGGAGCGCGGTTTTCCTGTGTCTCCGATGAAGCTCCAGAAGCTGCTTTATTTTGCGCACGGCTGGCATCTAGCGCTAAGAGGCAAGCCGCTGATCAAAGAATCAGTTGAGGCTTGGCGGTTTGGTCCTGTGATCCGCTCTGTCTATCGCGCCTTTAAGTCATATGGCGGGCATGATATACCAGGTCCGGGGCTCACTGGACTTATTCCGACGGGTGGCGGGCTTCAGCCATTCTATGAGCGTGTTCCGGCCGAGGACTCGGATGTTCTTGCCTTGCTGCGCAAAATCGTGGATGTCTATGGAGGCATGGCAGCGATTGAACTCTCTCGCTTGACCCATAGGGCTGGAACCCCTTGGAGGCAAGCCATTGATGCCGCCGGCGGAAGACTCCTGATGGGCGTTGGCATTCCAGATGCGACGATTCAGGCGCACTTCAAAGCCTTGACAGTCGAGCATACGCCATGACCGATACGACTTGGTCATCCGTGTCGGCAGAGCCTATTTGTGGAGCTCCCACTCCCGAGGAAGCCAAGTCGATCGCCCAAGAGGCGAAGGCCTATCAACAGCAACTTTCCCTTACGCCGCAGAAACTCCTCGTCTATCAGTATGAACGGCAACAGGAGCGCGATGCAGCAGACAAACAGAGGCTAAGTGACGAGCTCAAGAAGCGTTGCGTGCAATGCGCCGACCTCAATCAACGCCTTACCAGTATGTCTGACCAAGTCGCAAACTCCCGCGTCCTTTGGCGAGGGAAGCTTGAGATGTCAGCGAATTTTGTCGTCTCGGGTGTATGCTTGGCGATTGGCGGTGCCGTGCTCGGCACGAACCAGCCAGGCACACCTTGGCACGTTCTAGGCTGGGGGCTTGTAATAGTCGGCGCAGCTTCCGCGATTACCCAGAGATTGGTTGTCTGGTCTATCTGGTACGTTATTCCGTGGATCGCCCGACTCTTCTCCCGACTCTTCTCCAAAAGAAGGGTGCCCCAGTCCTAGCCGCAAAGCCCTCAACTTAGGACACTACCGCCGGTCCCGCGTCCGTCTAACCGACTCGGGACCGCCTTCCGCGGCCGGGGGGGGGGACCAGAGGCGGGTGGGATCGCGATCGTCGATTCGGCGCGACCTTCTAACCGATGCCACATCGGCTGAACGGTCGGGCAAACAGGCGCCAGAAGCGTTGCCGACGTCCTCCGCCTGTGAGGCGGACCGACCACAGCCCAGGTCGTTGGGCTGTACGCGAGGATCTGTCCCAGGGCGTTGCCCAGGGCTGTATTCCGTCTGCCCTTCAGGCGGAAGCCGGGCCGGGAACCAACCCCTTTGGTTTCGCTGAACTGCGCCTTGCCGGAGAGTCCTTCCTCGCCCCCACGCGCCATGCGCGAGAAGCCCGCGGAATGCGTTGACAATTCTGTCTTTGGCGGGTATGTACTTGGCCCCATTTGGGGCCGAGACATCGGCCGCAAAGGGGGCCGACGCGGATGTCCCGCCGGACGATGAATCCGACCTGTTTGCCCAGGAGAGTTCCCGATGAAAAGCGATTTCCTCACTGTCCTCAAGTCGAAGATGGACGCCGCCAACCTGGCCCGCCTGGAGGCCATCGACAACGAGCGCCTGCACGCGTTCGTCGCCGACGCCGTGCAGCTCTGCCAGCCGCGCGACGTCGCCGTCCTCGACGACTCGCGCGACTGCATGGACCTCACGCGCCGACAGGCTGCCCAGACCCGCGAAGAGACGCCCCTGAACACCCCCGGCCACACCGTCCACTTCGACGGCCCCAACGACCAGGGCCGCGACCGCGAGGTCACCAAGTACCTCGTGCCCGCCGGCGAGAAGCTCTCCGCCGCGCTGAACCAGATCGACCGCGCCGAAGGGCTGAAGGAAGTCCGCGGTCTGATGGCCGGGTGCATGAAGGGGCGGACGATGATCGTCCGCTTCCTGACACTGGGGCCCAACAACTCGATCTTCTCCGTTCCGTGCGTCGAGTGCACCGACTCGTGGTACGTCTCGCACAGCCTGGACCTGCTCTACCGCCAGGGCTACGAGCACCTCAGGCGCCTGGGCGCCAAGGGCGGTTTCTTCGCCACGCTGCACTCCTGCGGCGCGGTCGACGCCCGCATGGTCAGCGCCGAGAGCGACAAGAAGCGAATCTACATCGACTACTCCACCGACGCCGTCTACACGGTCAACACCCAGTACGCCGGCAACACCGTCGGCCTGAAGAAGCTGGCCCTGCGGCTGACCATCCGCAAGGCCGACCGTGAGGGGTGGCTGGCCGAGCACATGTTCCTCATGGGCGTCAAGGGCCCCGGCGGGCGGAAGACGTTCCTGGCCGGGGCGTTCCCCTCGGCGTGCGGCAAGACCTCCACGGCCATGCTGCCCGGCGAGGAAATCCTCGGCGACGACATCGCCTACTTCCGGGCGGTGGACGGCAAGTGCATGGCCGTCAACGCCGAGGCGGGCATCTTCGGCATCATTCAGAACGTCTCCGCCAAGGACGACCCGGCCATCTGGGACGTGCTGCACAAGCCCGGGGAGGTGATCTTCTCGAACATCCTGGTCAACGGCGGCAAGCCGTACTGGCTGGGCATGGGCGAGGAGATCCCCACCGAAGGCGAGAATTTCTCCGGCCGCTGGCAGAAGGGGAAGAAGGACGCCGAGGGCAAGGAGATCCCCCCGGCGCACAAGAACGCCCGCTACGCGGTGTCGCTGAAGGCGATGTCCAACTGCGGGCCGGAACTGGACGACCCCAACGGCGTCGAGCTGGGCGGGATCGTCTACGGGGGGCGCGACGCCCGGAGCTACGTGCCCGTGCAGCAGGCCCTGGGCTGGGAGCACGGCATCGTGATGTACGGGGCCGCCCTGGAGACCGAGACCACCTTCGCCATCATCGGCAAGGAAGGCGTCAACGAAATCAACCTGATGAGCATCCAGGACTTCGTGGCCGTGCCGCTGGGCAAGTACGTGAAGAACAACCTGGACTTCGCGGGCAAGCTGGCCAAGCCGCCGCGGGTGTTCGGCGTGAACTACTTCCTGCGCGATTCCGAGGGCAAGTTCCTCAACGGCGTGCGCGACAAGCACGTCTGGGTGAAGTGGATGGAACTGCGGATCAACGGCGACGCCAAGGCGATCGAGGCCCCCACCGGATTAATCCCCAGCTACGAGGACCTCAAGGCCCTGTTCGCCCAGGTGCTGGGCAAGCCGTACAGCCAGGCCGACTACGTGGCGCAGTTCACGACCCGCATCCCGGAGAACCTGGCGAAGCTCGACCGCGTGGAGAAGTTCCACCGGACCGAGGTCGAGGGCTCGCCGGCGGCGGTGTTCAAGGTCCTGGCCGAGACGCGGAAGCGTCTGCGGACGTTGCAGGCGAAGAAGGGCGACTACGTCTCGCCGCTGGAGTTGTAGAGGCCGCGGGCGCAAGGGCCGTTCGGCCAAAGGACCGTTCGGCGAGTTCCGCATCGGCGCCTCGCGTGGTATGCTGGCGACCATGGGCGAGCGACGGCCGAACGTCGTGTTTCTGTTCACCGACCAGCAGCGGTCGACGGCGGTGGGCTGCGCGGGGGTGGAAGAGGTCCGCACCCCGCACCTGGATCGCCTCGCGGCGCAGGGCACGCGGTTCACCAACGCCGTCGCCAACACGCCCGCCTGCTCGCCGGCGCGGGCGTCGCTGCTCACCGGCCTGCACGTGCTCCGCCACGGCCTGGTCACCAACGACATCCCTCTCCGCACCGACGTGCCGCACCTGGCGCAGTGCCTGAACGCCGAGGGGTATCGTTGCGGGTACGTCGGCAAGTGGCACGTTGACCAGCCCGACCGCGGCGTGTTCATCCCGCCCGGGCCTCGGCGGCGCGGGTTCGACGACTTCTGGGCCGTCGCCAACTGCACGCACGACTACAACAACGCCCACTACTATCTCAACGACGACCCCGAACCGTACTGGCACCGCGGGTACGAACCGTTCAGCCAGGCCGACGTTGCCGTGGAGTACCTCGAGTCGCGCGGGCCCCGCTCGGCCGAAAGGCCCTTCTGCCTGATGGTGTCCTTCGGCACGCCGCACTGCCCGTACGGCACGGCCCCGACGGAGTACGAGGCGATGTACGCGGGCAAGCCGCTGCGCCTCCTGCCCAACGTGAGCGAAGCGCCCAACGTCGACCGCGCGGGCGAGAAGTGGAGGATGCACCCGCCGGGCGCTTCGGTGCGCGACATCGTCGGGTGCTACTACGCGCACGTCACCGCCACCGACGCGGCCATCGGGAGCATCCTCGCGGCGATCGACCGCCTCGGCCTGGCCGAGGACACCGTCGTCGTGTTCACCAGCGACCACGGCGACATGCTGTTCAGTCACGACCACGGATGGAAGAGCAAGCCGTGGCGCGAGTCGGTCGGCGTGCCGATGGTGATCCGCTGGCCGGGGCGCGTTCCGGCCGGTCGCGTGACCCACGGCCCGATCGGCCTGGTGGACATGATGCCCACGCTGCTGGGCATGGCGGGGGCGGCCGTGCCGGCGAGCGTGGAGGGGCTGGACCTGACCGGGTTCGTCCTCGGCGACGACGCGGCCGCGCCGGCGGAGCAGTGGATCAACTTCCCGTGCCTGAGCGACAAGGCCAGCGTGCGGGAATGGCGGGGCGTGGTGACGCGGCGGCACACGTACGTATGCACTCGCCAGGGACCGTGGCTGCTGTACGACGATGCGGCCGACCCGTTCCAGTTGCGCAATCTGGCGGGCGAGGCCGAACATGCGGCGCTGCGCGAGCAACTCGACGCCCGCGTGCGAGCGTGGCGGGCGCGGACGGGCGACGCGTTCGCGACGTCGCGCGAGGTGGCCGACCGGTACGCGCCGGGGCACGTCGGCTGCGTGCCGCCGTACTGGTCCAACGACAAGGTGAAGGCGGGGGCGAGCGACCCCTCGCTGCGGCGGTATCGCCGGAAGGGCCAGGGATTGTAGCCGGGGACGAACTGCTCCCGCTCATGGGCTGCCGGAACCGCCGTACTCGTCCCGGATGCGCTTGACGACCACCGGCGGAATGGCCCGATAGCTCACAAGCGTGCCCTCGCAGCCGCGATCGATCAGGGCCTTGGCGTGCAGCGCCGTGTACTGGTTCATCAGGTCCAGCGCCCGGTCGCAGGCCTGGCGGACCTGCCTTCGCTGCTCGTCGGTGAGGTCGGAAGGTTTGCGGCTGGGGTCGCCAAGCTTGCGGTCATCGGCGGAGGCGGGCTGTTCGGGGTCATGGGCCGGGCGGGCCATGCAGATGGGCTGAAGCGCGGTGATCTCCGCCACCGCCCGCAGGTGCAGGATGCTGCACTCGACGCGGTTGACGAGGAACTCCAGGTACTGCCGCCCGGGCGGCCGCTTCGTCGCCGCCAGACTGCCCGCCAGGCCGTCGCGGACCTTCTTCAGTTCCCCCACGGCCGAGGCGAGGTCCTGGTTCTTCCACCAGCCGAAGCGGGCGAAGCCGCGCCGCCCCCACGTGCCCATCCAGCAGAAGCCGACGTTGAACAGTTCATCGCGAACGAACGTGTCCACGCGGTCGAGGCCGTCCATGGCGGCGGCGTATGCCTTGGGCTCGCCAAGGCCCAGGCTCGCAGCGTAGCCGGCGTAGAAGGCGTTGGGGTCCACAGGCCACTGGACCATCGCCTGGGCGGCATAGCGAAAGGCCGTGCGGTTCTCCGCCGTCCGCCAGTGGACCAGGCTCACGCCGCGCAGGGGTTCGGCCTCGCCCAGCCGCCGACGCCCCTCGGCCAACAGTTCGCCGATGCCTCGCACCGGGTTCTGCTGGAGGTACATGCTGCCATCGAATTCCAGCCAGGTGTGAACGACCGCCCGCCGCCAGTCCTCGGCCGTCATCGGAATGGCCTGTAGGTTCCGCGTCGCCGCCATCGCGCCGTGCGCCGGCGTGATCGAGTATCCGATGCCCTCGGGCACGAATCGCCGCATGAGAGGCACGGCCGCCCTGTGCAGCCTCTTCGCCGGGCAGTAGATCCCCACGCAGAGGTCCAGCGGGCGGCCCCTCCCGGCCGCCTGCCCCCCAACCGCCCGAGCGGCCTCGATGAATCCCGTGACGGCCCCGATCAGCGGCGGCAGGCTCACCCGCGGACGCGGGCTGTTCGGATCGCGCTGGAGCACGGCCGCCATCGCCTCCGCCGCCGCGGCCTGGT
>CAYWTX010000685.1:0-3225 GCA_964461295.1 uncultured Planctomycetaceae bacterium | reverse complement strand
CCGACGTCGCCCCCGGCAGCTTCGCCGAGGCGCGGGCGTTCAGCGAGACGCGGCGTTTCCTGGCCGACTGGGCCAAGCGCATCAAGCCGCTCTACATGGCGATGTCGCTGCCGCCGGACTTCGCCTACCCATCCGATTCGCTCTGCGGGCGGATGTTCCGCAACGTCGTCCTGCCCGCCGCACGCGACCTGCACCTGCCCATCGCCATGATGATCGGCGTCCGCAAGGCCGTCCATCCCGCCCTCGGCGACGGCGGCGACGGCGTCGGCGTGGCCGACGTCGCCGCCGTGCAGCACCTCTGCGCCGAGAACGGCGACGTGAAGTTCCTCGTGACGATGCTCAGCCGCGTCAACCAGCACGAACTGTGCGTCTGCGCCCGCAAGTTCCGCAACCTGCATCTGTTCGGCTGCTGGTGGTTCTGCAACAACCCCAGCATCATCGCCGAGATGACCGCGATGCGCCTGGAACTGCTGGGCGCCACGTTCACCGCCAACCACTCCGACGCCCGCGTGCTGGACCAGCTCGCCTACAAGTGGCCGCACACCCGCGCCGTCGTCGCCGACGTGGTCGCCGACAAGTACCGCCTGCTGTTCCAGGCTGGCTGGCGGCCCAGCGAAGAGGAAGTCCGCCGCGAGGTCCGCGGGCTGCTGGGCGGCATGTTCGAGGAGTTCATGAAGAAGTAGTTGCCTGGTGGATCGGTTAACTGGTGGACCGGTGGACTGGTGGACCGGCAAGAGTGGCGACCAGTTAACCAGTTGACCCGTGCGAGGCCCCATGCTCGTTCTGACACGCAAGAGAGACGAAACGGTGTGGCTGGGACGCGAGCTGTCGCTGACCGTGCGCGACATCCAGGCGGGGCAGGTGAGCCTGGAACTGATCCAGCGGGGCCCCGACGGCGCCGAACCCGTCGCCTGCACCCACGTCCTGCTGATCGAGCCCAACGGCGCCCCGGCCGAGCCGCAGGGCGCCACGTCCAGCCCGGCAGTGTACATGCCCGTCCGCACCTCCAAGCCGCTGCAACTGGACGGAGGCGTGACGGTCACCGTGGAGGGGATGGGCCTGATGAAGGGCCAGCCGGCCCGCGTGCGCCTGGGCATCCGCGCACCGCGCGACCTGCAAATCCTCCGCGACGAAATCAAGGGACGCTACTTCCCGGAACAGAGGGCGCCGTAGTGTCCCGAAGCCGCCGCGATTCCATCCTCGCCACCGACCGCCGCATCCGCCTGGGCATCTGGGGACTGGGGCGCGGCGCCGGCATCGGCGTGAGCCTGCTCGCCATGCCCTGACCTTCCTTCCCTCCAAGCCCCGGACCTGCGTGGCCGGGGCGGGTGTTCAAGCAGTGTTCCGTGTCCTTCTCGAAGGTGAACCCATGGACCGCAAACAAGCGCTCGCTCTCTCTTGCCTTCTCGTGGTCGTCCGTATCCCCGCCGTTGGCGCCGAGACGCCTCCCACACCCGCCGACGCCGCCTGGGTCGTCTCCCTCCAAGGCGCCGCGCCCGACCCCAACAAACCCCTCGACCTTCACCTAGCCGTGCGAGGCGGCAAGATCGTGGCCGCCATCGCCACCGCCCGCACATACAACGGTGCCATCCACGACGTCGACGCCGACGCCCTGAAACTCGACGGCCGGCGCCTTACCGGCGAGGCCGCCGTCACCGTCAACCCCGACAACTACACGCCGGCCGACGGCAAGCCCGTCGCCTGCCGCTTCAAGCTCGACTGCGCCGCGGACGCCAACGGCCCGGCCGGCACCTACACCGGCACCGTCGCAGGCCGGCCGCGCGGCGGCGCCGTCACCGGGCGCCTGGCAAAGCACTACGACCCCGCGGCGCCCCACAGCCGCCTGCGGCTGCGGTTCTATTCCGCCCTGGTGCGGCTGTTCGTCGCTCGCGGGCCCAACTGGAAGTACGCCCTGGACATGAACGCCGGCTTGGCCGTCCGCGACGGGCGGATCGGCAACGGACGCTTCGAAACCATCGTGCCCGACTACCGGCGCTACTCCGCCACGATCGAGAAACACGACCTGAAGATCGACGGTTGCCGCCTGGGCGGCACCATGACCGTGCGAGTGGACTACGGCGGGCAGGGCTCGGCCAGGGATTCGGCCCCCAACGGCGACACGTACGTGTACACACTGCACGGGACGGTGATCGGCGACGCCGTCGGCGGCACGTTCGACGCCTCGTACGGCGATCAGAAGGCTGCCGGCTACCGCTTCGCCGGCGCCGTGGACCGCTCGCCGCCGCCGGTGCCGGCGGCCTGTATCGCCACGTTGCGGATGCTCGACGCCATGGGCGACGGCGCGCCCGTGCTGCTGACGCTCAGCCTGGCCGGGGACGGGCCGATCCACGGCTACGCCTTCGCGCCCGGCTACAACCACGAGGTGCACACGGTGGACGCCTCGGGCCTGAAACTGGACGGCAAGGCCATCCGCGGCCAGGTCAAGGTCAGCATCTCGCCGGACTGCTACAGACCCCCCGAGCACTTCACCATGGCCTACAAGCTCGACGCGGCCATCGACGACGAGGACGTCTCCGGCACGTTCACCGGCAGCGACAGCAAGAAGAGCGTCAAGGGCGCCATCAGCGGCGAACTGCGGGCGAAGAAGCCGCCGACCAAGCCGTGGTCGCTGAAGACGCTGGCTCGGTGCGAACTGGACTTCGGCTACAGCCTCGTCACCGGGCCCATGCCCAAGAGCGAGTGGGGCAAGTCGCAGCCGAATCACCTGAAGGTGACGTTCGACGTGCGGGACGGCAAGGTGAGCACGGTCCAGGCCGCCAACGCCGACAAGGCCGACCTGCTGAAGGCGAAGGTGACGGATTCGGCGCTGGACATTCAGGGCGACCGGCTGACGGGGCGCGTGCGGTTCGAGCAGACCGGCGACGCGGTGAGCAAGGGGACGTACGAGTACGCTTTTGAGGCGATCGTCGACGGCAACGGCTGCTTGGGCTACTGGCGAGGCAGCCTCGACGGCAAGCCGATCTACGTCAAGAGCGCCAAGATGGGCGGGAAACTCCAGTGATGGAGGGACGCGCTCCGTCACGTCCGTGTCCTGAACTCGCCTGACGGCGCCCGCAGGTGCTGTAGTCTGTTTGCCGGTCGGATCCCCGGTACGATTCCGGCAGCCACTTCGTCCGGACCGTGGCGAAGGGTCGTCATGCCCGGTCGCCTCCAACCCCCGGCCCGGCGCTTCCCCTCCAACCCCCGGCCCGGCGCTTCCCTTCC
>CAYWTX010000684.1:0-5084 GCA_964461295.1 uncultured Planctomycetaceae bacterium | reverse complement strand
CTATTGCGAGAAGCCGCTGGGTTGGTCGGTGTACGAGGTTCGCGAGTTGGCGAAGGCGACGGCCGAGAAGAAGGTGGCCACGCAGTGCGGCAACCAGGGGCACGCCAACGAGGGCAACCGGCTGACGGTGGAGTGGATTCGCGCCGGGGCCATCGGGCGCGTGAAGGAGGTCCACACGTGGACCGACCGTCCGGCGCGGTACTGGGCGCACGGGATCAAGGAGATTCCGCCCGCCAAGCCTTGTCCGCCCGAGCTGGACTGGGAGTGCTGGCTGGGCCCGCGCACCTGGCCGCACTTCCACGACGGGCTGCTGGGCATGCAGTGGCGGCGCTGGTACGAACTGGGGACGGGCGCCGTCGGCGACCAGATCTGCCACGGCTGGGACAACGTGTTCTGGTCGCTGGACCTGGACATGCCGACGAGCATCGAGCCGATCGACGTCGTGGGCAAGACGGAGGTGTCGCCCGCATTGCAGTCGACGCTGAAGATGGCGTTCCCGGCCAAGGGCGAGCGGGCGGGCGTCGCGTGCTACTATCACACGGGCGGGCGGCGGCCGCCGGTGCCGGATGCGATCAAGAACGACCCGGACGCCAAGGGGCGCAAGGACCTGCCGACGACCGGCACGCTGTACATCGGCGAGAAGGGCTACCTCGTGGTGGCGGGCGATTACGGCGAGAGCCCGCGCCTGGCGCCCGAGGCGCTGATGAAGGACTTCAAACGGCCGGAGCCGACCATCGCCCGGTCGCCCGGGCACGATACGGAATGGTTCCAGGCGGCGGCCGGGGAAAAGGCGTGGGACTTCCCCAAGAGCAACTTCACGTATTCGGCGCGGCTGACGGAGTGCGGCCTGCTGGCGATCGCGGCCGAGAGGGCGGGCAAGACGCTGGAGTACGATGCCGCGAAGATGCAGGTGACCAACGTGCCGGAGGCGAATAAGTTCATCCGGCCGGACTTCCGCAAGGGGTGGGAAATCTGACGACTGCAAAGGAGACCGGCGTGAACGGCTTGATCCTGGCGGCTGTGGTGGCTTCGGCGGCTCCGGCGGCCGAGGAAGGCATGGCGCTGTGGTACGGCTCGCCGGCGTCGGACTGGGAGAAGCAGGCGCTGCCCATCGGCGGCGGGGCGCTGGGCGCCATGGTGTTCGGCGGCGCGGACCGCGAACGGATCCAGTTCAACGCCGACAGCCTCTGGGAGGGCGACGAGGACGACACCGGCAGCTACCAGGCCTTCGGCGATCTGTTCATCGAACTGGGCCACAAGGACGCGACCGATTACCGTCGCCGGCTTGACATTGCCCGGGCCGTCCACACCGTGACCTATGCATGCGGCGGCGTCCGCCACAAGCGCGAGTACTTCTGCTCCCACCCGGCCGGCGTGCTGGTCGTGCGCCTTACGGCCGACAAACCCAAGGCCCTGTCCGGGCGCGTGGTCCTGACGGACATGCACGCGGGCAAGGTGGCGGCGGCCGGCGGGCGAATCATCTCCGCGGGCAGCCTGAAGAACGGCATGAAGTACGAAGCCCAGGTGCTGGCCGTGAACGACGGGGGTGCGGTTTGCGGGGCCGCCGACGCGGCCCGCCCCGGCGCCGCTCCCGCCGCGCCCGCCGGCGGGAAAGACCTGCCGACCATCAAGGACGAACTGCCGCCTGCGCCCGGCGCTCCCGCGCCGCCGGCGAAGAAGCCCGCCGCCAAGCCCGCGCCCGCCCCGCCGCCCAGCGCGGCCATCGAGTTTCGCGACGCCGACGCGGTGACGATCTTCCTGGCCGCCGACACCAACTACCTGCCCGATTCGACCAAGGGCTGGCGCGGCGGTGACGTGCATGAGAAGGTGGCCGGCAGGATCGCCGCCGCCTCCAAACGCCCGTTCGAGGGCCTGCTGAAGGAACATGTGGCCGACCACGCGGGCCTCTTCGGGCGTTTCCAGCTCGACGTGGGCACGACCGATGCCGCCCAGGCCGCACTGCCGACCGACGAGCGGCTTGCCAGGTACAAGGGCGGCGCCGCCGACCCGGACCTGGAGGAGTTGTTCGTCCAGTACGGGCGCTACCTCATGATCGCCTGCTCGCGGCCGGGAGACCTGCCGGCCAACCTCCAGGGCAACTGGAACCAGTCGAACAGCCCGCCGTGGCGATGCGACTACCACTCGGATATCAATGTGCAGATGAATTACTGGCCCACCGAGCCGACCGGGCTGGGCGAGTGCAATCGCGCGTTCCTGGACTACGTGTTGAGCCAGGCGCCGGTCGCCCGCCGGCGGACGGCCAGGCAGTTCGGCGCGAAATCCGGCTGGACGATCCAGACGGAGAACGGCATCCATGGCGGCGGGAGCTGGCGGTGGAACCCCCCGGGCAGCGCCTGGCACGCCCAGCACTTCTGGGACCACTTCACCTTCGGCCAGGACCGCAAGTACCTCGCCGACACCGCGTTTCCGCTGATGAAGGAGGTCTGCCGGTTCTGGCTCGAGCGGCTGGTGAAACGCGACGACGGCACGCTGGTGGTGCCCGACGGCTGGAGCCCCGAGCACGGCCCGCAGGAGCAGGGCGTCAGTTACGACCAGCAGCTCGTCTGGGACGTGTTCACCAACACCATCGAGGCTGCCGACCTGCTGACGACCGACAAGGAGTTCCGAGACAAGCTGGCGGCCGCACGCGAGAAACTGCTGAAGCCGAAGATCGGCAAGTGGGGCCAACTCCAGGAATGGGAGGCCGACCGCGACGGCCCGAGCGACGGACACCGGCACTTGTCGCACCTGATCGCGCTGTACCCGGGCCGGCAGATCGCCCCGCGGACGACGCCGGAGTTGGCCAAGGCGGCCGAGGCGAGCCTTCGCGGGCGGGGCGACGGCGGCACGGGCTGGTCCAAGGCGTGG
The DNA here is from genome assembly GCA_964461295.1 of uncultured Planctomycetaceae bacterium. GTDB lineage: Bacteria > Planctomycetota > Phycisphaerae > SM23-33 > SM23-33 > CAYWTX01. Next base: position 2,216 of record CAYWTX010000684.1, on the reverse strand, counting down.
AAGATCAGTCTGTGGGCTCGCCTGCTCGACGGCGACCACGCTTACAAGATGCTCCGCGAACTGCTGCGGACCGGCGTGCTGGACAACCTCTTCGACACGTGTCCGCCGTTCCAGATCGACGGCAACTTCGGGGCGACGGCTGGGGCCGTCGAAATGCTCCTCCAAAGCCACCTGGGCGAACTGCACCTGCTGCCGGCGCTGCCGAAGGCCTGGCCAGCGGGCAGCGTTCGCGGCCTGCGGGCCCGCGGCGGTTTCGAGGTTGACATCACCTGGAGCGACGGCCGGCTTGCCTCGGCGACCATCCGCTCGCTGGCCGGCAGAAAGTGCACCGTTCGCTGCTCGGCGCGGCCGGAGATCGCCTCCGCCGGCAAACCGGTGGAGGCCACTCTTGCGGCCGACGGCTCGGTTTCATTCCCCACCCGCGCCGGCGTGACGTATCTGGTGTCGTGCGGGAAGGAGATTCCGCCCAAGTGAGAGTTTGTGGAAGAATCGGTGAAGCGGCCTTTCTCCCTCTTCGCCCCGACGGGGCGGTCAGAATTTGGCCTGGGGCGTAAGTCACAGGTAGACAAAGAATTAAGCATGAAGCCCCGAAGGGGCGACAGAAAGCGTCCGATGCGGGCAGGACTGCGAGATACAGTTCCTTCACAAATCCGAGATGGAGGATGACAATGATTCGTGCGGCGATGATTGCGGGTGCGATAACCATGGCGACAAACGGATTGATGGCGGTGGAGCAGTACGCGGCGGACAAGGACGCCGCGGCCGTGGTGCTCAAGGCGCCGGACGGCAAACCGATCTGCCGGTACGTGTACGGCAAGCTGCCCGCGGATGAGGCGCAGACTGCCGTGCCGGTGGTGGGCTACCTGCACCCGATCTGGACGCCGGGCGGGCAGGTGCTCACCGAGAGCAAGGGCGGCGACCACGCGTGGCTGCGAGGCGTGTTCGTGGCCTGGCCGCAGGTGTGGGGCGCCGCCAAGGGCGGCTTCTGGACGTGCGGCAAGGCCGTGTGGAACGAGCCCGGCCGCATCGTGAACGCGAAGCTCGCCGCTACGGCGGACGCAAGCGCCGGCCGCGTCACGGCGACAAACGACTGGCTGGCCGGCGACGCGCGGGTCGTGGTCGAGGACGCCAACATATCCGCCCGCGTGCGCGACGGCGCGCACGTGATCGACTGGCTGGTCACGATCCGCTGCGCCGACGGCAACGCCGCGACGCTCAAGTGCTGGCCGTTCTCGGGCCTGACCTTCCACGGCCGCCGCGAGGCCGGCGAGAAGGTGGAAATCCACGATCCCAACGGCCTGGTGAAGCGAGGCGGCTCGCCGTGGGACAAGGCCGCGGGCAACTGGCCCGATGCCCCATGGTACGACCTAGTGCTGATCCGCAAGGACGGCAAGAGTTGCGGCCTGGCGATGATGGGGCACCGGGACAACGGCAAGGCCGCCCCGGCCGGCGATGCGCCCAGCGGCGACGGCCGGCAAAGTTGGAACATGAATCCCGGTCTGCGGTTCATGGCGCCGAGCGTGACAGCGGCGAAAGCGTTCACGGTTACGAAGGACTGCCCGCTGGTGCTTCGCTACCGCCTGGTGGCCCACGACGGCCCTCCGCCGATGGAACTGCTGAACAAGCTGGCGGGGGAGTGAGTGGCGGAGCCGTCTCGGTTACCCCGGATGCCCCGGCCGCGCCGGGCCGGGGCTTGGAGGGGAGGCGAGGTAACCCGCCTGCGGCGCGGGACCCGACTTGGAGATCGGCATTCCGACGGGGAGGAAGCCCCCCTGCGATGGTTCACCGACCTTCGGTGGGTCGCTGTTCGGCTGTTTTCGCGGCCGGTGAGGGCCGCGAGGGCGATCGTTTGATGGGTTCATAGGCGGTGGAAGGTCGCGAGCCTTGTCTGAAAGCCCGAACGATGACCTTCTTGCGGCATGAGCGCGAAGTGGTGGCGCGGCGATGCCCAGAGGAGGTCCCCCAGCTACGCCACGCGTTTCAGCGTGACGATCGGCGGGTGCTTCCGTCCTTGGTGGAAGTCCACGACGAGTTGCAGATTGACGCCTGGCTTGCCCCGGACCTTCACTACAGGGGAGGCGCACGAGGAATCACTGGGCCAATTTGGCCTGGGCTCCCAACGCGGCCTTCGGCAGGCGGAGGCAACGCGCCTGTAACGTTCGTCAGGCGTCCGACCGCCCAGAGCTGTGTGCGGGCGGCAGGTGTTGTACCAGGCG
>CAYWTX010000683.1:0-12317 GCA_964461295.1 uncultured Planctomycetaceae bacterium | reverse complement strand
AACGCCGGCACGTGACCGTCCACAGCGAAGCGAACATCTCTCAATGCCTTCCCCGTGGCGGAAACCTGGGCGCACATGGCGAGGTTGGCGGGGCCAGGCGCCAACCCGGCTAGAACCGCCCGCGCGACGGGACCGGCTCGTTCGGTATCCATGCGTGCCAGCATGCGCAGCAGTGTGTACTTCCCCGCCACGGTGGCGCCGGGAATCGCCGCGGCAAGGATGGCCGATACCGCCGGTTTGTCGGCGATGCGAGAACAGACAGCTTCGGCCGGCAGGACATAGCCTTCCGCCGCGGCACGAGTCTCGGCGCGCGCCGCCGCCGCCACCAGGGGCGGCACGGCAGTGGCGTCGCCAAACTGGGCAACGACGCGCAGGACGCAGTGCCGGACCAGATCGCTCGGATCGCTCACCGCGGCCACATACAGGCCAAGGTATTCGCCGGGCCTCCGTCGCGCGAGCGTTTCCAACAGGAATGCCTTGCGGGACCCCGTCGCACTGGCGGCTTCCTCCGCAAGGGCCGCGCTGGAGCGGGTGGACAGATCGCTGAGATCCTCGGTCCCCACGGGGTTGGCGATATCCAGATCAGGGTGCAATGGCAAGAGGACGCCTGCCGCATCGGTCACGGTCCTGTGCTTGCCCCAGTTGGACGAGCTGACGCACAACAGATCGAGCCACAGGGCGAACAACCGCAGGTCGTCGCGATGAAGCCCCCGGATCTCCCCCTGGTTCTTCTGAAGGTGCTGCCAGATTCCGCTGCCACGGGCGCCGAACTGGTCAGGCGTCGTCCGACCTCGGGTGGCGTTCAGCACGTTGCCTCCATAGGTCCAGATCCAGCCCTTACCGAAGGGCGCATCGCCCTTGGCCTTGTCCAACACCGCGTTCATGGCTCCAACCATCGGATGCCCAACCTGATACCGCAACGAGCTCGCTTCGCGCGCCGTGCCGGCCAGCCTCGGCCCGCGCGGACCCTTGCCCTTGGCCTCGTGACAGGCCACGCATCCGACAAAGACGCGGTCCACGGCCGGACGTACGTAGTCGTCTATCTGTCGCAGGCGTCCGTCGGGGCTTTCCTGCGTGAGGGGGCATGGGGGGCGCTGGAAGGCGAGCGGCGCGGCGCCCGACTTCGGCTGAGCCCGGCCATAGGGCTCGTGGCAGCCGCCGCAGGACAGCCGCTCCCCGGCGTGCGCGTAGGTCAACGACAGCATGGAATGCACGGCCAAGCCGTCTTCGTCCAGTAGCTGAAAGTAGAATCCCTTGTCGACGGGCGCCAGGCAATAGACGCTGCCGTCCTGCTCCACCGGCACCGTGCCCAGCGGCAGCTTCACGGCGCTGTTGTCGCCGCCATGCACCGTCCCGTAGCTGCCCGACGAACATCCCAGCACCTGGACCAGGCGCAGGCGTTTGATCCTGACGTCCTTGGGCAAGGGCACGTCGGTGTCGTAGACGTTGGCGATCGCGATGGTCGCCGGCACATGGCCGGGCGTGCCGCGCCGGTCCTCGCTTTGGAAGGTCTGCGGCGGAACCGCCGGCGGCCGCGGCCGGGCGCGTACGGGTTGCGGAAAGCTCGGACGCCACGTAACCCCGCGGCCGTCGATCAGCAGCGGGTCCTCGTTGTCGGTCAACTTGCGGGCTTCGGTCCGGCTGTAGCAGCGGAGGAAGTTGCGATGGTGCGCCGAGGGGCTGCGATGGACCAGTTCCCAGTTGCCGAAGCGATCCACAAGATAGACGCGGTCCAGGTAGTTGGCCAGGAAGAAGTCTTCTGAGAGCGGCCACGGGGACGACCACTCGCTCCTCTGGTCTTCGCCCCAGGGACCGGGAGTCAGCGCAACGACCTGGCTGCCCGCGTAGTCATCCAATTGGTGCAGGTCGAGGAGCATGACCTGCCCCGCCTCCGTCACGTGGTGGCTGCTGCCGATGGCCATCACCCGATGCGAGCCCGGGATGGCATGGATATGGCTGACGGCCATGGGCTGGCGCACGGCTCTCATGACGGCGAAGTCAAAAGGCCTAGGGGGGTTCTGCGGGTTGTAGCGGGCAAAGCCGGGGGCGTCCGACGTGAAGATCCGGCCCATATAGTTGCCGGACGGCGCCCGGGCATCGCGGCCATCCGGGCAGCAGACCCAGATTCCGTGCGAGGCATCCACCTGCCGGTCAACGTAATCCCAGCGGGTGTAGAGGACCATGCCGTCATTGGAGACGCTGGGCAGCCACTCGTGGGTCTCGTGCCGACTCAACAACAGGATGTCGCTGCCGTCGGGCTTCATCGAACAGAGCGTAAACGCCGGGCGGTAGGCCGAGCAGCGGTCATAGACCTCGCGTCGGGTCGACATGAAGGCGATCCGACCATCCGGGAGCTCGCACGGCTCGGTGTCGTTGTGCGGGCCGCCGACCGTGAGTTGGCGAAGACCCTTTCCGTCCACGCCGATGCGAAAGATGGCCAAGGCGTCCGCCTTCTTGGCACGGGTGTCCGGATGCTGCGCCTCGTCCTTGGTGGCGGGCCACTCCGGGTAGTGCAGTTTGGCCCAGGAAAAGAGGACGAACTTGCCATCGTGGGTCAGGCTCGGGGCGTGGAACGTGCCGCCGGACAAGGTCCGCCCCTTGTGCGGCCCGTTCTCGACCGTGGCGCCCTCGCAGAGATTCGCGACCGCGGGGTTCGCCCCCTTCCAGCCGCCGACGAGGTAGAGGCCGCCGCCCGGCTCCGTGCTGCCAAGACCGTTGTATTGACCGGTGGTGGCCCGCTGAAGGCAGCCTCCGACATTGGATTCCTCCGAGAGCAGGACTGTATCGAAGTCAAGGAGCGGATTGGCCATCGCGATCTCGCGCCGCAGGGCGCAAAGGGCCCGGTAGGTTTCCTGCCGAGACGGATCCTTGCCGGTCAAGTCCGGCGTGCCTGACCTGGCCCTGACCAATAGAGGGTCCAGAACCTGTCGATATCCAGTCCAACAGGGCCGTTCCGGATACTTCGCGGCAAGATAGGACAGCAAGGCATCAACCCGTCGCGCCACCAGGTCCGTCGGGTCGCGGTCACCCGCGAGAACCCCCGCCTGCTCGTCCGCCAGCGGTGCCGGCTGCTGGTCCTGCCGCAGACCCAGCGCCCCGCTCCTCTTGTCCGTACTGACCAGCATCCGGTGCTGGAAGTCCCAGTCGGCTTGGACCGCGGCCCGGTGCTCGGCGGCCGCTGCCATCGCCAGGAACACGGCAACCAGAATCGCAGATAACCATGCGTGCCTCACGGCGGTCTCCTTCTTTCCTCGGCGGCGAACCGCGCCGTCCAGTGCCTCACCGACCCCGCATCTGCGCCAAGACAGCCTCGGCTGTCGCATGCAGTTCGGCGGCGTCGGGGTCCGCGGCCGCCTCTGAGAACACCTTGATCTCCGACGCGCCGGGATTGGCCCCGCCGTGGGAGCTCAGGAACTTCAGCGTAAGCTTGCTCGCCATCGCCGGTCCGGCCAGGCGTACGCTCTGCGGACCGTAGGCGGCGGTGAACCGCACCTTCGCCGCCGGCGTTGCGGCATCGTCAACGTACAGTTCACAGTCCTTCCAGCATTCCTGGTCGGACCACGCGGTCCGGCCGTGGTAGACGACCTCCGCGATCCGGACGGCCTTGTCCCACTCCAGCGTGAAAGAGACCGGCATCGGTGCCTTGCCGTTTGCGGCCCAGGCGGCGTTGTCGTCGGCGCCGCCGCCCTTGTTCGGAATGTGCCCGTCGATGGCGAACCTGGCGGCCGTGGCGGGCTTTAGCTCGCTCGATGCGCTCGCCTTCGCCCGCAGGGCGATGTTCTCGGGCGAGGCCTTGGTCTCGGCCAGGACCTTTTTCACAGCCGGGGCCGCCTCGTCGCCGCCCAGCCTGCCCAACAGGCGCAGCAACGCACACTGGCCCGCGGGCGTCGCGCCGTCGAGCGCACCGGTGACTGCTGTCACGCAACTCTTCCTGTCCTTCATACGCATGCAGACCGCCGCCGCGGGCTTCTCGTATCCGCCGGCCTGGTCGTGACTGTCGGCGCCGCGAATCGCCGTGACAAGCGGGGGCAGGAAGCGTCCATCGCCCATGTTGCCGGCAAAGCGCAGACCGCAGGCCCGCACGGCGGGGCTTTGGTCTGACAGCGCCGCCAGGTACACGTCCGGATAGTTGTCCGCATTGAGGCGACCGAGCAACTCCAGCAGCGACGCCTTCTCCTCACCCGTGGCGGCGGAGATGCGGGAGGCAATGCCGGCCGCGGTAAGGCGCGGGGGCGTCTTGGCGGGCACGGGCCTGCCTTCGACGCCGAAGAAGTTGTTGGGGTCGAAGTCGGGGTACAGCGGGTCCACGACTTCGCCCGCGTGCTGCTTGTCGCGGTCGAAGATGCTGGAGTAGTACGGGCTGAGCAGGTCCATCCACATCGTGAACAGCCGGCGCTCCTGGTCGGTCAACTGCGCGCCATGGTGCTTGGGCGACAGGCAGGCGGTGAGTTTGGCGGCCCGCGCGCCGATCTGGCCGGCCACGCTGCGGTTGTTCTGGATGCCGTAGCTCTGCACGTAGAAGAAGGTGTAGGGCCGCAGATCCGAGAATGCGGCCGATGCCTGGCCGCTGTGGTTGCGCCCGCCCTTGAAGGTGACCAGGCCGGTGTCGGCGAGTTTCTGCGGGCCTTTCTTCTCCTTGACGTGGCAGCCGGCACACTTGGCAGTCAGGATGGGTTGTACATGACGGGCGAAAGTGAAGGGTTCCGTGCCGCAGACCTCGGGGGTGATGCGGTCGGGCGTGCCGCGCCGGAAGGCAAGCGGAGCGGCTTGGCCTTGGGGCCTGGATGGCGTCTTCCACTTGTTCTCGTGGCAACCCACGCAGGTGAGGCGCTCGCCCGGCTGCACCGAGGTGCCCGAGCGCATGGATTGCACGGCCAGGCCGTTTCCGTCGAGCGCCTGAAAGTAGATCATCCGGTTGACCGGTGCCTCGAAGTAAGCGCTGCCATCCTCGTATACCGGAACGGTGCCGAGGGGGATGCGCGGCAATGCCATCCCGCTGAAGCCCATGGGCGGGTCGTCGCCGCCACCGTAGTTCTGGAATACCTGCACGATGCGCAATGCCGTGATCTTTGTGTCCTTCGGCCACACGGAGTCGCTTTCGTAGACGTTCATGACAGCGATGGTCGCCGCCTTGGACGGGCCTTGGCCGCGGGTGTCGCGCACCTGGTCGGGCACGACGGGCGGGCGAGGCCGGGCCTGGAACGGAACGGGCTTCATGCAGTCGATGGCGTCGTCGCGGTAGAGAAGTTCGCGGTTGCCGTAGATGTCCAGAAGGTAGAGGCCGAACTTCGGCATCTGCTCGTAGGGATGCTCGCGAACCTTGACCGGCATCGGCGGCAGCTCCCGCCGGAACGCGACCAGGAAGTAGCGGTCGCTCAGCGGCCAGGGCGTGGAGTAGACCGGGCCGTCGCGGCCCAGGCCGCCGTCATGGCCCGACGTGGGGTACGCCAGGTCCGGGGTGATCTCCAGGAGCTGGTTGCCGTTGTCGGCGTCGGGCAGGCCCAGGTCCAGCAGCATCAGGGCGCCCCATTCGTAAATGCGGTGGTTCGAGGTGACATACACGTGCTTGCCGCGAGCGCCGGGGACGGCACGCATGTAGGTCGCCCCCACGGTCGGGGCGCAGCCGACGTGCCGCCTGTTCACTATCGGGTAGTTCCCGTGCGGGCAGCGCGGGTCGCGCCCGTCGGGATGCTGCGTCCAGAAGCTCTGTAGCGGGATGCCGCGGTCGATGTAGTCCCAGCGGCCATAGGCCAGGCACCCGTCGCTATCGACGCTGGGCGTCCACTCGGCGGCGTCGTGCTGGCTGTGCCGGCGCGCGTCGCTTCCGTCGGCGGCCATACTGTAGATTCGGGGCACGTGGTACGGCACGTAGCCGTCGCGGAACCAGTCATCGAGTTGCGGCCCGATAGCGCCGAAGCGACAGCGGTTGGTGCCGGGATCGCGTTGCGAGATGAACGCGATTCGCCCGCTGGGCAGCCAGCAGGGAGCGAAGCTGACCTCCCGGCCTTCGGTCAGTTGGCGGAGATCCGAGCCGTCCACCTCGACGCGGAAGATCTGCCGGGCATTCGCGGCCGTCTCCGCCTTCCGAGTACGGAACTCTCCATAGTAGTAGAACGGCCTCGGCAATTCGTTCCAGGCGAAGGCGATCCGCTGGCCGTCGTAGTCGAGGTCCGGATCGGCGAAGCATCCCCGCCCGGCGATGGCCTTGCCGACGTTGCGTCCGTTCGTCACGGTCCGGCCGTCGAGCAGGTCGCGGACAGCGGGCTTGTTGGTGCGGTAGTCCGAAACCGCGCACAGGGCGGAACCGGGCGCCGTGCTGATCCCGCCGCTGAGGCTGTACATGCTCAGATCGCCGGCGACCGTCTTGGCGAAGAGTATCTCCCGGCAGTTCAGTAGTGGATTGGCCAAGGCGACCTGCCGGCGCAGTTGGCAGGCGCGCAAGTAGATCGCCCGGCGCGCGGCCATGTCGCTACGGGCCACCTTCGCTGCCTCACCTGTCAACGCCTGCCACGCGGCGCGTTCGCGGCTCAGATCGGCCGCGCCGCTGAGCCCTGTCAGGTCCTTTAGCAGGGCATCGGTGCGCGACAGAACCACGTCCAGCAGATCGCGATCGGGCGACAGGTCGGTCAGGGCCAAGGGATGATGCGGCCGATTCGCCGGTACACGCGCCGGTCTGGGCTTGCCGTCGGGGTAGTGCCAGGCCCAGTCGCGCTCCCACTCGGCCTGCACCGCAGCCGACACCGGCGGCGACTCCGCTGCGGCAAGGCACGCGGGGTTTAGCAGTACCCATGCGAGCACGGAAGCGAGGATCATTTGAAAGACATTCATGGTGCAATCTTATTGTTAGACGGTTTGCCGCTCGCCTGGCGGATGATGTCGGCGGCCGTGGCATGGACTTCGGCGGCGTCCAGGTCGGCCAGCGGCTCGGAAAACACTCCTATCTCCGACGCGCCGGGGTTGGCGCCGCCATGCGAGGACAGGAACTTCAGCGTCAGTTTGCGGGCTGTTGCCGGCTTGAGTTCGCTGGAGGCCGTGACGCCGGGCGCCAGGTTGTCGGGGCCAGCCTTCGTATCGCCCAGCACCTTCCGTTGGGCCGCGGCCGCGCACGGCAAGGCCAGGACGCCCAAGGCGAGAACGGCAAGTCCCGCTTGACGCTGTTCGCGTGTCGAGATCATGGCTGCCCTTGCTTTGCCGCGGCCGCCGCCGGGCGGTCCGGCTGCATCGCCGGGGTGGGCCAGAAGGATCGCCAGTACGCCGCATCAACGTCGAAGACGTTGATCGGGTCCCTGGCCAAGTCGAACGTCGCCGGCAGGATGCCGTATCGCTTCATCTCGCGGACGTACTGCTCGTCCGGCCGATAGTTGGGCATATCCGGCGTGGTCCGCCGGTCCAGCCGCTCTCTGACGGCCCGCAGGGCGGCCAGGACGGTCTGGTAATCGGCATCTTCGCGGGCGGCGAAGACGGGCGGGGCCTTGGCGTCCACCGTTGGCGGTGTGGGGCCGACGGCCCCCTTGAGGACGGGCTTGCACACGTCCCACCCGCCGGCGCCACGGGCCAGCGGGGCCAGCAGCACGCGAGATTTCTCCGGTCGGGTCAGGTTGTACATCCCGGCCGTAGAGAAGCGTGAATCGCCTATCCTCCAGTCCGCGGCGTCCATCGACAACCGATGGCACTGGACGCATCGGCGTCGTCTGAACACCTCGTCCGCTTTGGACAGGTCGCTCACCAGGCTTTGCCACTCGCGGGCATTCCAGGCGGCGGTCCCGGCGAAGTGCGCGTCGGAGTCCACCCACCAGTGGATCATTCGCCGCTCCTCCGGCGAGAGCGTCACCTTGTGGTGGGTGCCGTCGATCTTGCTCATCAGCGGGCTGGCGCCGGTCCCCAGCGAACGCGGCGGATTGTTGCCCAGGCCCTCGACGTCGAAGACGATCTGGTCCCTGGCAAAGAGGGCGCAGTAGCCATGTGTGAACACGCCGGGGTTCCGGTGCCCAGCGGTAGTGCGGTCCCCGTTGAGCGCGACGCCGCCCGCGGGGGGCTTGGGCGAATCGAACCCGTGGCACTTGACGCAATGCCGATCCAGGATCGGCTGGATGTCGCGCGGGAAGTGGAAGACATCCGGCACGCCTTCGGGGCGATGCGGACGGCTCGGGGGGCGCTTCGTGGACGCCAGCGAATGCGGCACAAGGCCCGACTCCGTGCGGTACTCATGGCACCCGATGCAGCCCACCGTCTCGCCGGGCATGACGCTCACGAAGCTCTGCATGGACTTCACGGCTCGCTGGTTGGCGTCGAGGGCGACGAAGTACAGGCTGCGCATCGCGGGCACTTCCATGTTCGCTGAGCCGTCGGGTTCGACCGGGACCGTGCCGAGGATGCGGCGGAGCGTCAGCGCGCGGGGCATGCCTTGCCGATCGTTGTTCGAGTACGGCTGGGGCAGTTCCTCCAGCACCAGCAGTTGCTTGATCTCGCCGGGCTTGACGCCGTCCATGTTCCGTCCGCGCGCCACGTTCGTGAGCACCAGTCGCCCCGTGGTTGCCCTGGCGTCCGTACGGTCCGGAATGATCGGCTCGCGCGCCCGCGGGCGCAGAGGTCGCGGCTCGTTCACCCACGGGCCGTCTTCGCACAGCCAGCACGGGACCCAGCCCTTGTCCCGGGCATCCTTGAGCGTGGTCCGGACCAGCCTGGGCACGGCGTGGGGGCAACCCGCACGATGGAACCGTTTGTGATTGGCCTTGACGGCGTTCGGGTCGTAGCAGACCGGCGAGTCGTCGCCGCTGAGCGGTTCCTTTTCGGGCAGCGACAGGAGGGTCTGCCCTCTGCCCCGGTCATCCATGACAACCAGTTGCCCTCGCTTGGCCACAAGGAAGAGGTCGCTGGCAAGCGGGTACGGATCTCGCCATGCGGTGCCCGGCCCGATCACGCGGACCGCACTGGCGTCGTCGGGCCCGCGCTGCGCGCTGACGAGGACCAACCCGCCGCGGTGCTCCTCCGAGCCATGCCCCCAGGAGAAGATGCTGGCCACATCGTGCGTGCCCGGAACAGGCTTGGCGTCGATCATCACATGGTTCGGATGCATGTTCCCGTAATACGCCGCCGCGCCCGTCCCGTCGGGGTTCACGGCCCACAGGTGGTGAAAGAGGTTCACGTTGCGGCTGTTGTATTCCCATCGCATGTAGAGAACGCGGCCGTCGGGCAGCATCCAGGGAGTGTTCTCGTGTTCCACGTTGGTGGACAGTGCGCGGATGCGCCCGCCCTGACGGTCGCAGCGGTACAGGATGCCGACGTGCGTGTACCAACAAGGGACCCAACGATTGCATCGCGACGAGATAAACACGATCTCGTCGTTGGGCAGGTAGATCGGCTCGATGTCGTCGAACGGGCCATGCGTGATCTGCCGCAGGCCCGTGCCGTCGGCCTGAATCTCGTAAAGGTTGTAGTGGCGCGTGCCGCCCTTCCGATACGAGAACAGGATGGTCCTGCCGTCGTAGTGCACGTGCGGATCGCGCACGCTGCCGTTGGGGTCGTTCAGCAGGACCTTCCTCTGCCCGGTCCCCAATCCGAGGACCAGCAGACCCCCGCCCGGCTTGCCGTAGAGCATTTGTTCGGGATCGTTCACCCAGTAGCCGAAGTTGGCGTACCAATGGTCGTAGCTGCGGTATCGCACGGCCAGGACGACCTGGGCGTCGTCTCCGAGCATCGCCAAGGCGCGAGGCAGGAGGTCCGCCCCCTGGGCAAGGGTCTCGGTCATTGCCTTCCCCCAAGGCATGTCGCCCACCATGATGTCCTTAAGGGGATCCGGCTTCGTACGGGGGGCTTCCTTGGAGGTTGGTTTCTCCTTCGTCCCGTCCGGTTTCGCGCCGCGCGCCTCCCCGAACGCCCCGTTCAGGACCGCCACGGCGAGCGCCAAGGCGACCGCCAAAGCCTTCGTCCAGCGGGGGCGCGAGACGTCGCCAGAGTCGCCAAGTCTGTAGATCATTGCTCTTCTCCTTTGCGCCCGTCAGGGCTTGTCAGGACGTTGGAGCGAAGCCCGGCCTGTTCGCCCAGCACGCCCTCGGCCGTGGCGCGGACTTCGGCGGCGTCCAGGTCGGCCAGCGGCTCGGGAAACACTCCTATCTCCGACGCGCCGGGGTTGGCGCCGCCATGCGAGGACAGGAACTTCAGCGTCAGTTTGCGGGCTGTTGCCGGCTTGGCCAGGCGAACGCTCTGCGGGCCGTACGCGGCGGCGAAACTCGCCTTCGCCGCCGGCGATGCGGCGTCGTCGACGTACAACTCGCAGTCCTTCCAGCACTCCTCGGAGGACCATGCGGTCCGGCCGTGGTAAACGACCTCGGCAATCTGGATGGCCTGGTCCCACTCCAGCGTGAACGAGACAGGCAAGGGCGCCTTGCCGCTGGCGGCCCAGGCGGCGTTGTCGGCGGCGCCGCCGCCCTTGTTCGGGCTGTGCCCGTCGATGGCGAACCGGGCGGCCGTGGCTGGCTTCAGTTCGCTCGATGCGGTCGCCTTCGCCCGCGGGGCGATGTTCTCGGGGCCGCTCTTGGTCTCGCCGAGCACCTTTCGCGCGGCGGCGACCGCCTCGTCGCCGCCCACCTCGCTGAGTATGCGAAGCAGCGCGCACTTTCCGGGCGCCGTCGCCTTGGGCATCGCGGCCACGAAGGCGGCCACGCACGCCCGTTTGTCGGCCGCCCTGGCGCAGACCGCCCCAGCCGCGTTGCCGAAGTCGGCCGCCTCGTCGTGCGAGCCCGCACTCACGAGGGCGGCGGCCAGCGCGGGCAATGCCTGGGCGTCGCCGTAGTCAGCCAGCACGCGCAGGGCACATCGCCGGACCGCTTGGTTCCCGTCCGCCAGACCGCCCACGTACAGGTCGATGTGCTCTCGCGCCCCGCGGGCCGCGAGCGCTTCCAGCAGGGCGGCCTTGCGCGCGCCGGCGGCCTCGGCGGCCTCGGCGGCGATGTCCGCGGTCGGGCGGGTCGGGTCCACGGCGCCGCCGGCCGACGACGCCCGCCCGCCCTCCTGCAACGCCCGAATCTCGCTGACCCAGCGCGCCTGAAGCGCGCTCTGCTCGCCGGAGGGGCGGTCCAGGGCCAGCGGATTGCCCGGATCGAAGTCAATCCGCGGGACCAGCTTCTCCCCGCGCTGCTGTGTTTCCAGGTCCCAGTCCCAGCCGTAGAAGGGCGCCAGGCAGTCCAGCCAGGCCACCGCGGTCCGCCACTCCTCGCCCGTCAGTTTCACGTCGTGGTGCGCGCGTGTGAAATGCTTCGTCACCGGGGCGGCCATCGCGCCGAATCTGCCGGCCGTTGTGCGGGAGTAGTCCTGGTCGGGTTTCTTGCTGTCTCCGCCATATCTGAACGTGCGGCCGACCAGGGCGCGGTAGGAGGCGGTCCAGCCGCCGCGCGGGTCGATGGTCCGGTCGTGCAGGCCGGGCGCACGCTTGCTTTCCGGTTTGCGGTGGCAGGCCGCGCAGCGGCTGTCGAGTATCGGCTGGATGTGCCGCGCGAATGTGAGCACCTCCAAGTTGCCGTTGGCATCGGTCACGTCGGGCTCGATCCCCCACGGTTTTCCGCCGGGAGCTCTGCTCACGGCCAGCGGCGCCGCCCCGGCAAGGCTCCGCGTCCTCTTCTTGTCCTCGTGGCAGCCGGCACAGACCATCTGCTCGCCGGGATGGACATACGTACCCGAGCGCATCGACTGGACGGCCATGCCGTTGGCGTCCAGGGCCTGGAAGTAGATCTCGCGCCCCACCGGCGCCTCGAACCACGCGCTGCCGTCGGCCATGACCGGCACCGTGCCGAGCGGAAACCGCGGGAACTGCTGCTCGTAGCCGTTGCCGACCGTGGGCTGGTTGTGGCTGCTGGTGGTCTTCGGCAAGCACTGCACGATCCTCAGGCGTTTGATCTGCGTGCCCGCGGGCCAGTCGAAGTCGCTCTCATACACGTTGGTGATCAGTATCGACGCGGGCTTGCCGTCGGCCTTGGCGCGGATACTCTGCCGGGTGGCATCGGGGATCACCGGCGGACGAGGCCGCGGGCGCAGCGGGATCGGGTCCATGCACTCGGCGCCGCCCGTGTCGTGAAGCAGTTCCTTGTTGCCGAAGACATCGACGTAGTAGATGCCGTTGGTGGGGTTCTCCCACTGGACGCTCGCCTTGCCCTTGGCGACGCTTCTGACGCACTGCCTGTGAGTCTGGGCGACGAGGAAGTGCCGCTCGCTCAATGGCCAGGGGCTGGCGTACCAGCAGCGTGCCGTCACGGGCGATTCGACGCCGTGGGAGCCGTTGTACCGCTGGTCCGGGGTTACCACGCGGACCTGGCTGAGGCGGC
>CAYWTX010000682.1:0-9859 GCA_964461295.1 uncultured Planctomycetaceae bacterium | reverse complement strand
CACCCAATGAACCCAAACGTCCATCCTCCTCCCATCCATGGCGACAATCGTACAAGTGTAGCCGGAGCCGAGCGGACATTTCTACTGGGGCGAAGTAGCGGACATTTCTACTGGGCCTTGACACCAGGTCTTGGCGAAGGTTTTGGCGAAGAGGGAAACGACCGAGGACGAACCGAGAGGGGAACAACCGAGGCCGTTTCGCCTCCGGCTCGTCCTGGGCTGTTCCTCTCGTCGCCACCGGCGGGTATACTGTGCCCGCTGCCGTGGCTCGGCCAGGCGGGGACGAATCCCACTACGAAGGAGCATCCATGACCCAGCGCGGGTTGGCAGTGACTTTGCTTACCACGGTCCTGGCGGGCGGCCTGGCCGGCTGCGACGCCGGGCCCAGGACGGTCCAGTCGGCCTCGACGGCCCCCACGGCCGGCGCGGCCGCCCAGATCGACTTCCAGAAGATCATCGCGACGGCCAAGCGGCGCGTGTACCCGACGCTGGTGTTCGTCAAGCCGATCCAGGAGACCTTCGAGAGCGGGGAGCGCCGGCGGACGGAGGTGTTCGGCTCCGGCGTCATCGTCTCAGCCGACGGCTACGTCGTCACCAACCACCACGTGGCCGAGAAGGCCATCGAGGTCAACTGCGTGCTGGGCGACCGGGTGCAGGTGCCGGCCACCGTCGTCGGGCTGGACCCGGAAACCGATCTGGCCCTGCTGAAGCTCAAGTTGGAGCCCAACACGCCGGCACTGAGCGTGGCGGAGTTCGGCGACAGCGACGTCGTCGAGGAAGGCCAGTTCGCCATGGCCCTGGGCTCGCCGTTCGGCTTCACGCGGAGCATCTCGCTGGGCATTGTGAGCAACACGCGCCGCTACATCGGCTTCACCACGCAGTACCAGTACAACCTCTGGTTGCAGACGGACGCGGCCATCAACCCCGGCAACAGCGGCGGCCCGCTGGTCAACACCGACGGCAAGGTGATCGGCATCAACACGCTCGGCGCCGGGGCCGAGGGCATCGGCTTCGCCATCCCCTCCAACGTCGTCGCCGACATCGTCGCCAAACTGCTCGCCGCGTCGGCCAAGGCCGAACCCAACGCCGGTCCCGTCAAGGTCGACCGCACCCACACGGGGCTGCTGCTACAGGCCCTTAACGACTTCAAGAGCAACACGTTCACCGATTCCGCCCGCGGCGTGCTTGTCCAGAGCGTGGAGAAGGACTCTTCGGCGTTCCTGGCCGGCGTTCGCGACGGCGACCTGCTGCTGGCAGTGAACGGCCAGGCGATGGACGGGCTGTACGTCGAGGACCTGCCGGCCCTGCGGGTGCTGCTGGCGGGCCTGCCCGCCGATCGTCCCGCCGGGATCCTGCTGGCCCGCAAGGACGCCGACGACGGCAACGAGCCCACCGGCCCCTACGCCGGAGCCGTCGGCAAGCGGAAGCTCCTGACGGTGGCCATGCGCCCGGTGAAGCGAGGCCAGTTCGAGGGCGAAAGCTACGACTGCAAGCGGTGGAACATGACGGTCAAGGAACTGACGAAGTTCTCCAACCCGCGGCTGCATTTCCTCCAGCCCTCCGGCGGCGTGTTCATCCAGGGCGTGCGCGCGCGCGGCAACGCCGCCGACGCCGACCTTCAGCCCGGCGACGTCGTGTTGAAGATCGGCACGGCGGAGATCAAGACGCTCGCGGACGTGGAGAAGGCCTACAAGTCGCTGGTGGACGACCCCAAGCGCGTGGAGAAGAAGGTCCTGGTGACGATCAAGCGCGACGGATTCCTCGACTGGAAGCCGCTGGGCTGGGAAAAGGACTACCTCAAAGAGGAATAAAGCGATGAAGTGTCAAGTGTCGAGCCAACGGCTCCCGCGGAGTGACGATCGTCGATCCGGCCGCGTGCGGTTCGCGGAATGGTTCCTTGCGGGCGTGGCGATCCTGTTTCCTGCGGGTCATGTCCGCGCGGAGGAACCTTCCACCGCGCCGTCCGCGGCGGCCGCCGCGGCCAAGGACGACGACGAGCCCGCCGTGCCCAAGACCCTCGTGGACGCCGCGAAGAACAGCTTCGTCATCGTCAAGACGTACTTCAGGAAGGACACCTCCGAGACGGCCGACGCCGCCGACGACAACTGGATGACCCTTCGGCTCTACGATGAGTATGTCGACAAGAAGCGCCCCGCCCTCACCACCGGCATCGTCATCGGCGCCGAGGGGCGCGTTCTCACGGCCGATTACGGCCTGGAGGACCGTTTCATCGACCGCATCGAGATCGAGGCCGGCGGCAAGACGGCAGCGGCCAGGCCTCACCGCCTGTTGCAGGATGCCCCGGCGATCCTCCTGAAGCCCGAAGGCAAGGCCGACGTGAAACTCACGCCGCTGACGTTCTCCCCGCTCAAGGACGAAGGCGTCAACACCTCGCTGCTGGAGGCCGATCTGTTCCAGGCCGACGACCAGTGGCGGCTGCGGTTCGGTTCCGGCCGCCCGGCCATCCGCTTCGACGCCGGCCCCGCCGCCGGCAACGTCTACTTCGGCCAGCGGGCGAGCGTGGGCCTGCGGAACATGCCCCTGTCGCGCGGCTTGTCCGAGTCCGTCGCCGGCGTGACGATCGTCGCCGACAAGCAGGGGCGGCCCGTCGGCTGCTGCACCACGCCCTTCCTTGATCTGCGGCAGGAAGAGTGCCTGTGGAAAGGGCCCGAGCTGCTGAAGGCCGAGGGAATGGATTGGCCCGCCCTAACCGCGGCCGAAAACGCCTGCCGCAGTCGGCTCGTCCAGTGTGTGCAGGAAGTCGTGCTCGTTCTCCGCTCCGGCGGCGGCGGCGCAGATATGGATGAGCCCAGCCCGGTGCCCTACCGCCCCTCCTACGGGCACGGCGAGGCGGCCGGACGGGAGATCAGCCTCTACGGCCTGGCCGTCGGCCCCACCCAGGTGTTGGTGCCGCGGCCACTGGACAGCGCCCTCGCCCGCCAGATCGAGAAGATCTACCTCAAGCACTCGCCGGCCAAGCGCCAGCCGGCCAGATTCGTCGGGGCGTTCAGGAAGATCGGCGCGTTCCTGGTGGCGGCCGAGGGAGGCGACCTGCCCGCTTTCGCCAAGCCCGCCGCCGGCGACCCGGAGCGGATGAAGCCGTTCTGGACGGCTCGCCTGCGGAAGCGGCTTGGCGCCAAGTACGTCGACCTGGCCACCAACCGCATCTTCGGCAAGGACCGCGGCTACGAGGGCAAGTACAACTGGTACGCCGCCCGGGGGATCAACCCCGGCACGCTACTGGTGAGCTTCCGGGGCGAGCTGCTGGGCGCTTACGTGCAGGAACGCGGCGAGCACGAGGAAGAGCGGCGGTTGGACGAATCGCGCCGCTACCGCGGCGGCGGCGACCTGCCGCACCGCATCTTCACGATCTCCGAGCTGCGTGGCCTGCTGGCCGAGCCGGCCAAGCACCTGGACGCCAAGGTCGAGGTCAAGACCCGCGAAATGGCCAGGCGGCGGTCGTGGTTCGGCGTGGAGTTCGTGCCCGTGACCGCCGAACTGGCCGAGATGCTCAAGGTGGAAAAGCCCACCAAGGACGGGCAACTCGGCTTCCTGCTCAACGCGGTGTACGCCGGCAGCCCGGCCGAGAAGATGGGCATGAAGGTGGGCGATATTCTGCTCAAGCTCCAGGCGCCGGGAATGCCCTACCCCATCGAACTGGCCAGCCGGCTGGCAGGCGCCAGCGGCGGCTACGGAAGCTACCGACGCTGGGGCGACTACGGCGGCGGCGGCGAAGACGCCGAGAGCATGGGGCCCATCGAAGCGACGTGGAAGAACCGGCAGAACTTCCTGACGCGGGCCCTTGACGCCGTGGGCGTCGGCAAGGTCATCGAGATCACATACTACCGCCCCGAGGGCGAGGCCGCCGGCAAGGGCAAGACCCAGACCCTCCAGTACCCCATCGAACTGGCCCCGCCGGACCTGGAGTCGGCCCCGCGCTGGCAGAACCGAAAGCTCGGACTGACGGTGAAGGACCTCACCTACGAGGTCCGGCACGCGCTGAACCTGAACGACCCCGCCGCCGGCGTCATCGTCGCCAAGGTGGAAAGCGGCTCGCCGACGCTGGTGGCCAAGGTCTTCCCCAACGAGGTCGTCACGCAACTGAACGATCAGCCCCTGAAGTCCGCCCGCCAGATGCGAGACTTGGTCGCGGCCGCGAAACAGGCCGGCAGGGACAAGGTGCGGCTGACGCTCCTGCGCCTGGGCAAGACGCGATTCGCCGACCTGGCGATCGTCGAGTACGACGCGAAGGACGACGAGGGCCTGGACGAAGCGACGGAGTGAGGGGAAGGCGACGAATCCGAAAGGGACAGCGCCGCGGCGGCCCCGTCTGACTGGCGTTCCTATGGCTCCTCTGCTTTCTGGCGAAGTCTTGTGTTTCTCGCGCACAGTCGCTATAAGTTCTCCTCTGATCCCGTTTCGTCTTCCTTAGAGGAGTGTTATGAGCAAGCCCAGACGACGTCGGAAGGTCGGTTCGAAGAAGCGCCGCGAGCGCCGAAACCGCCGCAAGAAGTAGGCAGGCAAGCGCTCGCTCACCAACAGCAACCAGACGCCACGCACGCGCCCGCAACGGGTGTGTGCGCGGCGTTTTTTGCGCCCATTGTGCTCCGGCCCGCGAAGCAGGCGGAAGACCACGAGTCAGCCAGCGCGGGCCTTGCCCGCAACCGAAGGGCCAATCGCAGAGAACGCCGAGATCGCGGAGCCCTTCTTCTAAAGCCCTTCTCTGCGTCCTTTGCGCCCTCTGCGATTGAGGAATCAGCGCGGGAGACGAAGGAGGTTGCGGGTACTAGTGCAGGCTCCGTGCGCGCGACCCTACCCCCACACGCCTTCGATCCTCTCCCCGCATTGCCCGCACGCGCCTTCCTTCATCCGCATCGCGCGGACCGCGAAGCCCATGCGGTCGATGATCACCGTGCCGCACTTCGGGCAGCGGGTGCGCTCGTCGGCGTGGCCAGGCACGTTGCCGCAGTACACGTACTTCAGCCCCGCCTCCAAGCCCAGGCGCGTCGCCAGTTCCAGCGTCGCCACAGGCGTGCCGCCGCGGTCAGCCATGCGGTAGTCGGCGTGGAAGCGGCTGACATGCCATGGCACGTGCGGCCCCAACTCCCTGGCGATGAACGTCGCGATGTCCTTCAGTTCCTCCGGCGAGTCGTTCATCCCGGGCACGACCAGCGTGGTGACCTCCGTCCACACCCCCGCCGCCACAAGCGCCCGCAGGCAGACCAGCACCGGCTCCAGCCGCGCCTTCATGATCCGCCGGTACGTCTCGTCGCGGAATGCCTTGAGGTCCACGTTGATCGCGTCCAGGTGCGGCGCGATCGTCTCCACCGCCTTCGGCGTCATGTATCCGTTGGACACGAAGCAGTTGCGCAGGCCCTCGGGGCGCGCCAGGCGGCACGTGTCGTACGCCAACTCGAAAAACACAGTCGGTTCCGTATACGTGTAGCTGATCGACTCGCACCGCTGCCTCTTGGCGGCCGAGACGATCTGCCGCAGTCCGACGGCCTGGCCGCCCAGGTCGCGCCCCTCGCGCGGAGCCTGCGAGATCCGCCAGTTCTGGCAGAACTCGCACTGGAAGTTGCAGCCGGGCGCGGCGATGGACAGGCTCCGCGTGCCGGGCAGGAAGTGAAACAGCGGCTTCTTCTCGATGGGGTCGACGTTGACGGCCACCACGGCGTCGTAGTTCATCGCTCGCAGCACGCCGGCTTGGTTCTCCCGCACCCGGCAGATGCCGTACTTGCCGGCCAGGATCTCGCACCGGTGCTCGCACAACTCGCATTGAACCTTCTCGCCGTCAAGCTTCTCCCACAACATCGCGTCATGTGCCATCGTTGTTCCCTTTGTGCCCAATTATAGGAAACGGCCGAGGACGACGACGAGGACGACGACGAGGACGAAGAAGAAGCTGACGCTCCCTCGCGAATCCCGCTCGCTGTCGTTCTCGTCCCTGATCGTCTCGCGATGCGTCGTCCTTATCTGTTTCCCGGTCGTCCTCGTCCTCCTCCTCCTCGTCCTCGGTTGTTTCCCGGCTCTTGGGCGTATACACTCCCCGCCCTGTGCAGAGGAGATCCCCGATGAAGATTCTTCTGGTCGGCGGCGGCGGGCGCGAGCACGCCCTGGCATGGAAGCTGTCCCAGTCGAAGCTGTGCGATCGCCTGTGGGCGGCGCCGGGCAACCCCGGCATCGCCGAGTACGCCGAGTGCGTCGGCATCGACGCCGACAACGTCGGCGCCCTGGTCAAACTCGCCAAGGACATCGCCGCCGACATGGTCGTCATCGGCCCCGAGGACCCCCTGGCCGCGGGCCTGGCCGACGCCGTCCGCAAGGAACGCATCCTCTGCTTCGGACCCGGAAAGGACGGCGCCCGCATCGAGGCCGACAAGGCCTACTCCAAGGAACTCATGCGCGCCGCCGCCGTCCCCACCGCCGAGGCCCGCATCTTCACCGACCTCGCGGCCGCCAAAACCTACGTCCTCAGCCGCGAGCACGGCGTGGCCGTCAAGGCCTCCGGCCTGGCCAAGGGCAAGGGCGTGTACGTCTGCCCCGAACCCTACCAGGCCATCAAGCCGCTGGAGGAGATCATGCAGAAGCGGCTCTACGGCGACGCGGGCAACGTCGTCGTCGTCGAGGAAATGCTCACCGGCCAGGAGGTGTCCGTGCTGGCCCTGTGCGACGGCAAGAACATCTACCCGATGGAGCCGCTGCAGGACCACAAGCCCATCGGCGACGGCGACACCGGGCCCAACACCGGCGGAATGGGCGCTTACTGCCCCGTGCCCATCGTCGACCGCCCGGCCATGGACCACATCGTCAGGGAAGTCCTCGTGCCCATCGTCGACGCCATGCGGCGCGACTTCGGCCGCTACGAGGGCGTGCTCTACGCGGGCCTGATGTTCACCCCCGGCGGGCCGAAGGTGCTCGAGTTCAACTGCCGCTTCGGCGATCCCGAATGCCAGCCGCTCATGATGCGTCTCAAGAGCGACCTGGCCGAGGTGATGCTCGCCGTCTGCGAGCACCGCCTGGACGAGGTGACGCTGGAATGGGACCCGCGCGCAGCCGTGTGCGTCGTCATGGCCAGCGGGGGCTATCCCGACACGTACGCCAAGGGCTTCGAGATCACCGGCATCAAGGACGCCGACGCGATGGAAGGCGTCAAGGTCTTCCACGCCGGCACGGCCATGAAGGACGGCAAACTCGTGAACGCCGGCGGGCGCGTGCTGGGCGTGACGGCCCTGGGCGACACGATCGCCGCGGCCCAGAAGCGGGCGTACGAAGCGGTGGCGAAGATCCACTGGCGCGACTGCTACTACCGCCACGACATCGCCGGCAAGGCGATCCGGTAGAGACCAGAAACGACCGATCCCCGTGGTGGGTCGCTACGGGGCCGGTTGGTTCCCGGCTCGTTCACGCCTCCAGCCCAAGGTCCATGGGCTGCTCGAACCTCAGCGCGACGCACGGCACGCGGTCCTCGCTCTTGCGCTCGCAGCGGACGACGACGGCCGGGGAGGCGAATTCCTCGTACAGGAACGTGTTGGGCGTCGAACGGGGAACCGAGAACTTCACGTGGACGACCTCCCCCGCCACCGGCGAATCGCCGGAGGCGATGGGCACCAGGACGCCCCCGTTGGAGACGTTCGTCGTCCGCCCGCGAAGGACCGCCTTGCCTTCGCCGCCGTTCAACCACAGCGGACAGGCCACCTCCTGCCGCTTGTGCTCCCGCCGTTCCTCGCCTCGCGCTGCCATGGCGTCGCCTCCTTGTCACCCGCTCAACCGGTACTTCACCTGCCCGCCCACGATCGTGCACACGGACCGGCCCGTCAGCTCCCAGCCGTCATAGGGACAATTGCGGCTCCTGGAGGCGAACCCGCTCACGTTCACCTTCCAGCGCAGCTTCGGGTCGATCACCGTCACGTCGGCCTCGGCCCCCACGGCCAGCGTGCCCAACTTGCTGCCGATCGCCCGCGCCGGCCCGGCCGACATCCGCTCGATCAGCGTCGCCCAGTCGCACGCGCCGCTCTCGACCATCGCCTTGGCGTACAGCCCCAGCGCACAGTCCAAGCCGATGATCCCGAACGGCGCCAGCGAAAATTCCAATTCCTTCTCCTCGGCCGAGTGCGGGGCATGGTCGGTCGCCAGGCAGTCGATGGTTCCGTCGGCCACGCCGACCCGCAGGGCTTCCACGTCCTCCAGCGTCCGTAGCGGCGGGCTCATCTTGTAGTTGGGGTCGTAGCTCATGCACGCCGCGTCCGTCAGCAGCAGGTGGTGCGGGGTCGCCTCGGCCGTCACGGGCAGGAGGGCCTTCTTCGCCGCGCGGATCAGTTCCACGCTGCCTGCCGTGCTCACGTGCTGCACGTGGTAGCGGGCCTTGGTCCGTTCGACGAGTTCCAGGTCGCGCCGCAGCATGATCTGCTCGCCCGCCGGCGCGATCCCGCCAAGCCCCAACCGCACCGCGACGGCGCCGCTGTTCATGTGCCCGCCGGCAAGGTCGGCGTCCTGGCAGTGCTGCATGAGCGGCGCGCCCAGCAGCTTGGCGTACTGCATCGCCCGCTGCATGACGGCCGTCGAGGACACGCCGTCGCCGTCGTCGCTGAAGGCGACCGCACCGGCCTCGTGCATCATGCCCATCTCGGCCAGTTCCTTGCCCTCGCGCCCCTTGGTGATGCAGCCCACCGGCAGCACGCGGGCCAGGTCGGCCGAGGCCGCGCGGCCCAGCACGTACGTGACGGTCGTCTCGTTGTCCATCGCCGGGTGCGTGTTGGGCATGGCGCACACGGTGGTGAAGCCGCCCGCCACCGCCGCCGCCGCCGCCGTGGCGACCGTCTCTTCCTCCTCGTGCCCCGGCTCACGGCAGTGCACGTGCAGGTCGATCAGCCCCGGCGCGACGATGCAGCCCGCGGCGTCGATGACCTCGCGGGCTCGGTCTTGAGGGCTGGCCACTTCAGTGGCCGGGATCTTCCCGCCCTTGTGCGCGAAGATCCCGACAATCTTCCCGCCGGCGATGGCGACGTCCGCGACCTTGTCAACCCCGCTGCCGGGATCAATCACTCGCCCGTTGATGATGAGAATGTCGTGCATGGTTCATTGCCCTGCGGACTCCTGCTTACCCGATTCTGCCGCGAAGAGTCCGCCTTCTCAGCCCCGAAGGGGCGTCCGTTCCAGCCCCGATGGGGCGTCGAGGATTTAGCCGGGGGCGTAAGCCACCGGTACGCGCACAAGAAGAGAACAGAGCCCCGAAGGGGCGACAGAAACTCCGCGAGTGCCTAAATGTATCGCTCGTCGTACTCAACGCCGTGCCTCTTCAACAACGCAATCAACTCGTCCCGAAACGTCATCTTCCTATGGTGCTCCTCTTGGTTCCGCACATACTCGATCACGCGGGGAAGCATCGACTTCCATACCGAAAACGCCGAATACTCGTCCTGCCAACCGAACACCGCCAGGTCTTCGAACGTCTTATGCACCCACCCGGAGGAATTCGCCTTCACGTCCCGAACGAGGTCCGAAATCGCCGTCTTCGGCGACGCCACCATCACAACGTGCAGGTGATCTTCGCCGCCGTCGGCGGCGAGCATCTGCCCGTCCATGTTGCGAATGATGCCGCCGATGTACTCGGCCAGACGCTGCCGTCGCTCCCGCGGCAGCACCGGCCGGCGGTCTTTCGTGGAGAACACAGCATGGTACATCAAGTTCGTGTAGGACATCGTGTCCCGGCCGTTCTGTCGCCCCTTCGGGGCTCATTTACAATCGTATGTCTACCGGGGGCTTACGCCCCCGGCTGATATGGATTGACCTGTCAAGCGCGGCGCAGACACTCCTCTTGCTTTTTCTTTCTCTTCCTCGACACGCTGTTTCCCGGTCT
>CAYWTX010000681.1:0-3166 GCA_964461295.1 uncultured Planctomycetaceae bacterium | reverse complement strand
ACGCCTTTAACTCTTTGCGAATGCTATTCTTGTCGAGAAACGACCGCTGGAACATCCGTTGTATGCACGCAGAACCGGCGCGGAGGGATCCCCGGCGCTCCTGAGAGAGAAAGATCGGCCCCGCTCCGCCCCGCCCCGCGGCCTACCGTTGGTAGATCGGCAACTGCCTGTACGACACGCTCATCGCCAGCACGCCCATGGCCGTGGCGTAGCACGGCCCGGCCGTCGCCTCGTTGCCCACGCCCTGCGGCCAGGACCCATCCTTCTGCTGGCGCTTGAGCATCATGGGGACCATGGTTTCGGCCCACGATTGCCAGAACCTGCCCCCGAGCTGGAACATTCCCTGGGCGCAGTAATACATGCCGTAGTAGAAGTGGGTGTCGCCGAACTGCCGCGGCGCGTGTTCCAGGATCCACTGCCCCGCCGCCTCGCCCGCCGGATCGCCGTGCCGCCCGCACAGTTCCAGGCACAGCAGCGCCGTGCCCGTCCGCGCCAGGCCCGGCGAGACCGGCCCCTGGTAGCCGAACCCCCCGTCCGGCGCCCGGCAGGTCATCACGAACTTCAGCGCCTCGTCGATCGCCTCCCTCGGCACCGCCGCCCCGTTGTTCCGCGCCGACCGCAGCGACATGATCGCCCAACCCGAGCAGGACAGGTCGCTGTCCCGACTGTCGGACTGGTAGCGCCACCCGCCGGCGTGCGCGGGCGTGTCCTTGCCGACCTTCTGGGCCGCCAGGATCAGCTTCAGCGCCTTGGCCAGGGCGTCGTCCACCCGCTTCTGTCGCGCCCGGTTCACCATTCCGCTCGCCTCCGACAGCATCAGCGTCGAGATCATGTGCCCGTACATCGGGCCGTGGGAAATGGTGCGGCCGATGAGCATGCCGTTGGGCTTCTGGTTGTCGAGAATGAAGTCGATGCCCTTGTCGATGACGTCGCCGTAAACGCCGGAGCCGGGCACATGCCCCTTGGCCAGGAACGCCATCACGCTCAGACTGGTCACGCCGGCGTTCTGCGGCATGCCGCTCTCGAACGAGCCGTCCTTGAGCTGGCTGCGGGCAAGGAACCCCAACGCCTTGTCCAGCGACTTGTCGATCTCCTCCTTGTACTTCTCCAACACCGGCTCGGCCTCGTCGGCCAGGGCGGGCGAACCAGAAGAAACAGCAACGATGATGAACACGGATAAGCACAGACAGGAGAGCTTCCTACTCCGCCATCTGTGCTCAACCGTTTTCATCATTGCTCTTTCTCTGTTGCCGTCTCTTCTCAAGTTCTTCTCCCATCCCTCTCATCCCCTTCATCCCAGCTACTTCTTCTCCGCTTCAGCCCCGCGGCGGGCCACTTCGCGGAAATACCGCTGGATCAACTCGCGGTACTCCGCCGGGCCGTCGCTGCCGGCGGCGTCGGTCACCTCGTCGTGCAGTTCGCCTCGCAGGCGAGCCCAGTCCAGCGGGCTGATGCCCAACGCCCTCAACTCCGCCGGCGTCAGCGTCGCCTCCATCGCCTCGACTCCGCGTGTCGGCTCGCTCGCCGGCCCTGCCTCCGCGCTGTCGTCGCCGCCTTCGCCGGCTTCGCTCCGCGAGTCCATCTCGCCGCCCATGGCCTTGGCCTGTGCGGCGGCCGACGACGCCAGGTTCTTCAGCGCCTGCGCCGCCCGAGCGGCATCGGAAAGCGATTCCGTCTTAGCCGCCTCGCTGGCCGCGTCGAACGCGTCGGCCACGTCCCCGGCATCGGGCGCTTCCTCGCCCTTGCTCTTGCCGGCCTCGGCCAGGGCCTTGCCCAGCCGCTCCAGTGCGGCCGCCGCGCCCGCCAGGGCCTCGGCGCCGGCCCTCTGCCTCGGCGCCGCCTCGGCGGGCTTTGCCGCCCCCAGCGCCGCCATCGCCTGCCGCTGCGACTTGCCCGCCTCGCCGATCCGCAGGTCGGCCTCGCCAGCTTCCTTGCGGGCCGCCGTGTCGCCGATCAGCTCGCCCGCCTGCTCGGCGACCAGACGCACCGACTCGCCCAGTTCGCCCGTGCGGGCACAAACGCGGTCCTGCTTGGCCGCCGCAACGCCCGCGCCGTCGCCTTCGGCCAGCGCCTTCATCTGCCGCGCCACGGTCTGCTGCCTGTCGGCCAGTTCTGCCGCGGCGGCCGCCAACGCCTCTGTCCTCGCCAACTTCTCACCGGCCGACAGCGGCGCCGGCTCGGCCGGCACGGCGCCGCCGGCCCGCACGGCCGCGGCGGCCGGCTGCGACGCCGGGCGCGACGCCGGCGCCTCGCCGGCGAACTTCGCCGCCGCGCGGTCCACGTCCGCTCCCAGCCGGCGCGCGATCTCACGCAACTTCCGCCCGGCGTCGGCGGCATCGGCGGACCCGTCGGACCCGCCCGCCTTCCCGGCCTTCCCCGCCGCATCGCGGGCCGCGCGGGCCGCCGCCGTCTCGATCAGGTCATCCTGCGCCGCCAACTTCTTGATCTCATCGCCGACCCGCTCGGCCGACCCGGCCAGCGCCTCCTGCTCCCCCGCCAGCCGCGCCCGCTCCTTTGCGGCGTACTTCGCATCCGCCTTGCCGCCGGGGTCCATCGCGGCCGACTCGGCCGCCAGATCGCCCTGGAGCTTGGCCAGCGCCTTGGCTTCGGCCAGCAGGCTCCTTGCCCGCTGCGCGTCGCGGTTGAGTTGGACCGGCACGGCGCCAGGGGTGTTCTTCGCCACGTCGCCCACCTGCGAAGCCACCTCGCCCTGCGCCTCCCGCCACTGCTCGCCGGACATCGCCTCGCCCGGCTCGCCCTTGCCGCCCGCCGGCCGGCTCGCCGGCTCGCCGTTGGCGTCGAGCCCCTTGCGACGCGCCAATTCCGACGCCAGGTCGTCCTGTCGCCCCGCCAACTCGCCCAGCCGCATCGCCTTGCGGATCTGCCCAGCCGTCTCGCTCACGTCCTTCAGCAGCTCGCCCAGCACCGTGATGCCCCGGTCGATCTGGAAGTCGGTCTCGTTGGCCAGCAACGTCCGCTGCTTGGGCGCGTCGCTCAACCGGATCTGTCCGGCCAGGTCCAGCGCCTTGGCCACGTGGTCCTCCGCGGCCGCGGATACCTTCTTCGCCATCCCCGCGAATGAGCCCGCCGAAATCCCCGTCGCCAGTTTCCGCAGCATCTCGTTGGCCGCGTCCAGCCGCCCGCACATGCGGTCCAGCCGTTCGGC
>CAYWTX010000680.1:0-4237 GCA_964461295.1 uncultured Planctomycetaceae bacterium | reverse complement strand
AGCCCAGGGCAACGCCCTGGGTACCCATGGCCCCCAAGATCAAGCCCTGAAAGGGCGAAAGAAATGGTTCCGTGCGGTTCTGCCGCCCTTACAGGGCTTGTTCATTGATGTTCTGGCACCCAGGGCGTTGCCCTGGGCTTTATTCCATCAGCCCGTTGGGCTGAAGAAAACGGCAATAATGATTTCCTGATCGCCCCTTCGAGGCGAAGAGGGAGGAGGGCCGCTTCCGCGATTCTTTCACAACCTCTCACTCAAACTTCAGAGTATTGACCCACGCGACATACTCCTTCTCGACGGCTTCAAGCTTCTGGCCCAGCACGTGCTCGATGGCTGCCGCGTCGGCGTCGGCTGCGGCGTGGTTGTCGCGGAAGTGCTTGTAGAACTTGCCCAGCAGCCCCAGCTTCTGCAGATAGAGGCAGAAGTACCGCGCCTGGGCGTAATTCGTGCCGCCGCGGGCGCCGTAGAAATCCCGCTGGCTCACCAGGTCGCGCAGCGGCCGCAGCTTCCGCTCGCGGATGGCCGCCTGGAGGCCCGGCAGCCGCCAGTTCACCAGGCCGGTGATGTCCCTCTCGCCGACCGTGCACTGTTCGTGAAGACTGGCCAACCCTTCGTTGAACCACGACGGCACGTCGGCGAAGTCGTAGACGATCAGCGCGTGCGTCAGTTCGTGCACGAGCGTGCCGCCGCCGGTCCGGATGTTCATTGCCATCGTGCGCGTGCCGTGGGTGTAGTAGCCGAAGTACGGGAAATCGCCGCCGGGATAGTCGCCCCTGGCGTACTGGCCGTAGCCGCTATTGCCGTCGAACAGGAGGATCGTGATCGGCTTGTCCGGCTTCTCCGTGAAGTACGAAGCCCACATCACCCTGGCCGGTCGGATCACGCTGCCCTCGGCGTGGCGGCGCAGGGCGGAGGCGGGCAGGTCGCCGGCCACGACGAACGGCGGCTCGGAGATCGCCTCGAAGTCCTTGTATTTTCGGCGCAACCCATCGGCGCGTATGGCGCACGCCTTGGCCAGGGCCGGCGTCGGATACGCCGGGGCGGAAGCGGGCGCGGGCTGCGCCATGGGCGAGTTGGCGCCCAGGCTGGGCACGTTGGCGCGAGGGCTATTGCGCGCCGCCCACGCGATCGCCACGGGCAGAACGAAGCACGTGGTGACGGACAATGCCCGCCAGAAGGCAAGCCGGTCCGCGGTCATCTTCCCCATTTCATTGATATCCACAAGAGCACTCGATGCTGCTTCGGTCAATCGGCGATCGGCGATGCTTCAGCTCAGCAGGTCCGCCTGCTGCGGGCGCAGGATCCGCCGCACCTTCTCCAGCGCCTCCAATTCGATCTGCCGCACGCGTTCCTTCGAGATCCCCATGTTCTGCCCGAGCTGATCGAACGTCTTGGAGTGCCCCTCGCTGTCCAGGCCGTAGTGGTCGATGAGGATCGTCCGCTCGCGCGGCGAGAGCTGCGCCAGCACCGCGTCGATGCTCTCGCGCAGCTCCGGCAGGTTCAGCCGCGCCGGGTCGTACGTCCTCATCCCGGCCGCGATATCGAGCACCTCCTCGCCGCCAGTGGCGAATCGGCTGAGCTGGAATCGCTCCTTGGGCACCGAGCGGGCGAAGTTCCGCATGATCGCCCAGGACGCGTAGGTCGAGAAGCGGTTGCCCCGCAGGTAGTCGAACTTTTCCACGGCCATCATGAGCGACACGTTGCCGTCGCTGATGAGTTCGAAGAGTCCCTGCGGCCCGCCGACGTGTTTCTTGGCGATGGAGACGACCAGGCGCAGGTTGGCGCGCACGACCTGGTTCTTGGTGACGTTGGCGCGCAGGAGCAGGTTCTCGATCTCCTTGAGCTGGCCCGTCCGCACGCGGCTGATGTCGATCTTCCGGCGCAGCGTGTCGGCCTTGTACTTGAGGTAGTTGTAGAGGCGGAAGAGGTTCCGCTCTTGCTCGACGGAGAGAAGCGGCACCTCGTAGAGGGCCCGGAGGTAGGGGGGCAGGTCCTTGGGCGCGCCGTGGACCTTGTCGCCCGCGTCGGCGGCGACGGCGAAGGTCGCAGGCAACATCCCGGGCGAGCCGAGAATCACCTCGTCGGCATCGGGCAGGGCGAACTGCGGGCTGTACACGTAAGTGATGGGCCGGCGGAGAAGCTGCATGGCCCGCATCTCGTTCACGACGCGGTAGATGCTTCGGCGGGTGCGCCGGAAGCGTTCGGCCAACTCGGGCACGGGCGATCCGTGCAGGTACGTGCGATAGATGTCCTGCCGCTCCTCGTCCTCCAGCGGGCCGGTGAGCGAGGGGAAGACAGCGTCGCCGGGGTGTTCGCCGTCGTGCCGGCGGATGGTGTAGCGGATGGTCTCGACGGCGCGCCCCGTGCGCCGGGCCAGCCGGCGGGCCACCTCCGACAGCGTGCAGCGGGCGAAGCCGGCCATGCGCTTGGCGCGGCGAAGGATGTCCTGCCGCTCCTGGTCGCTGAGCTGCGTGAACCGCGTGGATCGCTCGACCTGGTCGGGGCACGACTCGACGAAGTGCCGGATCGAACTGTCCAGGAACGCGACTCGCTTGCGCCCGTCGGGAAACACCAGCTTGCGAGCGGGCAGCCCCCGCTGCCGCCACCGCTGGATCGTCTTGCCCGCCACGTTGAACCGCTTCGACATCGCCTCCGTGTCGTACACCGGCTCGGCGTATGCGTCGGCCGGCATGTTCAGGCTGTCGCTCACCTCCAGCATCAACTGGAGGAGGTCGTCGCGAACGCTCTCGCCGGACAGCGGAGGCCCGGGCTGCTCCGGCCGCGGGCGATACCCCGTCAGCCGGTAGACGACGAACTCGAAGGGGTACTCCTTTTGCGGATCGATGATCTCCAGCAGCGCTTCGGCGGCGTCAACGTACCCCTTCCGCATGCGCCTGAGGCCGGCCGACAGTTCAGCGGCCAGATTCTCCATGGGCTTGTTTCGGTATGTACCCATAGTACCCGCCCCGTCCCAAGGCAGCCGGAGTATCACCAACACCGGTGCGTCTGGAACATCCTACACGCAAGTATGCCCGACAAGCGGCGACTTGACAACCCCGAATTGGCACCCCGGACTGCCCCGAACTGGCTTCGCGGTCGTTGTCATCGCCGGCCCACGTGGAGGTCGCTCCACGCGACGAAGGCCCGGCCGGTCCGAACGGGAACCTCTCCGACGCGATCAAGCGTCTCACGGTCGCTCCCGCCGAGGGCGAGTTCCTCGCGATCATCACGGTCCAGAGAAAGGACGCGCCGGCGGTGAGGCAGCCGGGCAGGGCCTCGGCGCGGAAGTTACTGTTGGCGGACAGACCGTCCAGTTCGACGGCAAGAGGATCGTCTTCGGGCAGTGAGTCAGAAGAAGATGGCGGCCGCGGCGTACGCCAGGGCGCCGGCGATTGCCGGCGTGGCCAGCCACGCCAGCAGGATCTTCGCCAAGACGCGCCGGTTCACCGTTCCCGCGCCCCGCACCAGTCCGATCCCCAACACCGCGCCCACGATCGCCTGGCTCGTCGAGACCGGCACGCCCAGGATCGAGTACACGTGCACCGTCACCGCCTCGGCCAGCACGGCCGCCAGTGCCGAAAACGCCCCCAACTTCGCCAGGTCGCGCCCGACGGTGAACATCACGTTGCGGCCGAAGGCGACCACGCCGACGGCGATCGCCGCGCCGCCGACCAAGGCCAGTCCGTACTCCGCGCCGTACCCCTTACCGATGGCCGTCGTGCCGTAGAACGCGCCCGTCACGTTCGCCACGTTGTTCGCCCCCAAGGCGAAGGCGCCGTAAGCGCCCGCCACCACAAGGCCGGCCTGCAACAGCACCGACCGCCAAACCAGATTCAGCTTCAGGCGGTCCAGGCACCCCCCCAGCACGTGGTAGATCGCCGCGGCGATCGCGGCCGCCCCGATCGGCGTGCCCACCCAGCACGCGACCATCGTGCCCAGGCTATCCCACCGCACGCTGGCGGGGTTCGTCCACAGCCCCATGCCGATGATCGCCCCCGCCACCGCCTGCGATGTCGAGACCGGCAGGCCCGGCACCGTCATCGCGATGACCGTCGCGGCCGCCACCGACGTGACGACCGCCGCCGTCCACGCCGTCTGCTGCGTCAGCCCGCCTAGCCGCACGATGCCCGGCGAACCCCCCGCCACGGCCCCGACGATCACCATCACCGCGGCGATCGCCACCGCCCGGCGGTACCGCACCATGTGGCTCGCCACGGCCGTGCCGAATACGTTCGCGGCG
>CAYWTX010000679.1:0-8865 GCA_964461295.1 uncultured Planctomycetaceae bacterium | reverse complement strand
TCGGCCAGCCCCTCATAGGGCGCGTCTGGGATGCCGGCGGTATTCGGCCCCAAGACCAGCACAACGCCGATCTGGTGCCGCTTGAGTTCGCGCAGGGTGGCTTCGAGAACCAAACTGTATTCCAGACCGAACTCCCAGGTTCCCTTGCCGCGTGCAACGGTCGTACCCGGGCCGAGGCGGATCACCGTGGCGCCATCGGCCGATGGGGCCGGGTTCACGGGTTTGCCTACCACCGGCCAGGCGGGCCCGGCCAAAGCGCCGAGCGGCTTCTCCTCCTTCGGCGCCGTGAGCATCAACGGCTCGATGCCCCAGACCACGCACTTGGGCTTCCTGCCGGCGGCGACGGCGCTGCGTAGCACCAGTTCCGCCTCGGCCATGCCGGCGTCCGCGAAGGCTGCCATGCCCGACGTGCCGGCCATCGTCTTGGCGACCCAGGCGCCGCCCACGACGACGTTGCCGCCCTCGCCGCCGGCCTGTACCGCCTTGCTCAGGGCGGCGGCGTCCGGTTTGGCATCGGGCGGGTCGGCCGTCCAGGCAATCAGCTTGCTGCGCAGGCCCTTGGCGTCGGCGGCGATGCGCGCCTTCTCTATCGTCGCGCAACTGACCGTCAGACCAGCCTTGACGGTTGCCCTGACTGCCACGGGGTCATAGATGTGGAAATACAGGAAGTTGGGATAGACCTTGCCCCAACTCCTGAATCGCTCGTGGACGGCCTGATTGTTGCCGCCCCGCAGGTATTGACCATCCGAACGGAATTCCAGGTCCAGCATGAAGCCCTTGCCCCGCCGCCCGTACTCGCGAATACAGTTCTGCAGGACGCCCAGGCTTTCGACGTCGCCGCGCCCGACCCCGGGCAGCACAACCACGTCGATGTCGCCAGACACGGTCGCGGCGGGGCCGCGACCGGGCAAGACCGGCCAGGCGGGCCCCGGCAGGAAACGGAGAGGGTAACCGGCGCCGCCGAAGCCGCCGCAAGGCCGGTCCGTGCCGCCGGATTGGATCGCCCATTCCAGGTTCGGGCACTCCGCCGCCGCGACGCGATAGCCCAACTCGTGTTGCGGAAAGAATGTCCCAGCCCCGCCGACACTGACCGCCTTGCCTCTCCCTGTGCCGCCGTAGAGTAACGGAAGATCGTTCAGCCCATGGCAGTCGGCGCCGTTGACCACCTTCACCTTGCCCGGATCGCTGCCCAGGCCCTTCCTGACCGCTTCGAGTATCTTGCCGCCTGTCTGGGCCGCGGCCGCCACCGCCGGCAGGCCCGCGCCCAGCGCCGTGTCGTAGAACGCCGGCACGTCCTCGCGCCCGGCCACGATGCCTTCATCCCGACGCAGGCGCTGCACCTCCGGGACTTCCTGCCACGGTCTCAGTGTCAGCGTCCTTTTCTCACCCGGTTTCCAGGCCGCCGCCGCCTGAAACTTCCGGTCCAGGAACGACCAATGGTACACGATGATGGTCTTGGCGGTCAGGGTGCCCTGGGCAACCCTATCCACCTGCCATTCGAGTGCGGTCAGCGATTCCTTGTATGTGCCCAGGTCGGCTGGCGTGGGGACCTTCGACATCGCCGTAAGCGTGGCCTCGACGACGAACGAGGCCGACTTTGGTGACGGCGGCGGCCCTGCCGCCGCGCCGCCGCGCGCCGTCCCGGCCAACGCCCGCACCAGTTCGCCCGTCGTGCCGGCGAACGCCTGGCGCATCTCGGCAAGCCTGCCCGAATCCTGCGCGGCGGCAGTGTACGTCGGCACGGTCTTGCCGTCGCCGCGGTCGGCGATGAGCCACGTGTCGCCCACGTGAACCAACGAGCAGCGCCGCCCAACGATGAGCGCAACCGGTCCGCCAACGGCCGCGCCGGCCGGCATGTCCTGTGCACGCTGCACGACGGTGCGGAGTTCCTGCCCAGCGGCCTGCCCCTTCAGCGTGGCGGTCACGCGAACGCGGATCGTCCGCCCGGCCGCATCGACCGCCAAGACGGTCCCGGCCGCCACGCTTTCGGCCGTGCCGTAGATGCCCGCCAGCGTCGGCCAGGCGGCATCGCCGGCCGGCTTGGGCGCTCCGCCCGCCGCCAGTGCCGGACAGACGCTCGTCAGGACAACCAACAATCCCGCACAGATCTTCATGGTCTTGTGTCCTTTCGGCGCACTTCGCGCGGTTTCTCGGTTCTCCCTACTTGCCGATGCAGTACAGGTGTGTGTAGGTCCGCAGGTAGATGCGCCCGCCATGGAAAAACGGGGCGGCCGTCATCTCGCCCAGCGGCAGGTTCTGGGCCGGTGCGCTGGCCGTTCCGACAGCCAACACCGCCCCCGACAGCAGTCCTGCACAGAGGTATTGCATGGGTGATCGCGCCTGAACCAAGGGAACATCCGTTGTGCCGCGGCTCCAGGTAAACGGGCGGGATGGCGTCCGAAAGGTTACCTCTGACATCTCCATGCTGACAGTTCATGCCATCCTGCATGGGGACTACAGTGGACATCAGAGACGGCGTGCTGAGCAAAACCAAGGAGGTGGCTCTCCGAACGCACAAACCACTCCGGCAACGGGCTTGGCTTCCCGTTCAGCTTCACGATGCTGCGTGGGCCGCCTTGGCCGCCACCGTTCGCGGGCCGCTTCCAGCGGTCCATGGACGCCGGGCCGCCGGCAAGGCTATACTCAGCATGATGCCCGACCACGCCGGTGACAACCCCAACCGCCCGCCGACAGCAATGGCCCTGCCGCACGACCCCGCCGCGCGCAGGCGGGCAACCGTCCTGCGCGTCGTGGTCTGGGCGATCGTGGGCGCCGCGATCGCCGCCGCGGCCGTGCAGTTCCAGGTCGGCACCATGAAGCGCGACCGCCAGGCCCAGCGGTTCGACCGCGAGAACCCCGACTGGACGCCCGCCGCCGGGCTGGCCGGCGGGCCGCAGCGGCCGGAGGACTCCAAGGGCGCCGTCGGGCGATGGCGCGAGGCCGTCACCCAGTTCTGGGCCGGGTACAACATCTACGAGTTTCCCCCGCCGGACCCCAACGCCTCGCCTCCGGCGCCCCGCACCGATTCCGCCTGGCTCGGCCGCGTCTACATGCACCCCAACAGCCCGCCAACCGTGCTGCTGCTGACGCCGTTTGGCCTGATGCCGCCCTGGCTGATGGCCGCCACGTACAACCTGCTGAAGCTGGCGATGATCGCCCTGTCGGTGTGGATGTGCGCACAACTGGTGAGCGGTTGGCAGCCCAGGACCACGGGCGACCACCATGGAGCGGCGCCCGCGGGCAGGTTGCTTCGCGGCGATGCTGCCTTTGCCTCTCCCCTCCCCCCCCTCGCCCTTGCCCTGGGCGTCTTGTGGGCGCTGGTCTTCCTCGTCGGCGACGTGCAGCACGGGAACACCAACATCTTCGCCCTCGGGGCCATCGTGCTGCACCTCTGGCTGTACCGCCGCGGGCGCGACACCCTCGCCGGCCTGCCGCTGGCCCTGGCCATCTGCATCAAGCTGACTCCCGCCCTGTTCCTGCTGTACTGGGTCTGGCAGCGGAACTGGCGCCTCCTGGCCGGCACGGTCGTCTCGCTGGCGGCTCTGCTGGTGGTCGCCCCCGCCGCTGTCGTCGGGCCGCAACGCTACGCCACGCTCACCGGCACCTGGCTGGACAACCTGATCCTGCCCGGGCTGACCCGAGGCGCATGGTATCCCGTCCACATCAACCAATCGCTGTCCGGCGCCGTCAGCCGCTACTTCCTCGACGGCCCCAACGGCGACATCTTCTGG
This sequence comes from uncultured Planctomycetaceae bacterium, assembly GCA_964461295.1. Classification (GTDB taxonomy): domain Bacteria; phylum Planctomycetota; class Phycisphaerae; order SM23-33; family SM23-33; genus CAYWTX01. The sequence goes on along the minus strand of CAYWTX010000679.1, from coordinate 5,134 downwards.
GGTCCCGACGATGAGCCGCACTACTCGCGGCACGTGGCCCTCTGCAGCCGCGACCCGTCCATCCCCGCCAACCGCTGGATCACCCTCGTGCCGCTGAGCGAGCAGAACGCGCGCTGGCTCCTGCGGGCCGCCCAGATCGTCGTCGTCGCCTTCCTGTTCTGGGCCATCGGCTGGCGCAGGCTGCCCCGCGACGACGCCCGCCGCAGCCTCCACTACGCGCTGATCGTCCTGGCCATGCTCCTGCTCAACCAGCGGACCTGGCAGCATCACGCAGCCGTGCTCCTGCCCGCCACCGTGGCGATCTGGGCGGCCTTGGGCAACGCGGACATCCCGCGGCGGACCCGCCGCGTCGCGATGGGACTGGTCATTGCCGTCGGTGTCGTCCTGCTCGCCCTGCGGAACGAACTGATCGCCGGCATCGGCCGCCTTGCCGGCCTGGCCGCCAAGGCCGCCGAAAGGCAGGTCGACATCATCGACGCGTACGGCCCGCTGCTGGGCTGCTTCCTGCTGCTGTTCGTCGCGGCGGCAATCCTCGCGCGGGCGGCGCGGGCGCGGGAAGCCTGACGGCGGGGCGGGGGCGCCTCGGCGAAGACCGCTCGAGGGCAAGCCGACGCCGACCCCGGGCTCGATGCCTTGACCTGCGCCATCGGAACGACTACAACCGTTCGTTCAACCACGAACTGGAGCCGCCGATGGCGATTGACTTCACACCGCAGCGATGGGCGAAGGTCCGCGAAACGTACACCGCGTGGTGGGCGCACCAGCTCGATCGCCCCATCGTCCGCATGACCGTCGGCGGGCGCGATCCCGGGCGCGACAAGCCCCGGCAGCCGCGCAAATCCCGCACGGCCCACTACGACTTGGCCATCCCAGCCGAGGAAGTCGTCGACGTCTGGGACTACTCCCTTTCGTGCAGCGAGTACCTCGGCGATGCCTTCCCCTGCGTCTGGCCGGACTTCGGGCCCGGCGTACTGGCCGTCGCCCTGGGCGCGCGTCCGCAGCCGGATGAGAACACGGTGTGGTTCCACCCGCCCGGCGATCGCGAGATCGCCGAGCTGCACCTGGCGGCCGACCTGTCGCATCCGTGGATGCGGCGGATCGGCGAGATCATGGCCGCCGCGCAGCGACGCTGGCAGGGCTTGGCGCAGGTGGGCATGACCGACCTCGGCGGCAACCTCGACATTGTGAGCACGTTCCGACCATCGGAGAAGTTGCTGCTGGACCTCTACGACCACCCCGCGGAAGTCAAACGCGTGACGTGGGAAGCCCACGAGTCCTGGCACGCGGCGTTCGACCACTTCAACCGCATCCTCCAGCCGACCAACCCCGGCTACAGCGCCTGGGCGGGCATCTACTCGCCGCGGCCCTATTACATGCTCCAATGCGATTTCTGCTACATGATCTCCACGGCCATGTTCGACGAGTTCGTCAAGCCCGAACTGGCCGCGACGTGCCGCCGGCTGACCAACTCGTTCTACCACCTGGATGGCATCGGCGCCCTGCCGCACCTGGACTCGCTGCTGAGCATCCCGGAACTGGGCGGCATCCAATGGGTGCCCGGCGAAGGCCTCAAGCCGCCGTCGCAGTGGCCGGAGGTGTTCCATCGCGTCCTCGCGGCCGGGAAACTCGCCCAGTTCTTCGGCGGCATGGAAGACTTCGACCGCTTGGTGGACAAGCTTGGCACGGCCAAGGGGCTGCTGATGGGCGCCTGGGTCCCCTCGGAGCGGAGGGATGAGGCGTTGCGGTTCCTGGAGAAGTACGGGGCGGACTGAGCTCGACTTCTGCCGTTTTCTCACAATCTTTTGTCAAATAAGGGATTGGGACAACACATTCCGCCGCGGCCCTTGAGGGCATAACAGTCTATAGCGTAGTAACTTACGGATCTCGCTTACCGGAACCGGCAGAAGTCGAGCTGAGGGAGGCGTCTTGATTCTTCGAGGTAAATTGGCCCGCCCAGGACCTGGATCGTAGGTTCCCCCCGGTACTGGAACTCAACGACCCACATAGGCTCTGGAGGCCAACAATGGATCGCACTCAAGTCACGAAGGTTCTGCTGTCGCTGATCGCCCTGGCGGGTCTCTCCTCGGTCGCATCCGCGAGCCCGATAACGTACAACGGCCTGGGATATCACTCAACGGTCCGGATTCACGCACCGGGTCGCATGGCCGACGGCTGGTCGGTGCCGGCTGGCCAGATGCTCGTGACCTGGAACCAGACCAACTTCGCCGGATACTGCATCGACCTGGACCACTATGCCGCATCCGGCGATGTCACGCCGCGAAACGTCCTGGAACTGCCCCGTGGCCAACAGTTGGCCTGGCTGTTCGAGACGTACGTCGATGAAGTGGTCAACAACACATCGGCCGCCGCAATGCAGGCCGCCATGTGGGAACTGATGTACGAGACCTGCAACACGTTCAGCGTCACTGACGGCTCGTTCACCATCACCAGCAATGACGCCGCCGCCAACTTGGCCAACGACTGGCTGGCCGAGACGGTGGGATCCTACTCGCCGCAGAGCACCTACATGATCCTCGACGGCCTGAACAACCAGGACATCCTGATACAGGTCCAGGGGTCCGACGTCCCGGAGCCGACAGCCATGGTCACGCTTGCCCTCGGCGGCCTGCTGATGGTTGCCCGGCGGCGGCGGCGAATGCGCCAGGCGGTGTGAGGCTGCTCCTCCCCCTGGTAGAGTGCATAGTTCTGGACGCCCTTCCACACATGATGTCTGCCCCGACCTATAGTGGGGCAGACATATGTCTACGCCGAACCCCCAATCCGGCCCTAAGAGATTCCCCTGTTTTTCTCTTAAGTTCGTGTCCCGGACCTCCGATAATAGGAAAAGTCAGGAAGAGCAGCAGGAAAGAGAGCTTGATTCGCCAATTCCGTTGCGTTGGAAGAGCCGTGTAAGCATCGACATTCATTGACGTTCCGCTGCTACCCATCAGGGATGCAACCGCCAAGGCTGCATCCGGGCTTGCAGCTTCAGGTGATGTCTGGACTCCCCGTTCAGGCATCACCCTTCTTTTGGGGGCGGGCCGGCTTGTCCAACCGCGAGTTGCTCTGCCAGAAGTCCGCGTTGGGTCCCACGTATTCCTTGAGCCACTCCGTCGCTGCCGTGAGTTCGGCGATCGCGTCCGGCGGCAGCTTCAGCCCGCCCGCGGCCGCGTTGTCGCGGGCCTGCTCAGGCGTGCGGGCGCCGGCGATCACGCTGGTGACGGCGCCCTGCGCCAGCAGCCACGCCATCGCCACGTGACCCATCGCTCTGCCGAGCCCGTCGCACACGCCGCGAATCGTGGCGATGGCCTCGAACAACTCCCGCTCGCACCCCCGCTCCTTGTGCCGTGACAGCGGCCGGGCGGGCGAGAACAGCCGCGTGCGCCCGCGCCCGTCGGGCACGTCCCGCGGCTCGTCGAACTTGCCCGTCAGCAACCCCTGGCACAACGGGCTGTAGCACAGAACCCCCACGCCGTGCTCCAGGCACAACGGCTGGATCTCGTACTCCACCGCGCGGAACAGCAGACTGTAGCACAGTTGGTTGCTGACGATCGCCCCGGCCGCGAGCGCGTCGCGCATGTACGCCGGGCCGAAGTTGGACACGCCGATCGCCCGCACCTTCCCCTGCTCCTGGAGCCGGAGCATCGCGGCGATGGAGTCGGCCACGGGCACGTCGGGGTTGGGCCAGTGGATTTGCAGCAGGTCGATGTGGTCGGTCTCCAGCATCCGCAGACTCTTCTCACACGAGGCGATGAGTTGCCGCGGCGCCAGTTCCTCCTGGTTGACCTTGGTGGCGATGATGGCCCGGTCGCGGACGTCGGCCAGGGCCCGGGCGACAAGCCGCTCCGACTCGCCGCTGCCATACTGCGGCGCGGTGTCGAAGAAGTTGATCCCGGCGTCGAGGGCGGCGCGGATGGTGCGGACCGACTGGTCGCGGTCCTGCTCGCCCCACGTCCCCCCGCCGACCAGCGCCCAGCAGCCCTGGCAGACGGTCGAGACTTCGATGTCGGTGTTGCCCAAGCGACGGAATTCCATGGACGAACTCCTGACAGAAGGAAACGATTGCGTACGTTCATTCAACACGTCAAACGGCAGTGGGCAATCGCCGACTGCAGATTTCGGTTCGGGGGCCCGGCAGCAGCCGTTCGCCAATGCCCGTGTGGACGGGCATTGACTTGCCGTATGGAATGGCAGTAATCCATAGGATACTCGCGAGACGGCGCAGTGTTGGACAGAACGACCGGACGCGGATGCCGGGAATGGTGGCGCCCGTTCTGCATCGCCGACGGCGTGCATTGCCGCGACCTGCGGAAGAAGACCAACTGAGGAGACCCCTGGTGAAGGACGCGACTGCCCGAGACATGACCAGCCGCCAGCGTGTCCTGTCGTGCCTGGCACGCACCGGCTACGATCGCATTCCCGTCAAGCACGTGGCTGTCGCCCCGGTCAACGAGCAGTTGATCCAACGCTTAGGCGTGGCGGGGCCGAACGAACTGATCGAGCGCCTGGGCGACGACTTCCGCTGGATCGAAGCGGAGTACCGCGGGCCGACGTTCCGCAAGTTCGACGACGGCACGACCGAGGGGCTGTGGGGCGAGCGATGGAGCACGCTGCACAACGTCGAGGGCGTGTTCCAGGACATCGTCTACCAGCCGTACGCCGACATTACCGACGTCAAGCAACTCGCCCGCTGCCGCGAGCCGTCGCCGGACTGGTACGACACCGCCAACGTCCCCGGCGAGTGCCTTGCCAATGACCCGTACGCCCTTTACGCCGGCGGAGCCGGGCACATGGACTTCCTCAACGGCATCGGCCGCCTCAGGGGCCAGGAGCAGGTGCTCCTGGACGTCGCCACGGAAGACCCGGTCTTCCTGGAACTCGTCGAGCGACGATTCCGGTTGTTCTACACCAAGGTGGAGCGCGTTCTGCAGGCCGGAAAGGGACGCATCGACCTGGTCTGGTCCGGAGAGGACCTGGGCACGCAGGAAGGGCCGATCATCAGCCCGCGGTCGTTCGACCGGCTGTTCGCGGAGAAGTACAGGGCGTACTTCGACATGGCCCACCGCCATGGCGCCAAGACGGCCATGCACGTGTGCGGTTCGATCCGGGCGTTCATCCCGCGCCTGATCGACGT
>CAYWTX010000678.1:0-2806 GCA_964461295.1 uncultured Planctomycetaceae bacterium | reverse complement strand
GAAGGCGAGCATCACCGAAGCCGCCTCCGCCGGCGGGCGACGTAACGGCGGTGCAGAATGGGGCGATTTTGCTTTGCGATTGAGCGGATTAAGCGTGCGGACCAAAGAGACCACGAATTACCCGAAAGGAAAGACGAATTACACGAAAAGAGAACACGGAACCGGTCACTGAAGTGACCAGCCCTCGGGAAGCGGAGAGACGAGTCCTCTCGTTCGTGAAATTCGTTGTTTTTCGTGTAATTCGTGGTCTTCCCTCTATCGATGGGAAAGAGATATCCATGGGCGGGTTAACAATCGTAACGGGTTTGATGGCCATCGCCGCCGCATCGGCGGCGGCGCAGGAGAAGGGCATCCACATCGACGAAGGCAAGTCGGTGGGGTTCTCGTGGTATGTGAACGACGGAGCCGGGTTCCGATGGGACATCAGTTCCAACGGCCAGGTTGGCGACGGCACCAACGACTGCTACGACGGCGGAGTTCAGCTTCGCATCGGCGGGGCGTATTTCAGCTCGTCCGGCCAGGGGCGATTGAGCAAGGACGGCCGCGAGGTCGAGATCGGCCCGTGGAACCAGGGCAATCTGAGGATCTGGCGGCGGGTGTACGTGGACGACAAGATCGGCTACTGCCGCTGGATCGACATCTTCGAGAACAGCGCCGCCGACACGCAGACCGTCAACGTCCAGTACTACTCCAACATGGGCGGGACAACGGCCGCCACGATGACCACCGGCGGCAAGGCCGAGCTCAACGACAAGGACTGGGGCATCGTCACCGGCTACGACGCCTCTTCCGGCGGCGGCAGGCCGGTGGTCTTCCACGTGTGGGGCAACAAGGGTTCCAGGCTGCTGCCCAAGTTCCGCTTCACCCGCGGCAACGACGAATTCAACTACGACGTGCAGTTGAAGGTTCCCGGGCGCAAGAGCGTTGCCGTGTGCTTGTTCGAGGCGCAGCGGAGTTCGATGGCCGACGCGCAGAAGCTGATGCAGGACTTCAACCCCCGGAAGGAACTGGCCAAGGTGTCGCCCGGGCTGCGGAAGATCATCGCGAACATGGGCGGAGCGATGCTGGTGCTGGGCAACCTGGACCTGCCTCGCAACGAGAAGAGCGACCTGGTCGTCCTGCGGAACGAGAACGAACTGCTCGGCACGATCCTCAACGACAAGTTCGAGGTCGAAGCGTTCTACGGCAAGGTGGTGCTGCCCGCCGCGAAGGTCGTCGGCATCAACGTACCCGCGCCCGACGACCCGCACGTGCAGGTGATGCTGGCCGACGGGCAGGTCGCGGCCGGCAAACTGCTGAACGCTCCGATCAAGCTGAAGCTGACCTCGGGCGGCGAGATGTCGCTGCCGGTGAGCCAGATCGCGTGCGCGACGTTCGCGCTGTCGGCGGATCGGCCGGAGGAAGTGAAATTGGGCCAGCCGGTGGTGGTGCTGCGGTCGGGCGAGACGCTGTCGTTCCGCAAGGGCGACCTGGACTGCACGTTCCACACCGAGCAGGGGGAGGTGAAGCTGTCGCCGGAGGACCTGCGGGCGATCCATCTGGACACGCCCGAGGGGGGGCTGCACCGGGCGACGTTCCGCAACGGATCGGTGCTGTCGGGCCTGCTGACGGTCGAGAAGCTCAAGCTGGGGCTGGACCTGGGCCCCACGCTGGAAGGCCCGCGCGACCTGGTGAGCCAGTTCCTCTTCCCGGCCGCCGACGGCGAGGCCGCGGAACTGGCCGACGTGACGCTGCGGAACGACGACCAGCTCTTCGGGCGAATCGCGGATGCGAGCCTGTCGGTGGCGACGCGGTACGGGAAGGTGGCCGTCGATCCCAACCAACTGGCCGAGCTGGGCATCGCCGAGGAGGGCACGCTGGGCCAGGTGAAACTGAAGTTGCACAACGGCACGACGGTGACGGGCAAGCTGGTGGGCGACACGATCCAGTTCCGGATCGTGCCCGGGCCGGTCGTGCCGCTGTATATCGGGCACATCGTGCAGATCAACTGCCCCAAGCCGCCCGAGGCGGCTGGGGCCAAGCCCAGCACGCAGCCGGCGGCCGACAAGGCGGCGGGCGATTCGCCAACGCCCGCTTCGGACGATCCGTCGACGATGGATGAGAAGGACAAGGCGGCGAGGGTGGCCGAACTGGAGAAGCGGTACGCCGACCTCAGTTCGCAGCGGTCGGCTCTTTCGGCCAGGGGAGGCTCCAGCGGGTACACTGACGAGATGCGCGCGGAGGCGAGCCGGCTGATGACGGAGATGAGCAAGGTGCGGATGGAAATCCGCAAACTGAAGCCGAGTTGGTCGCCGACGACGCGGCCCAGGTCCTCCGGCCCGACGATCATGCCGAGGTAGCCGGGCGAACTTCGCCGAAGAGCCAGTGCGCGAATTGCACAGCGCGGGCCTTGCCCGCAACCGAAGGGAGCAGGGAGCAGTACCGGTTGCGGTACCCGCGCGGCGCGCGACGAAACTGGCGGATAGTTGGGCGACTGGCACCAACCGAGAACGGTCCACAGATTGTGCAGATTCCACAGACAGAGAGATGAGGCCCCTTCCTCTTCATCTGTGGAATCTGTGGACCTGCTCCTTCTTGACACTGTAGCAGCGTTACATGGGTCTTCAGCCTGAAGGGCTGACATAGGACAGCCCAGGGCAACGCCCTGGGAAGGAGTATCCGAAGGTGGCGAAGCCCTGAAAGGGCGAAAGGTGCGCCAGGCGAAGCCTGGGCAAGGAGGAGTGCGATGTAGAAGACAAAGCATGAAAACCTTGCAATGGGACCCAGCGGGAAACCCATCCCGCCCGGCAAAGCGTAGCCAGCAGCC
>CAYWTX010000677.1:0-8016 GCA_964461295.1 uncultured Planctomycetaceae bacterium | reverse complement strand
CCAACGTGCTGACCTTCGCCGGCGACACCTGGTGGCGCGCCTTCAACGAAATCGGCGAAAAGGAATTTCCCGATATCAAGCGCGACTACAACCACGTGGATGCCTGCTGCATGTGGTTTGTGAAGAACCCCGAATACTACGACGTGATCGTCACCGACAACATCTTCGGCGACATCATCACCGACCTGGCCGCGATGATCCAGGGCGGGCTGGGCGTGGCGGCCGGGGGAAACATCAACCCCAAGGGCGTGAGCATGTACGAGCCGATGGGCGGCTCGGCCCCCAAGTACACGGGGCAGAACGTGATCAACCCCATCGCGGCCATCGGCGCCGTGGGCATGCTGCTGCGGAACACCGGCGTGCACAAGAACGACCATAAGCTGGTGACGGCGGGGAACATCGTCGAGGCGGCGATCATGTCGGTGACGCCGAAGATGGCGAGCCAGGCGGCCGGCAAGATGGGGTACAGCACGACGCAGGTGGGCGACCTGGTGGCCAAGGCGGTCGAGGCGGCGTAGAGGCGCGGGCCCGACGCATTCGGATGCCGGAAGGGAGCTTATCACCGATAGTGGTAAGTTCCCTTCTTCTGCGCTTGGGGGATCGCCGCCAGGCAAGCCGGTTCGGTTGCCGGCCCGCATGAGCCTGGTGTTGTGGTGTGCAGCATCGAGGAGTGCGAGAACGAATCGCCGGCTCGCGGGTTCAGCATGGAGACGCACTGGTTCCGGGTTTGTCTTGGCAAGGAGATGGCTATGTCAGGAACATGCGGATTCGCCGCGGCGGTGGTCGGGGCGTTGGCGTTCATGAGCGCGGCCGCGAGCGCGGGCGGGGCGGCGGGCGCGGGCGCGGCCGACGGCGTGCTGGCCATCACGCTGGACAAGGCTGCCAACGGTCGGCCGTTGGAACTGCACCTGGACGTGGCCGGCGGGAAAATCGGCACGGCTGTGGCCGTCGCGCCGACATTCAGCAAGGCGGCGCCCGATGTGGATGTCAGCAAGCTCACGTTTGACGGCAAGACGCTCAAGGGCGAGTTGGGCGCGACGTACCACTCTGACGGCTTCAATCCGCCCATCGGCAAGCCGGTGCAGGCCTCGTACGTCCTGGACGTGAAGATGGACGGCTCGGCTGCGGCGGGCACGTTCAGCGGCAAGTACGACGCCAACAGCATCACTGGCGCGGCTGTCGGCACGCTGGGCCCGCGCCTGGACCTGAGCGGCCTGGTGCTCGTGAAACTGAGCATGATTAACGCGGAGGGCAAGACGAAACTGGACAAGGGCGTGTGGGGGCGCGTGGGCAGCCCGAGCTTCGTGATGAAGGGCGGCAAGATCGTGCAGGCGGTGATGCACGGCCACGGCGGCGGAAGGCAGATCGAGTACTTCGAGTCGGTGATCACGCGCAGCGACCTGAAGTTCGGCGCGGGCAGCTTCGGGGGTACGATGGACGTGGAGGCCAGCCAGGGCGAGAAGTACGCGTTCACGCTGAACGCCAAGGCGGCGGGCGGGCACGTCGCCGGCAGCTTCGAGAAGAAGGTGAACGGCGCCGCGGCCGAAGGGAGCCGTTTCACCGGCACGATCGAGCCGGTCAAAGAGACCGCGCCGGGCAACGCGGTGTGGAACATGGAGCTGATTGGGGCCGTGCCGGTCGGCAAGCAGCTCAACACCTTCCTGCCGTGCACGGCCGGCAAGTTCCGCGACGGCATGGGCTACTCCGGGGCGTGGAACCACACGTATCACGACGTGGCGGGCGGGGCCCTGACGATGTCGGGCGGTGCGGTCAAGGGCACGATGAAGGTGACGATGAACCCCGACCCGTACATGCCGCCCGACCACAAGGCCGTGCCATGCAGCTATGAGATTGACGCAAAGCATTCCGATGGGTGCATTACAGGAACGTTCAAAGGCACGTTCGGCAGCAAGGAAGTGTCGGGGCCGATCCTCGGCAAGCTGATGGAGACCCCGCCGGCGCCGGAGCCGGCCTCGGTGTCCCTGAAGCTCGACAACGGCACGTGCGAGGGAGCGCCGTGGCACCGACGGGCCTACATCGGGTTCGTGGCCACGAAGGGCAAGGCCGACAAGGGCGGCATCAGCAACAACAAGGGCGGCTGGACGGGCACGTTCAAGAACGCCGAGATCGAGTGCGACGGGGCCACGTTCAAGGCGACGATCAACGCCAGCGTGGACACGACGCACAGCAGCAAGACGGGCAACTACACGTTCAAGCTGGTGGGCAAGAGCATCGGCGGCGAGTTGATCGGCAAGTGCGACACCTACCTGGAAGGCAAGCTGGCCAAGCAGGGCACCGACTTCATGGGCTCGATCAGCCCGGCAAGGAAATAGGGATGTGCCGATGGTCGATTGCCGATGGTCGATCGTCGATGGATCGACCATCGCATTGGGGCCCAACAGAGCCGGTGCGTGTCGAGCCGGTCGCCTTCACCCGGTGCGCCGCTAACGAAGCGCCTCTTTCTTCGCCGGCCAGCTTTCACCAGTGATCCTGGCCATGGCCGCGGGGACTTCGCGGCCGCGGAGCAGCGGCGGCAGGGGCGCGATGCTGGACAGGATGAAGGTCGTCGAGTTGCCGCGGTTGAGCCCGCCGTGCGTGGAGGCCACATCCGTGAAGCCGGCGAAGGTCTTCGAACCCGAGAAGTACCGGTCGGCCAGGGAGACGATGACGTCCGGAGGATTCTCGACCAGGGCGAAGTGTGCCCGCCACAGCCGCTCCAGGGGCGCTGGGTATTCGTGCAGGACCGTCGCACGGAGCAGTTCGTTGGCGTCGTAGCAGCCGTCGGCGTCGGCCTTCAGGCCCGCCAGGATGCCCTTGAGTTTCAGCGGGTCGCCCTGCCGCGGCCGGTAGCTGTGGCGGCCGTGCTTGTGGCCGATGACGGCCGCGGCGCCGGCGGGTCCGAGCACGACAACGTCGTTGCCCGCCGCAAAGGTGGCGATCTCGACGCCGTCGAAGGCGGCGAGGTCCTCGGCCAGTCGCTCGGGGCTTTGCGTCGCGAAGCTGGCGTAGGTCAGCAGGCCGAAGCGGATGTAGGCGACGTCGCCGGGGCCGCGCAGCGTGTCGCTCAGCCGCCAGCCGCGCCCCTTCAGGTACTCCTCCAGCGGGATTCGCGTGGCGGGGGTGTAGCTGTGGCCGTGGTCGGCCAGCAGCGTCACCTTCGTCATCCCGCGCGTCTCCTGGAGCACATGCAGGACCAGCCGCTCGACCTGGCCGAGCACCTCGCGCTGGCCCTCGGCGCCGAAGCGGGTGCCCATGCCGGCCGAACTGACAATGTACGCCAGAAGCTGCCGCGACTGGCGGCGGTCGAACAACCGCTTGATCGAGGCGAGTTCCTTGCGAAAGACCCAGCGCGGGTAGACGTACGTGAGAGCGTCGTCCATGGTGCCGGCCCGGTAGTCCAGCGCGTCGTTATACGGCATGTTCGCGCCGCCGAGGTAGGAGTTCGCCCCGCCTGCCACGGCGCTGCCGCCCCGGTCGTAGTACTCGGCCTCGAAGGCGCGGGCGGGGGCAAGGCCGAGCAGGTCTTCCATCGACGGATCGGTGAGTGTCGGGTACGGCGCGATCACGCGGGACGGGGGGTGAAACATCCGCAGATGCCCGGAGTCGTAAAACGCTTTCACCACGTCGAAGCCGAAACCGTCCAGGATGATCACGAGGTGGCGGCATTGGCGGGCGTCGACCGAATCCAGGTCCACGATCTCCGGCCGGGCCGCGCCGCGGGCCAGGAACGCCAGACGGTCGATGCGCCCGTCCCTGCCGGCGATGGCGCCGAAGTCCGCTGCGCCGTCGCCGTCGGTGTCGTAGGCCTTCGCGCCGGCGGGCAGGCCGGGCGGCGCCTCCGCCAGCGGCTCGGCGGGAAACGAAACCGGGTGCGTGCAGCCAGCCAGGCTGGCGACGGCCCAGCCCGCTGCCAGAACAAACCGACTCGGCATTGGCACGATGGGCACTCCTTGCACAAGTATACGCGCTGCCCGCGGGCCAGGCGCCGCACCATGCGACCGCGCCGTGCGATTCGGTTGCGGATCGCCCGGGCGCAGTGGTATCAATACGCCTCCCATGCGTGCCTTGTTCTACGAAGTGAGACCCATCGGCTGGGCCACCTGCTGGTGGTTGAAGCGATTCCGACCCCGCTGCCTGGTGAGCAGGCTGAACGGCCTGTCGTTGCGCGACGTGGCGCCGCCCGAACTGCCCGGGCGCGACTGGGTCCGCGTCCGCACGACGATGGCGGGCATTTGCGGCAGCGACCTGGCGCTGCTGGCCCAGAAGCAGCCGCCCGATTCGATCCTGCAGGCGTTCAGTTCGATGCCGGCTGGGTTCGGGCATGAGAACCTCGCGGCGGTCGAGGAGGCCGGGCCGGACGTGGACCGCTCGTGGATCGGCCGGCGGGTGTGCGTGGAGCCGACGCTGGGCTGCACGGCGCGCGGCATCGAGCCGCCTTGCGCGAGCTGCCGCGAGGGGCGATTCGGCGCGTGCATGAACTTCGCGGCCCCGGGTGGCCGCTACGGCCTTCCGCCGGGCACGAGCATCGGCTACAACGCGCGCACGGGTGGCTCGTTCGGCGAGGCGTTTGTCGCGCACGTCAGCCAGCTTGTGCCCGTGCCGGACGCGATCGGCGACGAGTTGGCGATCCTGACGGACCCGGCCGCGTGCGCGCTGCACGCGGCGCTGCGGGCGGACCTGGGCGCGAGTGGGCGCGTGCTGGTGTACGGCGCGGGCGTGCTGGGCTTGGCGCTCATCGCGTGCTTGCGCGCGATCGGGTTCGCCGGGCGGATCGAGGCACTGGACGTGCAGGACTGGCTGGGCGAACTGGCCCGCGGTCTGGGGGCCGACGAGTTCGTGAAGCTGCCGCGGCCGACGCGGCAGCGGTTTGAGGCCGTGGCGGCGCGGACGGGGGCGACGGTGCAGCGCGCGAGGTTCGGGAACCATATGCTGTCAGGTGGGTACGACGCGGTGTTCGAGTGCACGGGGGCGAGATCGTCGATCGACGAGTCGCTCCGCTGGACGCGCAGCGGCGGCAAAGTGGTGCTGGTGGGCACCGGCCATGGGCGAGGCGTGGACCTCACGCCGATCTGGTTCACCGAGCTGACGGTGATCGGCGCGTATGGGCGGCAGATCGAGACCTTCGCCGGCCGGCGGATCGGCACGTATCAGCTCGTGCATGAGCTGATGGCGGCGGGGAAGCTGCCGCTGGGGCGGCTGCTGACGCACAAGTTCCGCCTGGAGGACTACCGCGAGGCGTTCTGGGCGGGCCTGAACAAGTCGGCGTACAAGGCGGTGAAGGTGGCGTTCGATCTGCGGTAGAAGGGCCGCTTCACGGCAAGCCGCTGGGGCAGCGGCTTCCGCGGTGGTGGTTCGCGGCTGCGGGACCGGGATGCTCCTTCTGTCAGATCGCGCGAAGCGCGTGCACGTAGCGTGGTCCTTCGCCCGCGGCGCCCGAACGGATCAGGACGCACGTCCGATGGGAGCCCTGGGACAGCTGCCGTGTATGCACGTGGGCTGTTCGCCCCGGTGACCGACGAGTTGACGCGTTGGCGGCGGGCGGGTTAACTGTGCGAGTGTCGGGCGGAGAACGGCAGGGACTCAGGCCCCTGGGCTTCGGGATGCGAGGGATTGCGCAGATGTGCGCGCCGATTCGCCGACGAACCAGACAACCGAGCAACCACCCAAAGGGAACTTGCGATGGCGACGAACGCGAACGTGCAAGTCGGGATCGTGATGGGCAGCGACAGCGATCTGCCGGTGATGAGGCAGTGCGCGGAGCGGCTGGAGGCCTTTGGCATCGGCTGCGAGGTGCGGATCATCTCGGCGCACCGCACGCCGGACGTCGCGCACGAGTACGCCGCGACGGCGGCCGGACGCGGGCTGAAGGTGCTGATCGGCGCGGCGGGGATGAGCGCGGCCCTCAGCGGCGTTCTGGCGAGCAAGACGACGCTGCCGGTGATCGGCGTCCCGATGGCGTCGGGCGCTCTGGCGGGCGTGGACGCGGCCCTGAGCACGATGCAGATGCCGCCGGGAGTGCCCGTGGCGTGCATGGCCATCGGCGAGGCCGGAGCGGTCAACGCGGCCATCTTCGCGGCACAGATCCTCGCGCTGGGCGACGCGGCCCTGGCGGCGAAGTTGGAGCAGTTCAAGGCCGAGCAGGCGCGGAAGGTGATGGAGAAGGATGCGGGGATTCGAGAGAGGGACGTGTCGCTGCGGAGGACCTGATTGCTCGACCTCCCACGGCGCTTGGGCGAAGGCGGGGGGCGAAACCGCGTCGAGCACCCGCCGGCCAAGAGAAACCACACTCTACTGGCACAAGTCCGAACCGGACGATACCGCGCTAGCGGCGTTTGTCCAGGTTTCGTAACACTTCACCCGTCTGCAACGAATTGTACCGGCAGCGGGGGAAGTTGGCCAGTAGTCAGGCGGGCAGGATCAGGCTTTGGAGGTCCGGGATCATCTCCTCACCTTTGTATCTTAGTGCCTTTGTGTGTGCTTTTCGGCTCCCCTACCCCGTCTTTCTCGCGATCAGTTCGCCGAAGCGTTTGTTGATCGCCAGGGCGGGGTCCAGCGGCACGGCGACCGGCTGGCAGTCGGGCGGGATCACGATCGTCGGCGTGGGGCGGACCTTCTTTCCGGCGAACTGCGGCAGCCACTGGCGTTCGGCCTCGAGCATTTCCGAGCACATGTCGCGGGTTTCCTTGAGCGTGAGCACGGCTGAGGTGAGGGGGTCCATGGCGACGGCCTGGACGACCTTTTCGGGGTCGCCGTCGAGAGCGGCCTCGGCGCCGAGGATCTGCACGTTCACGTTGCTCATGCAGGCGGCGGCGCACTGGCTGGGCAGGGCGCCGATCACCGAGGGATGGAGGCCGGCGTCGTCCACGTAGGTGGGGACCTCGACGCAGCAGCCTTCGGGCAGGTTGGTGATGTAGCCGCGGTTGGGCACGTTGCCCATGATGCGGAAGGGCTTGCCCGTCACGCGGGCCTCCAGGATGTACGAGCAGTACTCGACGCTGCGCGACTGAATCCTCGGGTCCTCGAACTCCAGCGGGTCATGGGCGGCGTACTTGGCCGACAGGGCCTTGGCGTACTTGTAGTACGCGCCGCTCTCGCCGCCGAAGCTGGGCTCGTCGCAGTACAGGTCCAGGGCCTTGCGGTTCTTGCGGAACCACGGCACGTACTCGCTGAGGTGGCCGGTGCTCTCGGTCATGAAGTAGCCGAAGTGGCGGAACACCTCGCCGCGGACCTTCTCGTTCTTGTAGTACTCGGGCTTCTCGAACACCTGGCGGAGAGCGGGGTACAGGTCGCGCCCCTTGTGCTCCAGCGTGAGGAACCAGTCCATGTGGTTGATGCCGCCGCAGACGTAGGTGATCTCGTGCTTGGGCACGCCGACGTAGCCGGCAATCAGGTCCAGCGTGGTCTGCACGCCGTGGCAGAGCCCCACGAACGGCTGCCGGGTCACCTTGCCCAGGGCGAGGCAGTTGCCGGCCATCGGGTTGGCGTACTGTAGCATGATGGCGCCGGGGCGGGCGACGGCCTCCATGTCCTTGGCGATGCCGGCCAAGACGGGCGCGGAGCGCAGGCCGCGGAAGACGCCGCCGGGGCCGAGGCTGTCGCCGATGCACTGGTCCACGCCGTACTTCAGGGGGACTTCGTAATCGACGCCGAAGGCGTCCAGGCCGCCGACCTGGATCATCACGACGACGAAGTCGGCGCCCTCGATGGCCTTGCGGCGGTCGGTGGTGGAGGAAATCTTCGCGCCGACCTTGTTCTCCTTCACCATGCGGTTGGCGAAGGCCGCCATGCGGCGAAGCTTCTCCTCCGACACGTCCATGAGGGCGAAATGCCCGTCGGACAGCGCCGGCGTGGCCAGCATGTCGCTCATCAGGGTCTTGCAGAACACGACGCTCCCGGCGCCGATCATCGCTACCTTCACGGGCATGTCTTCTCTCCTTCGTTTGAGATTGAGCAGGGATACAGGGGATGCAGGGGATAAGACAAGACTCATTGTCCTATCCCCTGCATCCCCTGCAT
>CAYWTX010000676.1:0-10589 GCA_964461295.1 uncultured Planctomycetaceae bacterium | reverse complement strand
CGACCCTCCGTGGGAATCCGGGCTAGGGGTGCATGCCGCTTTCGGGAGCCAATGCGCGCTATAGCCCATTCGAATGCGAACGTCAAGACAAAGCGAACAGGACTGAACCCGGAATCCGGGAATGGGGGGGGGGGGCCGCGGATAGCGGGGATGACAACGACGACGACCGGGAAGCCCCGGCCACGCGGGACCGGGGCTTGGAACGGGATGAGGGGTTCCCGCTTCTGTGCGCTATTAGCTTTTCTTCGGTCGCGTTCCACTGGCGTTGTCTTGGGCGGATATGGTATGTTCTTGACGAGCAGGGCGAGGGCGGCGCGTCGCCACCTTCGCCCTGCTCGATTGGGAAGAGGATCTCATCGATGTTCGAGGTAGTCGAGAACACTATCATCGGGCCAGATATCCACAAGCTTGTTGTAAAAGCCCCGCGCATTGCGGCCGCGCGGAGGCCCGGTCAATTCGTCATCCTCCGCCACGAGGAGGGCGACGAGCGCATTCCGCTGACCATCGCCGACGCCGACCCCGCGGCCGGGACGATCACGCTGATCATTCAGTCGATCGGCGCGGGCACGAAGGACATCGTGGCGACGCCGGCGGGCGGGCACATCGCCAACGTGGCCGGGCCGCTGGGCATGGCCACCGAGATCGAGAAGTGGGGCAAGGTGGTGTGCGTGGGGGGTGGCGTGGGCACAGCGGTGCTGTATCCGCTGGCGAAGGCCCTGGCGGCGGCGGGCAACCACGTGACGACGATCATCGGCGGGCGCAGCGAGAGGCAGGTGATCTTGCGCGACGAACTGGCGGCGTTCAGCGCGAGGATGATGTTCACCACCGAGGACGGCTCGCTGGGCATCAAGGGCTTCGTGACGCAGGCCCTGGAGCAACTCCTGGGCGACCCGGCCACCAAGCCCGACGCGGTGTACGCGATCGGCCCGGTGCCGATGATGGCGGCCGTGGCGAGACTGACGCAGCCGCACGGGGTGAAGACGATCGTGAGCCTGAACCCGATCATGGTGGACGGCACGGGGATGTGCGGGGGCTGCCGGGTGACGGTGGGCGGGAAGATCAAGTTCGCGTGCGTGGACGGGCCGGAGTTCGACGGGCACGCGGTGGACTTCCGCGAACTGGGCAGCCGGCTGAACACGTACAAGGAAGCCCAGTGCCGCCTGGACGCGCGAGAGAAGGAACTGGCGGCGGCGAAGCAGGAGTAGCTTGCCAGGCGAGCGGTCCGGTGTCGAAGGCGACCGGGCCGGCCCGGCCCGGCTCTGTGACGATCCGAAACTTCTTCCCTTTGTCTTTCGAGGTTGACGATGAGCATGACCTTGACACCCAAGGAACGGATGGCGATACAGCGCACGAAGATGCCCGAGCAGCACGCGGCGGCGAGGGCCGAGAACTTCAGCGAGGTGAACCTGGGCCTGGCGGCGGCGGCGGCCGTCGAGGAGGCGAATCGCTGCCTGCAATGCAAGAGCCGCCCGTGCGTGGCGGGGTGCCCGGTGGCGGTGCGGATTCCGGAGTTCCTGGAGGCCGTGGCGGCGGGGAACCTGGCCGCGGCGGCGGAGGTGCTGCGGACGGACAACGCCTTGCCGGCGACGACAGGGCGCGTGTGCCCGCAGGAGAAGCAGTGCGAGGAGCAGTGCGTTCGCGGCAAGAAGGGGGAGCCGGTCGCCATCGGCTGGCTGGAGCGGTATGTGGCGGATTGGGCGGCGGCGAACATGGCCCCGCCGACGCCGCCGGCGAGTCGCACGGGGTTCAAGGTGGCGGTGGTGGGCAGCGGTCCCGGGGGCCTGACGGCCGCGGGCGAGTTGGCTCGCCTCGGGCACGACGTGTACGTGCTGGAGGCGTTGCACGCGCCGGGCGGGGTGCTGCGGTACGGCATTCCGGAGTTCCGGCTGCCCAAGAGCATCGTGGACCGCGAGGTGGAGAACCTCAAGGCGCTGGGCGTGAAGATCGAGTGCGACGTGATCGTAGGCAAGACGGTGACGGTGCCGGAGATCATGCGGGAGTTCGACGCGTGCTTCGTGGCCAACGGGGCCGGGCTGCCGATGTTCCTGAACGTTGCGGGCGAGAACTTCAAGGGCGTGTACTCGAGCAACGAGTACCTTACCCGCGTGAACCTGATGGGGGCGTACCGCCGCGGCAGCGCCACGCCGATCGCCCGCGGGCCGGTGGCCGTGGTGTTCGGCGGCGGCAACACGGCGATGGACAGCGTCCGCACGGCCCGGCGGCTGGGCAGCAAGCGGGCGGTGCTGGCGTACCGCCGCAGCCGCGAGGAGATGCCCGCCCGCGCCGAGGAAGTGAAGCACGCCGAGGAGGAGGGAATCGAGTTCATGTTCCTGGTGGCCCCGCTGGAGGTATTGGGCGACAAGGACGGGTGGGTGCGGGCCGTGCGCGTGCAGCGGATGGAACTGGGCGAGCCGGACGCCTCCGGGCGGCGGCGTCCGGTGGCGGTGAAGGGCAGCGAGTTTGAGCTGCCGGCGGACATCGTGGTCGTGGCGATCGGCACGATGGCGAACCCGCTTCTGACGGCGACGTGTCCGAACCTGAAGCTCAACAAGTGGGGGAACATCGAGGTGGACGCCACGGGCATGACGAGCATTCCGGGCGTGTTCGCCGGCGGGGACATTGTCCGCGGCGGCGCGACGGTGATCCTGGCGATGGGCGACGGCAAGACCGCGGCCGGGAGCATCGACAGGTATCTCAAGGAGAAGAAGAAGTAGCACGGATGCGGGGGGCGCTGGGGTTGGGAGAGGCTGTCAACTCCTGAGGTCAAGCTGCGCAGCAGCAGCAGGGCGTCGCCGCCCGGGGCCGCTTCGGCAAGTTGCTCAACGCGAGCCCTGTATCACGGCCAGTCCCATGGGAGGGGTTTGGCTGGTTGGGCCGGTTGACTCCCCGCGGCTGGGGCGCGATGATAGCGACACAGGGAGAAGAGAATGAAGCGAACGTTGATCAAGGACGCGCTGGCGAGCGTAGCGTCGGGCGAGAGGATTACCGTCGGCGGGTGGGTGCGCACCGTGCGGACCAGCAAAGGCGGGTTCAGTTTCGTGGCGCTCAACGACGGCTCGTGCATGTCGGCGCTACAGGTCGTCGCCAAGGCCGACCTGGCGAGGTACCAGGACGAGATCGTGCGGTTGACGGCCGGGTGCTCGGCCGTGGTGACGGGGACGCTGGTGGCCAGCCAGGGCAAGGGGCAGCGGGTGGAACTGGCGGCGGAGGAGTTCCGCGTGCTGGGTTGGGCGGACGCCGAGAAGTACCCGATTCAGCAGAAGCGGCACACGTTCGAGTTCCTGCGGACGCAGGCGCACCTGCGGATGCGGACGAACACGTTCGGGGCCGTCGCCCGCGTGCGGAACGTGATCTCGGCGGCGATTCACGAGTTCTTCCAGGCGCGCGGGTTCGTGTACGTGCATACGCCGATCATCACGGCCAGCGACTGCGAAGGGGCCGGGCAACTGTTCCGCGTGACAACGCTGGACGTGCACGCGCCGCCGCGCACGGCCGAGGGGGCCGTCGACTGGTCGCGTGATTTCTTCGCCAAGCCGACGTTCCTGACCGTGTCCGGCCAGCTCGAGGGCGAGACGTACGCCTGCGCGTTGGGGAACATCTACACGTTCGGGCCGACGTTTCGGGCCGAGAACAGCAACACGCCGCGGCACCTGGCGGAGTTCTGGATGGTCGAGCCGGAGATGGCGTTCGCCGACCTCGGCGACGACGCCGACCTGGCCGAGGCGTTCCTGAAGCACATCTTTCGAACGGTGCTGGATCGCTGCGACGAGGACATGAAGTTCTTCAACGAGTGGGTGGATAAGACGGTCATCGACACGCTGACGCACGTTGCCGACGGGGCGTTCCAGCGCGTGACGTACACCGAGGCGATGAAGCTGCTGGAGAAGTCGGGCAAGCAGTGGGACTTCCCCGTGCGCTGGGGCAGCGACTTGCAGACCGAGCACGAGCGGTTCCTGACGGAGGAGACGTTCAAGCGGCCGACGATCATCACGGACTACCCGGCGGGCATCAAGCCGTTCTACATGCGGATGAACGAGCCGGACGCGGAAGGGCGGCTGACGGTGCGCGCGATGGACGTGCTGGTGCCGAAGATCGGGGAGATCATCGGCGGCAGCCAGCGCGAGGAGCGGCTGGACGTGCTGCTGGGGCGGATGGAGGAGGCGAAGATGAAGGCGGACGACTACTGGTGGTTCGCCGACCTGCGTCGCTACGGCACGGTGCCGCACGCGGGGTTCGGGCTGGGGCTGGAGCGAACGATCCTGTTCGCGACGGGGATGGCGAACATCCGCGACGTGATCCCGTTCCCGAGAGCGCCGCGCAGCGCGGAGTTCTGAGTTCTGAGAGTTTGTGAAAGAACTGGGATTCGCGGTGTCGGTCGGCATGGATGCGGGTGATGACAAGGGCGTTGCCGATGGCTGGCGAGGGGGTATAATTCGTCCGGTCACGCACATCCAGGGATAGGGCTGGTCGGGTAAGCGGGAAGAAAGGGCAAGCGCATGGCTGCCAAGAGGCGAGGCAAGAGCTCGGCGGCGTCGGGCAGCCCGAAGGCGCAGAAGGGGGACGGCAGTTTCGCCATCGTTGGGATGGGGGCCTCGGCCGGGGGGCTTCAGGCGTTCGAGCAGTTCTTTCGCCTGGTGCCGAGCGAGAGCGGGATGGCGTTCGTCCTGGTGCCCCACCTTGATCCCGGGCACGAAAGCATGCTGACGGAGATCCTACAGCGAACCACGACGATGCCGGTGGTCGAGGCGAAGGACCAGATGCCCGTGGCGCCGAACCACGTCTACGTGATCCCGCCGAACCGGGAGTTGACCCTTTTCCACGGCACCCTCCAGATCAGCGTTCCCGAGGCGGCCCGCGGCCAGAGGATGCTGATCGATGCCTTCTTCCGGTCCGTGGCCGAGGACCAGGGGGAGAAGGCGATATGCGTGATCCTGTCGGGCACGGGCACGGACGGCACGCTCGGGCTGCGTGCCGTTCACGGCGCGGGCGGCGTGTCCTTTGTGCAGGAGCCGGGCACGGCGAAGTACGACGGAATGCCCGCCAGCGCGGTGGAGAGCGGGTTGGCCACCTATGTTCTGCCCGTCGAGAAAATGCCTGGCGCCCTGATGTCCTACGCGAAGGCCGTTCACAGGAAGGCGACGGGGCCCGTCCCCATCGCTCCGTCGGCGGGGCACGACCTCGGCAAGATCCTGCAACTGCTCCGCTCGCGGACCGGGCACGACTTCTCGCTATACAAGAAGAGCACGGTGGGCCGTCGTGTGGAACGGCGCATGGCCGCTCACGGCATCGAGGCCGTGGCGACCTACGCCCATTACCTCCAGGAGCACGTCGAGGAGGTGCAACTGCTCTTCAGGGAACTGCTCATCAACGTCACGAGCTTCTTCCGGGATCCCGAGGCGTTCGACGCGATGAAGAGGGATATCCTGCCGCGGTTGTTCGCGGACAAACCGGAGAAGTACGTCTTCCGGGTCTGGGTGCCCGGGTGCGCGACGGGCGAGGAGGCCTACTCAATCGCCATCCTCTTTCGGGAGTACATGGAGGACATCAAGCAGGAGTACAAGGTCCAGGTTTACGCCACGGACATTCATGCGGACGCCATCGCGTCGGCCCGTTCGGGCGCCTACCCGCCGAACATCGCCATGGACGTTCCGTCCGAGAGGCTGCGGCGGTTCTTCGCCAAGGAGGAGACCGGCCATCGGATCAGGAAGGACATCCGGGAGATGGTCGTCTTCGCCGTCCAGAACGTGATCAAGGATCCGCCCTTCACGAAGTTGGACATGGTCAGTTGCCGCAACGTGCTCATCTACTTTGAGCCGGAGCTCCAGGACCGGCTGTTCCCGACCTTCCATTACGCGCTGAGGCCGGGCGGGGTGCTGTTTCTGAGCCCGTCGGAAAGCATCGGGGATCATACGGCCCTGTTTTCGCCGCTCAGTCGGAAGCACAAGTTCTACCAGGCCAGGCCAACCGTCGCTTCGGTCGGCAGGAGGATGGCGGGCGGGCCGGCCTCGATCACGGCGCGGGCCGAGGAGGAGCCGGAAGCGGCGGGCGGGAAGGCACAGAGGGCCGACGTGGCCGACCTCACCAAGCGGCTGCTGCTCCAGTCGTTCGCCCCGCCGTCGGTGGTAACCGACGAGACGGGCGGCATTCTGTACGTGCACGGCGACACGGGGAAATGCCTGCGTCCGGCGCCGGGGCGGGCGAGCCTGAACATCATCGAGATGGCTCGTGAAGGGCTGCAACTGGAGTTGCGGACGGCCATTCACGACGCGGTGGCCCGGAAGAAGCCGGTGTTCTGCGGGAATCTTCAGGTCAAGGCCGATGGCGGCGTGCATGGGGTGGACCTTTCGGTCAGGCCGATGACGGAGCCGGATGCGTCCCCGATGTGCCTGATCGTCAGCTTCGTGGAGCCCCCGCCCGCGGCGAAGAAGGGATTGGTCGCGGCGAAGCGGTCCGTGGGGGGGAAAGACGCCCGGCGCGTGGAGGAGCTTGCGCAATCGCTGCTGTACACGAGGGAGAGCCTTCACGCCAACATCGAGGAGTTGCAGGCGGCCAACGAGGAACTCAAGAGCACCAACGAGGAACTTCAGTCCACCAACGAGGAACTCCAGTCCACCAACGAAGAGATGGAGACCGCCAAGGAGGAGCTGCAGTCGCTCAACGAGGAACTCGTGACGGTCAACGCCGAATTGGGGGCGAAGAACGAGCGGCTCGCCGAGATGCAGAGCGACTTGAAGAATCTCCTGGACAACACCGACGGGGGGACGATCTTCCTCGATGGACGCCTCGTCATCAAGCGATTCACCCGCCAGGCCGCCACGGTGTATTGCCTGGTCGCCTCGGACGTCGGGCGGCCCCTGGGCGACATCAAGTCGAACATCGAGGGTGACGACCTGGTTGCCGAGGCGCACGGGGTCCTCGATTCGCTCGTGCCCCGCGAGAAGCAGGTGCGGACGATCGGCCAGGAACAGTACCGGGTCCGGATCATCCCGTACCGGACCCTGGACAATGTGATCGAGGGGGTGGTGCTGGCCTTCACCGACATTACCAAGTTGAAGAAGGTCGAGGCGGACGCGCAGGCGGCGCGCGACTACGCCCGGGGGATCGTGGACACGATCCGGGAGCCCCTGATCGTGCTGGACGGCGGCCTGACGGTGATCTCGGCCAGCCGCTCGTTCTATCGCCTCTTTGGCGTCGCCCAGGAGCACACCGTCGGGCGCCACTTCTATGAACTGGGCGACCGCCAGTGGGACATTCCCCGCCTGCGGGAACTGCTGGAGACGATCCTGCCGCGTGACACGAGCTTTGAGGACGTGGTGGTGGAGGAGGAGTTCGCCTCCATCGGGCGCAGGAAGCTGCTGCTCAATGCCCGGCGCATCGCGGGACAGACGGGCCAGGCGCCGTTGATTCTTCTGGCGATGCAGGACGTCACGGGCCATTCGCCCGCCGCGGAGGCGGGCGGCCAGGGGAAGGGAAGGAGCCGATGAGCGAGAAGAAGAAGCGCCGGGGGGATGGGAATCGCGGCCGCCGGCCGTTGGGCCATGGCGTGCCTGCCGCGCGGGGGCTGAGGGCTGCCGCCGAGAAGAAACTCGCCCGGATCCCGCGGGGGGAGGCGAGCGGGAGGGCCGCGGAGAGTCTCCTCCACGAGCTCCAGGTTCACCAGGTCGAGTTGGAGATGCAGAACGATGAACTCAAGCGAGCTCAAGTGGCCTTGGAGGAGTCGCGGGACAAGTACCTGGGCCTGTACGATTTTGCGCCGGCGGGGTACTTCACGCTCACGCCCGGAGGGCGGATCGCGGAGGTGAACCTCGCCGGCGCGGCGATGCTGGGGGGCGAACGGCCCAGATTGGTCGGGCGCGGGCTTGGACGGTTCGTCGCGCCCGAGGGCCGCGACCAGTGGGACCAGCATCTGGTGAGCGTGCTGCACTCGGCCGAGAAGCAGACCTGCGAGTTGACGCTCAGACGGGCGGATGGTTCCAGCTTCGATGCCCACCTGGACAGTCTCCGGCAGGACCGGCGGGGCCAGGAGTCCGGGGAAGGGGGCGCGGGCCCGGCGATCCATGTGGCGATGAGCGACATCACCTACCTCAAACGGGCCGAGGCATTGCGGGAGAGCGAAGAGAAGTACCGCACGCTGTTCCATACCATGGCGCAAGGGGTGATCTATCTGGACGCCAGCGGCAGGATCGTCTCGGCGAACCCGGCGGCAGAGCGGATCCTGGGTCTGTCGCTTGACCAGTCGCAGGGACGCGCGCCCAACGACCGGCGTTGGCGCGCGGTCCATGAGGATGGGTCGGACTTTGCCGACGAGACACACCCGTCCATGGTTTCGCTGAGGACCGGCAAAGAAGTGCGCGATGTGATCATGGGCGTGCTCAACCCGCGGCGCAAGTCGTATGTCTGGATCAGCGTCTGCGCCGTGCCGCAGTTCCGGGCGGGCGAGAGTCAGCCCTATCAGGTGTACGCGACGTTTGACGACATCACGGAGCAGAGGAATCTTCGCGAACAGTTCGCTCAGGCGCAGAGGATGGAGGCCATCGGGCAACTGGCCGGGGGCGTGGCCCACGACTTCCGCAACCAGTTGATGGTGATCAAGGGGTACGGGGAGCTGTTGCTGCGGCGCTCGCTGGTCGGGAAGGCGGGAAGGGAGCCGATGGAGCAGATCCTGAAGGCGGCCGAGCGGTGCGAGGCCATCTCGGGACAGCTCCTGGCGTTCAGTCGCCAGCAGGTCCTTCGGCCCGAGGTCATCGATGTGACCTCGGCGACCGGCGACATGATGAAGTCGATGGCGCAGACGCTTGGCGAAGACATCAAGACGTCGATCCTGTCTTGTGACGGCTTGTGGAGCATCCGCGTGGACACCGGCCAGTTCCAGCAGGCGTTGCTGAACCTGGTTCTCAACGCGCGGGACGCCATGCCCAAGGGCGGGCAGCTGACAATTGAGATCGAGAATGTCGTGCTGGAGGAGGAGTTCGTCCGGCAGCACGTCGGCGCATCGGCAGGGCGGCATGTCGTGTTGACGGTCAGCGACAACGGGGCGGGGATGGACCGTGAAACGCTGGGGCACATCTTTGAGCCGTTCTTCACCACCAAGCCCGTAGGGCAAGGCACGGGGCTGGGCCTGGCGATGGTTCACGGGTTCGTCGCCCAGAGCTGCGGGTTCATCGAGGTCCAGAGCCAGCTCAAGCATGGCACGAGGTTCCGGCTCCACTTCCCCGCGGTCGAGGACGCGGCCGGATCGGCCCGGCAGTGCCCGGAAACGCGCGACCTTCGGCGGGGATCGGGCACCGTCCTTGTAGTCGAGGACGAGGAAGCGATCCGGCGAATCCTGGTGGAGACGCTTGGCGAGTGCGGGTACGCCGTCCTGGCGGCGGGCAGCGCCCAGGAAGCCATGGCGGTGATCGAGTCGGTACGGGGCAGCATCGACTTGCTCATCACCGACGTGGTGATGCCCGGCTGGAGCGGGCCCGAACTGGCCAAGCACTTCCTGGCGGTCCGCCCGGGCGGCCGGGTCCTGATGGTTTCAGGCCACACGGGCGGGATGCTGACCGGGCACGGTGTGGTCCCGCCGGAAGTCAACCTGCTCATCAAACCGTTCAGTTCGCGGACGCTTGCGAAGACCGTCGCGAAGATCCTGTGCCGGCCCCGACGGCGGTAGGGCGCCGTCACGAAATAGCTTGTTCACGTTTCCCAGGTGGCACAGGTCTCCGACCTGTGCTGCACAGCTTGGAAAGCTGTGCCACCAAGACTGGCTTGCTCAGGTTATTCCGTGACGGACCCTAGGGATTGACGCACCTCGGCAACGCCGCCAGAGGGGGCTGGCTCGGGGGCGATCCGGGCGGGGAGAGCGGGCGTCCCGCCCATGCCACGCCGGAGCCCCGGTTGAGTCAAGTGGATACCCAGTTCGCGAAATCCCATCAGAGCCGTCCCTTAGGGACGGTCGCCCGCGGACCAGGGACCGCTTCCATCCCGCCCCGCGTGCCGGACCGCTTTCATCCCGGCCCGCGTGCCGGACCGCTTCCATCCCGCCCCGCGTGCCGGACCGCTTGCATCCCGCCCCGCTGTCGCGAACGGTCCCTCATTCGCACCCGACCGTCCCTAAGGGACGGCTCTGTTGCGTTGCGAAGCCGCCCACCGGGTTAGTGGCGTTTCTCATTTGGCATCGACCATTGCTCTCCGCTTCCGAAACGCCTCGCCCGCAAACGGGGTGAATTGTCGCGAGGGAAATGGCCGCGTTTGTCGCAAGCGTGAACACGGTTTACGCAACCATGAAGGGCCGGCGCGTGGCGGAGGAGGTTGAAGGAAGCGAAGGGTGGTCCAGGACGTGCCATGACCGGATTGTCGCGTAGAATCTGGCTGCCGGGGTTGCTGGCGGCGGCATGCACTTGCGGCGGGCCGACCGTGCCGGCCGAGGAGGCGGACTCGTCGCGCCTGCCGAAGCTGGTGGACGAGCAGATCGTCAAGTCGGTCCTGAAGGGGCTGGACTACCTGGCCAAGACGCAGCAGCCCGACGGGAGCGTGCCTGCCAACTATGGCGGGCGGTCGTACCCGGCGGCGATGACGGGCCTGGCGGGCCTGGCGCTGCTGTCGAG
>CAYWTX010000675.1:0-8011 GCA_964461295.1 uncultured Planctomycetaceae bacterium | reverse complement strand
CGCTGACGGCATCGACGATGGCGCACACGATGATCCTGCCGGCGGCGCTGAAGTACCAGCACGACGTGGCCGCGGCGTTGACGACGACAAAGGCGGCCGGCGTGAGCAGCAAGGCCCAGGGCGACCTGCTGAAGGAACTGGTGGATGCGGCGGACAGCTTCCGTCTGGCGGCCCTCAAGCTGGACAAGACGATCGCTTCGGAAGCCCACGGCGATGTGCTGGCCAAGGCCAGGCACATGCGGAACGTCGTGCTGCCGGCGATGGCCGAGCTGCGCAAGATCGGCGACAGGCTCGAGTTGATGGTGGACGACACGTACTGGCCGCTGCCGACGTATCAGGAGATGCTGTTCGTGCGGTAGAAGCCGGAGACAGAAACGTCGAACGCAAAGGAAGAGCCGGAAGCGTTTCTGCTTCCGGCTCTTCCCCTTATCTCACGACGTTCGGTGTCCTCGCCGTCGCGCATGCTCCGCCTTCGGCCTTCGACACACCCTTGCCGACAGGCAGGTTCGGCGGTCAATACTCATCATCGCCTTGTCCTGTGCCGATGACAGTGGGGGCGTCGGTGCGGTCAGGGTGAACTTTGTGGCTGACATTGCCGTGCAAAGCGAAGCGTGCGTGCTCCGCAGCCTGCTGGTCGTCGGGGTGAACCTTACCACGGTGCCGGACCGCCGCCGCATGCTGGACGTCATCCTGCGCGAGGCCCGACGGCTGGTGGCGGCCGAGGCCGGCACGCTCTACACCGTCGAGGACGAGCGGTTGCGGTTCGCGGCGGCCCAGAACGACCGCATGGAGATGTCGGCCGTGCATCAGCACCTGCTCGACCGCGAGCTGCCGATCACGGCGGAGTCGCTGGCCGGGTTCGTGGCCATGACAGGCCGTGCGGTGAACCTGCCTGACGCGGCCCATCTGCCGTCGGGGGCGCCGTACCGCATTTGCCGGCGGCTGGATTCGGCGACGGGCTACCGCACGCGCAGCGTTCTGGCGCTGCCGCTGACGTGCCCCGACGGGCATTGCGTGGGCGTGCTGCAACTCATCAACCACGTCGAGGCCGACGGCACGGTCACGTCTTTCGGAGGTCCCGGTGACGGCGTGCGGTCGCTGGCGGCCATGGCGGCGGTCACGCTCCACAACCACCAGCTCCAGGAGCAACTCCGGCAGGCGCACCTGGAGACGATCATGCGGCTGTCGGTGGCGGCGGAGTATCGCGACGACGACACGGGCGAGCACGTGCGGCGAATCAGCGGCACCAGCGCCGTCCTGGCCGAGGAGCTGGGGCTGGACACGCGACAGACGGAGTTGGTGCGATGGGCGAGCCCGATGCACGACATCGGGAAGATCGGCATCCCGGACGCCATCCTGCTCAAGCCAGGCCCGCTGGACGAGCAGGAGCGGCGGGTGATGGAGCGGCACGCGCTGATCGGCGCGGGCATCCTCGGCGAGCCGAAGAACGAGCTGACGGCGATGGCCCGCGAGGTGGCCCTGTCGCACCACGAGCGGTGGGACGGCGGCGGGTATCCCAACGGCTGGGCGGGCGAGGACATCCCGCTGGCGGGGCGGATCGTGGGCTGCGCGGACGTCTTCGACGCCCTGGTGTGCAAGCGGTGCTACAAGAAGGCGTTTCCGCGGCAGGTGGCACTGGGGATCCTGGAGCAGGAATCGGGCAGGCACTTCGACCCGAGGGTGGTGGAGGCGTTCTTGAGACGCAAGGGCGAGATTGTGGGGGCATACGGGGCGCCGAAAACCGAGGGCCGGGCGCCGTGAGACCCGACAGCGAGAGTACCGGGGCTTCCTGACACCTGACACCTGACACCCGACGCTTCCCGTCACTCCTCCCGTTTGCACCACGTCGGCAACTTGATCGCCTGCGAATCGCGCCACGCCGTCAGGTACAGCGACGCCGTGAACGTCGCGGCCGCCTTCAGGCGTTCGGCGGCGAACGGGGCGGCGGGCGAATTGGGCTCCAGCGCGGCGTCAGCGGCGGGGATCAGCGCGTCCAGCGCGTAGACCCTGGCGACCAGCGCGTGGCTGCGCCGGACCTCGGCGAGCACGCCCTGGAGCAGGGGATGTCCCATCGCCCCCGGTCGCTGGGGTTCCAACGCCAGCGGGGCGGGCCTGATGTCGCGCAGCAGCGCGGCGCGGTCGAGCTTCAGTTTGCCGGGCAGGGCGTCGAGGCGGGCGTGGATGCCGCTGCGCGGCGAGGAACCGTCGGGCTTGGCTCGCCCGTCCCAGTGGATGGTGACGTGCAGCGGCTGGCCGAGGTCCTCGGCGTAGTGGGCGAGCAGACCGG
The DNA here is from genome assembly GCA_964461295.1 of uncultured Planctomycetaceae bacterium. Lineage (GTDB taxonomy): Bacteria > Planctomycetota > Phycisphaerae > SM23-33 > SM23-33 > CAYWTX01. The sequence goes on along the minus strand of CAYWTX010000675.1, from coordinate 5,724 downwards.
CGTAAACGAGGCACTTGGCCCGCACGTGCGGGTTGTTGGGGTCGGTGCGGTGCTCGGCCAGGGCCACCGTCAGGCGTTGCGTCCACTCGGTCACGCAGTAGGGGAGCAGGCCGATCTTCTGCGGCTCGATGTTCGCCTTGGCGCACCAGGCGATGAACTCCTTGCGGCCGGCGGGAACGGGGGCGCCTTTGAGCAGTTCGACGTCGAAGTAGTGTTCGGGGGCCTCGGCGCTGTTGAGGGGCTCGGGGCCGATGGGCCGGGTGAACAGGTCCGGATCGAGCGAGCAGTGCGCGACGGCGCCGGCCCCGGCGGCGAGGAACGGCGGCAAGTCCTTGCCCGCGGCCTGGAGGGCAAGGTGTGTGGCGCCCGCGTGCGTCTTGGCGTGCCAGGCGAAGGCATTGTTCGGCGCGAGCGTGAACAGTGCGCCCAGAGCGACGGTTGCGGACAGGAGAAGGCGGTTCATTTCTTGGTCTCCATGGTTCGTGCAATCGTAGCACGAAATCCAAGCGAGGGGGAGACCCACCGACGCGGGGGAGGGAAGGGCCGCCAGTTCCTCAGCCTGCTCATCCGTGAGCCTTCCTTCCAGAACCGCGGCGATCAGCGTGGCGACTTGGGCATCCGTGCGAATCTCCTCGTCCATTCCTCTGCCATACCGCGCAGCGCGACCTGGCGCAAGCATCTTGTTGAGTTACCATGGGAATCTCTTCTGGCCGGTTCCGTTGCAGAATGGTGAAGTGTTACGCTTGTTGTATCCGGGACGGGGTTTCTCGGGGGGACAGGGGGACAGCACCGGGCGTCCTGAGTTCCCGCGGCTTTCACTTGGCCGGGGCAGACACGTCCAGGCAAACCAGGTCGCCCGGCGTATTGCGACAGTAGATCCGCCCGTCGGCGAGCACAGGCATGGTCCAGGCACGGCCCTGAAGCACCTGGCAGCGCCCCAGTTCCTTGAAGCCGTCGGGCGTGGCCTCAACTGCCACCAGTAGCCCGCGTTCGGTCAAGGCGATGAGCCTGGAGCCAGCCCTGGTCACCGCGCCGTAGCCGAGGTCGGCCTTGGCCCACTTCTCCTTGCCCGTGGCCAATTCGATGCACTTCAGCGCCCCGCGGACGTTCTCGCCCGGCGCGTTCAACGCAACGTTCCCGTGGAAGCCGTACACGTGCCCGTCGTGGAGAACCGGCGTGTGAATCTGCGACGACAGAACCTTGCTGTTGTACACCTCGCTGAGCCGGTCGCCCTCGAACTTCATCAGCGAGCAGCCCACCCCGTAGCCGGTCGTCAGAAAGATCTGGTTGCCTGCGATCAACGGCGTGGCCACGTTGATGCCGCTGCCCTTCCACTCGCGGCTGGCGTACTCCTTGCCGTCCAACGGGTTGAGCACGCGTAACCCCCAGCCGTTGAGCACCACCAGGCACACGTCCATGCCGCGAAGCATCGTCGTCGGCGAGACGAAGGCCGTCTCATGGTTGCCGGAGGTCCATCGCACCCGTCCGGTCCGCTGGTCCATCGCCACCACCGTGCCGAGGTCCACGATGACCAGGTCGCCGAACACCAGCGGCGAGGGGGATGCGCCCCATTCCCAGCCACGGGCCTTGTAGCGTATGTATCCGCCCAGGTCCCGCCGCCAGAGCGGCTTGCCCGACCGGGCGTCGAGGCAGTAGACGACTCCCTCCTGGCTGAGCGTGCAGATCAGTCCGCCCTGCACATTGGGCGTCGCCCTGGGCCCCGGCCATGCGCCCTGCCGGCACGGGTAGCGGAAGCACCAGACCTCCTTGCCCGTTTCGGCGTCGAGGCACCAGACCGCGTCCTTGCCGTCGGCGTTGCCCATGGTGTAGGCGAAGCCCTCGCACACGGACACGGCCGAGTAGCCCGCTCCGATCTGTTTCTGCCAGAGGACCTTGGGTGGATTGACCGACCAGTCTGTCCGCCAATTGGTCTCGAGGCTGGCGTTGTCGCGGCTGAAGCCCATCCATTGAGGCCAGTCGTACTGGCCCACGCGAACGGGCTGGTGGTTCAGGCTGAGGAACTGGTGTTCCTCGCCCGGCCGCGGTTGGGCCAGGTTGGCGCCGCCCGGTCCTCGCGGAGTCGCGCAACCGCACTCAAGGCAGAGGAAGACCACGGACAGGACCCCTATGCACAGCCAACTGGTCGGGCGACCAGCCGGAGCAACCGCACGGGTAGCCGGAGTTCGCGGCAGCAAGGCGGACTCATGGAGCATCGGACGCCTTCCCTTTCTTCTTGTCGTAGGTTCGGTTCAGGTTTGCCGGCCAGGCCCCCACCCCGGTCGGATATGGTTGGCCTTCGGCCAGAACCTCGCGCAGGCGAGACATCCACTGGGCAATGGGAATGCGCTGCGGGCATCGAGGCTCGCAATCGCGGCACGCCTGGCAGGCCTCGGCCCGCGCGCCTTCCTTCAGCCAGTTGGCATACCAACCGCGTGCCGTCGTCGCGTCGCCGTACATGGCGCCGTCGTTGTAGATGCGGAAGTTGCGCGGAATGTTCACCCCGTGCGGGCACGGCAGGCAATACTCGCACTCGGTGCAGGCAACCGGACAACTCCGCCTGTACTCGTCGCGCACCTGTGCGATCACCCGCGCTTCCGAAGCCGTCAGCAACCCGGGCCGCGAGGACTCGGCGGCCGCCAGGTTCGCCTCGAGTTGCCGCATGGTGCCCATTCCGCTCAGGACAACCGAGACCTCCGGCTGGTCCCAGACCCAATGCAGGGCCCACTCGGCGGGCGTGCGTTTGCGGGGAGCCGAATCCCAGAGGCGCTCGACGGCCGGGGGCGGACGGGTCAGGCGTCCGCCGGCCAGCGGCTCCATTACCGCGACGGCCAGGCCTCTGGCGGCGGCGTATTCGAGGCCGGCGCGCCCGGCCTGGGTTTCGGCGTCCATGTAGTTGTACTGGATGAGGCAGACGGTCCAGTCGTCGTATCCGTCCACGATCTCCTTGAGGACCTGGCATTTGTCGTGAAACGAGAAACCCAGGTGTCCGATGCGCCCCGCGGCACGCTGCTGTTCCGCCCATGGGAGAAAGCCCATGTCCCTCAAACGGGGCCACGATTCCACGTCCAGACCGTGCAGCAGGTAGAAGTCGATGCAGCCGGTCTGGAGGCGCTGCAGTTGCTCGTTGAAGTATCGGTCGAAGTCCGACGGGTCCTTGGCGAGCCATGTGGGGAACTTCGTCGCGATCTTGACCTTGGCGCGGTAGCCGTTGCCCAACACGCGTCCCAGCAACTTCTCGCTCTCGCCGCCGTGATACGGATAGGCCGTATCCACGTAGTTCACGCCGCAGTCAATGGCGCGACGGAGCATCGCGGCGGCTTCGGTTTCCAGAATATCCGCGCCGTACGAGTGGCTGGCCGTCGGCAGCCTCATGCAGCCGAAACCCAGTACCGAAACGTCCCAATCCAGTCGGCCAAAGCGGCGGTATTGCATGACGAATCCTCTACTTGGCCTCTGCTTTGGGCGTGATGGGAATGCGGGCTTCGGGATGGTCGGAGGTGTCGAAGTATTCGGTTGGCGGCATTGCCGGCAGGATGCCGCGGGACTGCTCCTCGGTGAAGAGGTAATGGCCCAGGAAGTTGCTGTTGAGGTCCATCCAGATTGCCAGCCGCTGCATGTCCTCGGCGCTCAACTTGACGCCATGGTGTTTGCCGTCGGCCAGGAGAGGATACAGCTTGGAATTGAGGGCGCCGAATGAACCCGGCGTGGTGCGGCCCTCGTAATAGATCGGTTTGCCGCCGAAGTTCTTGCCGGTGTATTGGACAAGGGAGTTGTACGAGACGGTCCAACAGGTGGTCGCTCCCTGTCCAGAGTAGAAGACATCCGGCAACTTGCCGACACTCCTGTCGGTGGTGCCGTTGATCCAACCCGCCTTTTGGACGCCGCAGGGCGTGGGAGAAAGATCCGGCGGCATCTTCTTGCCGGTTGCCGTCTCCTGGCGCGTCTTGGTGTGGCAGGATACGCACTGGCGGTCGAGGACAGTCTGCACGAGGGCGGGATAGAAAACAGGATTGCTGCCGGAAGGTCCAATTGTGGGTTGACGGACGGGTTGGCGCAACGCCAGGGGCGTTTGTGGGCGGAACGGCGGCGCCTGATGCTTGGGTTCGTGGCAACCCAGGCAGGTGACCTGCGCGCCTGGCTGGAGGTAGGTGCCCGAACGCATGGTCTGCACGGCCCGTCCCTGGGCGTCAAGGGCCTGGAAATAGAGCAGTTGATTGGCGGGCGCCTCGAAGCGGACGCTGCCATCGGACTCAACCGGCACCGTTCCCACCAGTCCGCGCACCAGGGTTTCGCTTGCGACGCCCACCTGAGGTCGGCTCGCCCATGTTGTGTTACTCTTCGGATAGATTTGCACGATGCGCAACGCGGTGATGGTGGTGTCCCTGGGCCAGGGCTTGAGACTGTCATAGACATTGATGAGTGTGAACATGCCGGTCTTGGGAATCTCCCTGGCATTAACCCCGTCTCCCGGTGCATGGCCAACGGCAGTCTGGTTGGGAATGACCGGCGGTCGAGGGCGCGCACGCAGGGGGATGATTTCGCGGGTCGGGAAGGCGGTGGAGACAAGGAGCGTTTGATTGCCGAAGGCGTCCACCAACACCGCCCCGCGATCGGAACCGGCCAGAGCGAAGTTGATGTTCAGCGGCCAGGGACAGGCCAGAGGTTGGGCGCCACTGGGATTCTGCCCCTTGACGCTTTCACCGGTTTCCGGGAAACCAATGTCCGGAGTGAACCGGCGCACCTGACTCATGGAGTCATCGTCAGGCTGCTTCAAGTCAAGGACAATGAGACTGCCGGTATGACCGAGGACATGATGTGCGGCGGCGACGGCCATCAGGCGGTGATCGCCGGGGATAGCCTGCATTTCAACTTCGGCGTTGGGACGAACCACCCGACAATAATCCGCTTCTGCGCGAGTTCCCTCCGGATAGTTCCCATTCGCGGCGCGTGGATCGCGGCCGTCGGGACAGCAGGTCCAAAGGTGGTGGGCAATGCAGTCACCACGATCAATGTAGTCCCAGCGGCCATAGATGATCTTTCCGTCACGGTCAACTGCCGGCGAAAACTCCGAAGTTTCGTGGAACGAAAGGGGAACCTGATCGCTGCCGTCAGGATTCATGGAGTTCAGTCTGGTGGCTCTCGGTGGTCCGCCACACCGTTCAACTCCACCTCGGCGGTCGGAAAGAAAAACAATACGTCCGTTCGGCAAGTAACTGGGATGGGCATCGTTGCCCGAACCATCGGTCAGCATGCGCAGGCGGTCGGCGACCGGCGAATCCAGGTCGAAGGCAAAGATGTGGTAACAGCGTTCACGAGAGAACTGGGACGTGCCAGTCCCGTTGTAGTAGGCGATAGTGTTTTCTTTACCATGGTTGCAGCTACCAGATTCCTTCCAGGCGAAGACGATCTGCCTCCCATCGTGAGAAAGATCGGGCCAGCCGAAGTTTCCCGGGCCAAGTTCTGCCATGGCGCGGGCGGCGGCATCCAACGGTTGGCCGGACAGTCTCCCTTGGGGCAATGTGGCGCCCTGCAGGATTTCTTTCATGACCGGCAGATCACCACGGTACCCGCTGAGGCGGAAGAGTCCCGAAAGGGGATTGCCTCCGACAAGTTTGTATTGGGAGGCAATGTGCGCAGGATCAAGTCCGGCGTTGGCACGCTGGCAGACCAGGAGATCGCAGTCGCCCAGAAGAGGATTGGCCAGGGCAATGCGGCGCTGCAGGG
>CAYWTX010000674.1:0-9512 GCA_964461295.1 uncultured Planctomycetaceae bacterium | reverse complement strand
AGCCCAGGGCAACGCCCTGGGTACCCATGGCCCCCAAGATCAAGCCCTGAAAGGGCGAAGGAAATGGTTCCGTGCGGTTCTGCCGCCCTTACAGGGCTTGTTCATTGATGTTCTGGCACCCAGGGCGTTGCCCTGGGCTTTGTTCCATCAGCCCGTTGGGCTGAAGAAAACGGCAATAAAGGTGCTACAGTGTCCGAAAGACCCCCGTAGCGGCCCGAACCGCTGTTTGTTCTTCCGGCTCAGAACCGCTTCGAGCATGAGCCCTTCTTGCCTTCGGGTCCGTCAACTGAACCGTATTGGGGCTAAGAGGGAGGAGGGCCGCTTCCGCAGCTCTTTCACAATCTCCGAGGGAGGCGCCAAAGTTGATGCGAGGCTTCAGCCGTTGCGAACCGCCGGGGTCCTGCTCGTCACCGTCGGCACACTGGGCAATCACGCGGCCGCAACCGCACTCGCTAAGGCGCCGTCACGAAATAGCTTGTTCACGTTTCCCAGGTGGCACAGGTCTCCGACCTGTGCTGCACAGCTTGGAAAGCTGTGCCACCAAGACTGGCTTGCTCAGGTTACTTCGTGACGGACCCTAGCTGATTCGCTCCAGCAGTTCGTCGACCATGCCCACCGACACGCGCGGGCAGCCCAGATGCGCCTGCTTGGCCGCGCCGTGGTAGTCCGACCCGCCGCTGACGAGCAGCCCCAGCCGCAGCGCCAGGTCCAGGTATGCCCTCGTCTGCTCGTCGCTGTGGTCGCTGTGGTACACCTCGATGCCGTCCAGCCCCTGGTCCTTCATGGACCGCACCAGCCGCTCCAGTTGGGCGCCCTCGCCGTGGCCGAGTCTGAGTTGCACCGGGTGCGCCAGGATCGCCACGCCCCCGGCCGCGCGAATGCACTCCATCGCCTCGGCGTGCGAGACGCGTTCCTTGTCGACGAACGCCGGGCGCCCCTTGCCGATGAGCCGGTCGAAGGCGTCCTTCGTGTCGCTGGCGTACCCCTTGCGTTTGAGGGTTTCGGCGATGTGCAGCCGCCCGACGATCCGCCGCGCCCGGCCTGGGTCGTGCTCGGCCGCGGTCGCCAGCACGTCGTCCATGTCGATCCGCAAGCCCAGGGCCTTCAGGCGAGAGATGATCCTGGGGTTCCGCTCGTCCCGCGCCTGCCGCAGGCGATCCATCAGCGCCCGCAACCGCGCCGAGCGGCTGTCCACGCCCAGGCCCAGAACGTGCATCGTGCCGGGGTCGAACACGGCCGACATCTCCACGCCGTTCACCAGGCGCAGTGCGGGAAACGCTGCGGCGGCGGCAGCCGCCTCGTCCAGGCCGTCGGCGGTGTCGTGGTCGGCGATGGCGACGGCGGCCAGGCCCTGCACGTCGGCCAATCGCAGCAGTTCTTCCGGGCGGTCGGTGCCGTCGGAAGCGGTGGTGTGAGTGTGCAGGTCGACGAAGCGTCTGGGCGAAGTTCGGTGCATGGCTGGTGCGTCCCGGCGGCCGCCGTCCCCGGGCTTGGGGCGGCGCCGCGGACTACAGGTTCTCGAACAGGACGGTGCTGAGATACCGCTCGCCGAAGCTGGGCAGGATGACGACGATCATCTTGCCCGCGTTCTCGGGGCGCCGGGCCACCTGATCGGCCGCCGCGAGGGCCGCCCCGGAGGAGATGCCGACGAACAGCCCCTCCTCCTTGGCCGCCCGGCGGGCCATCTGGATGGAGTCGTTGTCGGTCACCTGGACGACCTCGTCGAGCAGGTCCATGCGCAGCACCTTGGGGATGAACCCCGCGCCGATGCCTTGAATCTTGTGTGGGGCGGGCTTCAACGGCTCGCCAGCCAGCTTCTGCGACAGCACCGGGCTGCAGGCCGGTTCCACCGCCACCACGCGCACCGAGGGCTTGCGCGACTTCAGCAGTTCGGCGCAGCCGGTGATCGTCCCGCCCGTGCCCACGGCCGAGATGAAGATGTCGACCTGCCCGTTCGTGTCGGCCCAGATCTCCTCGGCCGTCGTGCGCCGGTGGGCTTCCGCATTGGCCGGGTTGTTGAACTGCTGCGGCATGAACGAGTTCGGCGTGGACTGCACCACCCGCTCGGCCTCCTCGATCGCGCCGGTCATCCCCTTGGCCGCCGGGGTGAGCACCAGCTCGGCGCCCAGGGCCTTGAGCACCTTGCGGCGTTCGATGCTCATCGAATCCGGCATGGTCAATATGCACTTGTACCCGCGGGCCGCGCACACAAACGCCAGCGCGATGCCCGTGTTGCCGCTGGTCGGCTCGACGATGGTCGTGCCTTCCCTGACGTGCCCGTCGGCCTCGCCGGCCTTGACCATCGCCAGGCCGATCCGGTCCTTCACCGACGCCATCGGGTTGCGCGACTCCAGCTTGCCGACGACCGCGGCCGGCGACTGGATGATCCTGGCGATCCTCACCAGCGCCGTGCCGCCGATGGCCCCTGTGACGTCCTGGCATATCCCGGCCATGGCTGCCTGCCTTTCGTACGCGGAAGTAGCCGAGCCGGTCCCCGGCGACCGGCTGTCTCCGACCAAGGAAACCTGCCTCATCCTAGCCGCCGCCGGCGCCTAGGCATGAAGATACTCGAACCTTCGCCCCACGCAACAGGGGCAGTTCACCGCGACCGCCGAACGCTCCGCCTCCAGCCGCTGCACCGTGTTGGCCCACAGGTCCAGTTTGAGCAGGTACGGGCTGGCCGCCTCGGGCGATCCGCACAGCACCTTCATCGCCTCCGCGGCCTGCACGGCCGCGATGGCCGCGACGACCGGGCCCAGCACGCCGGAGGCTCGGCAAGTCGGGTCCACGCACGCCGGAGGCGGCGAATCCAGCACGCACCGCAGGCACGGGCGACGCGGCGGCAGGAACGTCATCACCTGCCCTTCGGCCCCCACCGCGCCGCCGAAGACCCACGGCACGCCCGCCTTCACCGCGAAATCATTGACGATGAACCGCGTCGGGAAGTTGTCCGTGCCGTCCACGATCAGGTCCACGCCCGCGCCCATCTCCGCCACGTTCTCCGCGCCCAACCGCTCGGCCACCGCCTCCACGTGCACCGTGGAGTTGATCCGCCGGAGGTGCGCTGCCGCGGCCTGGACCTTCGGCCGCTTCGCGGCCGCGTCGGCCTCATCATACAGCGATTGCCTGTGCAGGTTGGTTTCGTCGACGCGGTCGTGATCGACGATGCGCAGGAAACCGACGCCCGCGCGGGCGAGCAGTTCCGCCACGTGGCTGCCCAGCCCGCCGACGCCGACGACCAGCACGCGTCCGGCCGAAAGCCGCCGCTGCCCGTCGGGGCCCAGCGGCGGAAAGCTCACCTGCCGTTCATAGCGGTACATCTCACTCCGCTTTTCATCCTTCATGGCCGCCCAGTGTACGCCCCGCACCCCCGCCTGTCGAGAGTTGACCGGCCCGGCTTGATGGAACTATGCTGGGATCAGGTAGAGGTGCGGAATGACAAGGGCGGCACAGGTTGTCCTGGCAGGGCCTGTTCGCCAGCCCTGCCGGGAAGGGCGAGTCGATCGACAGGCTCTTCCGAAGCTTCGGCGTGCAGGCTGACGACGCGGTAGACGCTGCCTGGGCAAAGGAAGCTGAATCCCGGATCGATGCGAGCGAGCCCGGAAGAGTGACGGCAGACTCGACGCAGACTGTGCTCGCGAGGAGTAACCGGAAATGAGCGTCCGCTACACCGTTGATCGTGACATCGCAGTCGTCGCACAGGCCGACGTCATCGTCGTCGGCGGCGGGCCCGGCGGCATCGGCGCCGCCGTGACGGCCGCTCGCGCGGGCGCCAACGTCGTGCTCGTCGAACGCTACGGCTTTCTCGGCGGCATGGCCGCCGTCGGCGAAATCCACCCGTTCATGCCCAATCACGCCGCCGGCAAGTGCCTCGACCGCCCCGTCTACGTCCAGTGGGCCCAGCGCATGCGGGCCTACCTCGCCGGCGACGCCGCCCGGCCGCTCGACCCCGAACTCGCCGCAAAGGGCGACCGGGACGTCTCCAAGGACGCCGCCATGCTCGCGGCCGAGGACCTCTGCCTCGATGCCGGCGCTCGCCTGCTGTACCACCACTGGCTGGCCGACGTGCTCGTCCGCGACGGGCGCATCGATGCCCTCGTCGTGCTGAGCAAGTCGGGCTATTCTGCCGCGGTCGCCAAACAGTACGTCGACTGCACCGGCGACGCGGACCTCGCCGCCCTGGCCGGATGCACCATCGAACAAGGCGGTCCCAGCGGCCACAGCCAGCCCATGACGCTGTGCTTCAAGCTCGGCGGCATCGACGCCGCCGCCATGCCCGACCGCGCCGAGATCACGCGGCTGTACCTGGCGGCGAAGGCAGCCGGGGAGATCGACTGCCCGCGCGAGGACGTGCTGATCTTCAACTGGATCCGCCCGGACGTGATCCACTTCAACACGACGCGGGTAATCCGCCACAGCGGCACCAGCGGCGAGGAGCTCAGCGCCGCGGAAATCGAGGGCCGCCGCCAACTCCGGCAGTATCTCGATTTCCTTCGCGGGCGCGTCAGCGGCTTCGAGAACGCGTGGGTCTATTCTGTCGGCCATCACATCGGCGTGCGGGAGACCCGGCGCGTCCGCGGCCGGGCCTACCTGACGAAGGAGGACTTCGTCGGCCGCGCGAAGTTCGCCGACGCCGTCGCCCGCGTGCATTACCCCATCGACATCCACAACCCCGACGGTTCGGGCACGGAACACCTGCGCCTGGCCGAGGGCGAGTGGTACGAGATTCCCTACGGATGCGTCGTTCCCCTGGGCATCGCGAACCTGACGGTGGGCGGGCGCCCGATCTCGGTGGACCACGCGGTGCACAGTTCGATGCGCGTGATGCCGCCGGCGTGCAGCGTGGGCCAGGCGGCCGGCATGGCCGCGGCGCTGGCGGCCCGGCGCGGCTGCGCCCCGGCCGACCTGGACGGCGCGGAAGTCCGGGGCCGCCTGCGCGACCTCGGCGCGTATCTGTAGTTGAGACGTGGATGGGGTGCGATATGTCAGTCGGATCGCTCCAGATCCACAGGCGAAGGCTTCGGGCCAGGTGCGCATCCACTTGCCTCCCGCGGGCGCGAGACCATGTAGCAGGAAGGCGTGATCGCCGGGGCGCCGCGGGGCTTCACGCCGTCGGCTTGCGGAAGATCGCCACGATGTCAGCGCCGTCGCAGAGCCAGTACCCGAAGATCAGGTAGAAGACCGTCTCGGGGCTCAGCCAGAGCCGCATGCTGTTCATGGGGCGCTCGAAGAGAACGTTGATCGTGCCGTCGAAGCACCGCATGTAGTAGTGCAGCAGCGGCAGGGACAGCACGGGCATGTTCGTGTAGGGGGTCCGGTACGTGCGTTCCACGCCCCAGCCGATGCGGCGGCCGGCATCGAGCAGCGCGGGCAGGGCCAGGATATGCCGATGGTACGGCTGGTGCAGCGCGTGGACGGCCGCCCCCGCCCTCGCCAGGTCGATGCCGGCGGCATCGGGCGTGCCGATGGCGATCCAGGCGCCGGGGCGGCTCAGACCGTCCAGGCGGGCAAGCACGGCCAAGGGGTCTTCGTCATGCTCGATGACATCCTGGGCGACGACCGCGTCGTACTGCCCGGCCAGGGGGGCCAGGTCGCCGTGGTCGCGCGAGTAGGGGTCGTAGCCCACCGCGTCGTAGCCTTTCTCGCGCAGGTATTGCACGAGCAACCCGCTGCCGCAGCCGAAGTCGAGCACGCGCTGCCCGGGCCGCAGGCCGGCCCGGCGGAGCCGGCGAGTCAGCCTGCGATAGGCGCAGCGGAGAGCGAAGTCCAGCTTCTGACCGAAGAAGGGATACGACCGGTAGGCCTCGTCCAGGTCTACCGCGTCGGAAGCGTGGATGGACCGGCACACGGGACACCGCCAGACCGGAAACCGGCGGGTATGCAGCGCCCGCACGTTGGACCGCACGCAGGCCGTTTCCTTATCGGCCTCGGCCAGGCCCGAAGTTCCGCAGATGCAGCAGGTATTGGCGACGCCCATGGCCCGGTAGAATAAGGCGATTGCCGTGTTGCCGGCAAGAACAGGCCATCGAGGATGCGGGCACAATGCTGACATTCGCCGCCATCGTGACGTTCCTGGCCGCCTGCGTCGGCCTGGAATGGATCGTCCGCAACGTGCTGGCCCTGCGCGTGTGGCGGGCGATGTTCCACCTGACGGCCGACTACCCGCTGACGGCGAGGAACTGGCCGGCGCTCAGCCTCGTTGTCGCCGCTCGCGACGAGGAAGCCAACATCGAGGCTTGCCTGACATCGCTGCTGGCGCAGGACTATCCCCGCCTGGAGGTGGTCGTCGTCAACGACCGGTCCACCGACGCCACCGGGCGCATCCTTCGCGACATCGCCGGAAAGGACCCTCGCGTCCGGGTCATCGACATCGACCATCTGCCCGAGGGCTGGTGCGGCAAGAACCACGCGATGCAGCGCGGCATCGAGCAGACCAGCGGCGAGTGGATCCTCATGCACGACGCCGACTGCCAGCAGGTCTGCGCTCGCACGTTGCGACTGGTCATGCAGCACGCCATCGACACGCGGGCCGACATGCTCAGCCTGCTGCCCGAGCACCGGTACGACACGTTCTGGGAGAGCTACCTCCTGCCGGTCCTGACCGGCATGTTGATGATCTGGTTCCGCCCCAGCCGCGTCAACAATCCGCGGACACGCGCCGCCTTCGCCAACGGCATGTTCATGCTCATCCGCCGGAGCGCATACGAGGCCATCGGCACGCACGAGGCCGTGCGCGGCTCGCTCATCGAGGACATGGACATCGCCCGGCTGGTCAAGGGGCACGGGCTGGTCCTTCGGGTCGCCCCCAGCACCGCCCTGTTCACCGTTCACATGTACGCCTCGCTGGCGCAGATCATTCGTGGCTGGGAACGGATTCTCGTCGGCGCGTTCCGCGGCATGCTGGGCCTGACCAAGGTCCTGCTGGTCCTGATCGGCCGCGGCCTGACCCCAGCCGCCACCGCGGCAATCGGATGGGCCATGGTCGCCGCCGGCGCCGCCCCGGAGGACTGGTGGCTGGCCGCCGCACTCATCGGCACGGTGAGCCTGCTCGCCCAGCTTGTCATGGCAGCGCGGTTCTACGAGCACCTCAAGTCGCGCTGGGTCTACGGCCTGACGTACCCTGTTGCCTGCGCCATGGCCGCCGCTGTGCTGGTCAAGGCGATGCTCAAGCTGCGCCCGCGAAGCGAGATCGTCTGGCGCGACAGGGTCTACAGGCGATAGACGCCACTGGCCGCGAGGCGAGGCCAGGCCCGGACTTCGTGCCTGGTTGCCTCGTTCCCGCAAGCCGATCCGGAGCTCGCCGTTCGCTGACGGCAAGCCGGGAGTGTATCGGCCGGGGCGTCACGGGTAGAATCCGGTCTCGACGTCAACCGTTGCTGTGCCGCGATCGCTCGCTTCGCGTCGCGGCAAAGGAGACAAGGCGATGGACTACCTCGTCGGCATCGACCTCGGTTCCACCAGTCTCAAGGCGGTCGTCTACGACACCAACGGTTCGGCCGTGGCGAAGGCGGCCCGCCCGACGGAGCGGTTCAACCCGCACCCCGAGCACCCCGACTGGGCGATCTGGAAGCCCGAGCAGATATGGGGCGGCACGTGCGACGCCCTCAACGAGGCGCTCGGCGGTCTGCCCGACAAGCGGGCCGTCCGCGGCGTGGCCGTTACCGGCATGGGCATGGACGGCCTGCCCATCGACGCCGGCGGCAGTTGGCTCTATCCGTTCATCAGTTGGCACTGCCCGCGCACCGCGCCACAGCACAAGTGGTGGCTGGAGAACATCGGCGCCGCTCGCCAGTTCGCCATCAGCGGCAACCCCGTCTGGGCCATCAACTCCGCACTGCGCATCCTGTGGATGAAGCAGCACGAACCCGCCGTCATGGCCAAGGCCGACAAGTGGCTGCTCATCGAGGACTTCGTCAACTTCATGCTTTCCGGCGTGCGGGCCACGGACTACAGCATGGCCTCCAACACGCTGCTGATGGACCAGCGCACGCGGCGGTATTCCGACGAGTTGCTCGCCGCCTCCGGCATCGAGCGCTCGCTGCTGGCCGAGCCGCGCCCCAGCGGCACGGTCCTGGGCGGCGTGACGGCCCGGGCCGCCTCCCTCACCGGCCTGCCCGAAGGCACGCCCGTCGTGCTCGGGGGGCACGACTTCCTCTGCGGCTGCCTGCCCGTCGGGGCGTTCCGCCCCGGCGCCGTGCTGGACGTCGTCGGCACGTGGGAGATCGTCGTCGCGGCCATCGGGCAGCCGGTGCTCACCGACAAGGTCCGCACCATGGGCTGGTGGATCGACTCGCACGTCGCCCGCGGGCAATGGGCGGCCATGGGCTCCGGCGTCGCGGCCGACATGCTCGAATGGTTCCGCAAGCAGTTCGGCGCCGAGGAGAAGCAGCGGGCCGCGGCCGAGGGCAAGGCCGACTGGGACCTGCTGATGGCGGCCGCGGCGGCATCGCCCCCCGGCGCCAACGGCGTGATGTTCCTGCCCCACATGTCCGGCAGCACGATCCCCGTGTCCGACCCCGACTCGATGGGCGCCTTCGTCGGCCTGCGGAACATCGCCTCCAAGGCCGACTGCTTGCGCGCGATGGTCGAGGGCCTCAACTACCAGTTCCTCCAGATCGTCGCCGGGATCGACAAGGCCCTGGGCACACCCCCCGAGAAACTCGTCGCCGTCGGCGGCGGCACGGAAAACGCCTTCTGGATGCAGAACAAGGCGGACATGGCCGGCATGGCCATCGAGGCCCCCGCCGTGGAGGAGGCGACCCCGCTGGGCGCGGCCATCCTGGCCGGCATCGGCGTGGGGCTGTACAAAGACGAGGCAGACGCCTTCGCCCGCGTCTACCGCCCGGGCAAGGTCTTCCAGCCGGACCTGGCCCTGACGGACACGTACCGCCGGCGTTTCGAGACCTTCCAGACGCTGTATCCCGCATTGAAGGACGTGCACTCGGCCATCCGGGCTGAGGGGTAAGGGCTGCGATCGGGCTAGCACTTCTTCACAGGGGATACAATACGGACGCCTCCCTCAGGAGTCGCCGGGAGGCGCGGCATGGACATCTCGCCCATGTGTCCCACGGGCGTGCCGCCCGTGTCTTGCTGCCACTGCCCACAGGCGCCATGCCACGGCCGGGACGGCCGTGGGACACACGGGCGAGACGCCCGTGCCACGCCAGACCCGCCTTCCGGCGACTTCTGAGCGAGGCGTCAAGCTTGGATTCCTTGGGATCCCCGACGTGCAGCCGAGTTCGTGCACGACATCACGGCAGCAGGGGGCCTCGCCGAGATGCCGAGAACCTTGCTTCTTGGACACGGTAGCAACGTCACAGGGATTCTGTGGACTCGGGCACCGCTCAAGACACGGCAAACGAAGAACCGTATCGCTTTGCCCGCTTGCCAGGTGAGCCGGCGTCCGCTCTTCAGCCTGAAAGGCTGACATAGGACAGCCCAGGGCAACGCCCTGGGCTGTGTTATCTCAGAGGTTGTGAGAGAATTGCGCGACCAGTTCCATCCCTCTTCGC
>CAYWTX010000673.1:0-2674 GCA_964461295.1 uncultured Planctomycetaceae bacterium | reverse complement strand
CGACCCGTACCACTACAGCCGTGTCTTCCGGCGTGTCCAGGGCATGAGCCCGGCCCATTTCCGGAAGCGAGTCACCAGCGGGTGATTCGTGGCCGATTCGGACCGTTACGGCCAGACCTTTTTCAGGTCAATAGCGTCCATCCGAAACATCAACCCGGTCCATGGCCGTGCGCCGATATTTCCCGTAGTATTGCGCGCATGGACGTCAATAAGAGGATGTCCGGGAGGCGCAAATTAACACCATATCTTCCCGCTGGCAGGAAATCCAGATGCCGTTAGTCCGGGGCGAACTGGATGCCTACTACGCCAGCTTTCCGACCAATCTTTCCGCGTTGGAGGCGGCCTTGCATGAGATCTACGCGCAGCATCCCGGGTGGTCGCCGTTTCGCATGAAGGCCGCCGGCTACGAATTGATGGCCGAACGTTGCCCGGTAAAGGTGTTCCGTCAGTTTCCCTTCTATTTCGAGATCGATGTGAGCAAGCCTCGGACAGACCTGGGCAGCGGCGGTATCGGCGGGTGGATGCGCGGCACCCCGTTCGCCGAGCAGCTTACCGATCAGGGAAATGTTTGGCATGGAACGTGCGGCGCAAGGGGGTTGTCGTGGGGATGGCCGGTGATGGATGACAATCACCTCTGCCTGGGGAACGACGTCGTTTTCGAGTTTGGTTTAAACGGCCTGATTCGGCAGGCCGAAGTGCGGCGGGCGCGGGCTAGTTCCGACAACGAGCGCGACTTTCTGGATGCCGTCATTGCCGGGAACCGCGCCCTGCTCAGGATCGCCGACCGGTTTGCCGCGGAGGCGGAGCGGATGCTGGCCGGTGAAGACGATCCGGCCGTATGCGCGCGACTGGCCCGCATCGCCCAAACCGCCGTCCGTGTTCCGGGCGAACCGCCGGAGACCTTTTTTGAGGCGGTGAACACGCTGCTGTTCATGCGAGAAACCGTGCAGTCGCTGGAAGGTTCCGGGATCAGCATGCTCGGTCACCTCGACCGGATTCTGTGGCCGTTCTACGAGCGGGAAGTCGCCCGCGGCACGCTGACGCGCGACGGCGCGAAGGAACTGCTGGCGTGCCTGCTCATCTTTCCGGCGACACGTCTTGATCTCCACGCCAATGGAAACCATGTTGGGACCAATATCTCGGTGGGCATTGGCGGCTGTGATGCGGACGGTCGCCCGGTTTTCAACGCCCTGACGGAAATCATCCTGGAAATCTACCGCGAACAGCGGCTGATCGATCCCAAGCTCCACGCCCGCGTCGGCCGGGATTATTCGGCGGCGTACCTGCTGCGCGTCGCGGAACTGGCAGCCTCCGGCCAGAATGGCCTGGCGATCTTCAATGACGACGTAATCATCACCGCGAACGAAAAAGCGGGCAAGGCCCTCCGCGACTGCCGGCTGTATGTCGGCGGCGGCTGCCAGGAAAATGTCCTGGAAAATACCGAACAGAACAGCCGGGCGACAATCTACCTGAACCTGCTGCAGGTGCTGCTGATGGGATTTGACCCGGGACGGTGGAAGTGGTTCGCGGAGCTGGAATCGTTGCAGATTGCCGACGCCGCTTTGTGCGCGACCTTCGACGATTTCTATCATGCGTTTCTTGGCCAGTTGCGCCGTGTCGTGGCAGTGTATGTCGCCCAGCGTAACCGCACCGAACGCGAAGGATGGCGCTACAATCCCTGCCCGCTGCTCTCCTCCACCATCCGGGATTGCATCGACAACGCGCGGGACATCACGCAAGGCGGGGCGCGTTACAATGCCGGCAGCGTCGGCTTGACCGGGATCGGCACCCTGATCGATTCGCTTTTCGCGATCCGGGAAATGGTCTATCTCCGCAGGGAACTGACCCTTGCGGAATTGCGGGCCGCGCTGGCGGCCGACTATTCCGGGTGCGAGGCCTTGCGCGCCGAACTCCTGCGCCTGCCCAAGTACGGGCAGGACGCCGCCGTCATACGCGACTTTTCGGCAAAAGTGTTTGCTGATTTGGCCCGCGTGGCGGATGGCGAAACCAGTTCGCGCGGCGGCCGCTATGAGGCGAGTCTCTTTGCCTTCCGTTCATTCACGGATTTCGGCGAAAAAACCGGGGCCACTCCGGACGGGCGGCGGGCCGGGGAATACCTTTCGCCCGGCATGGGGCCGAGCCTGTCGGCCATGACCAAGGACGCGAGCATCGGGCAGGTGTTGCGCGCCATTGAGCCGCTGGACCTGCGCGATTACCCGGTCGTCGCGGTCCTTGACCTGAAACTTCCGGCCACGCCGGGATCGTTTCCGCCAGCGATCCTGGTCCCGGTCATCCAACGTTTCATCGCCGCCGGTGGGTCGGTGCTGCAGATGAATATCGTCAACCCGGAGGTGCTGCGCGAGGCCAAGGCGCACCCGGAGCGGCACCCTGACCTGGCGGTACGCATCAGCGGGTACAGCGCCTACTTCACCACGCTACCGGAAAACGTCCAGGATGAAGTTATCAACCGTTCGGAGGCAAGCCTATGACTGCGCGGGAACGATTCATCGCAACGCTCAACCATCAGCCGACCGACCGTGCGCCGGCCAACTACTTTGCCATGCCGGAGGTGACCCAGGCTTTGATCCAGCACTTGGGTGTGGCCGACGAGGAGGCTCTGCTGCGACGGTTCAAGGTGGACTTCCGTCGTGTCTACTGCAATTACGAACTCCCG
>CAYWTX010000672.1:0-8172 GCA_964461295.1 uncultured Planctomycetaceae bacterium | reverse complement strand
CCTCACCGGCGTCCAGCAGACCGATGGGCAATTCGCCCGCTGGCTGGCCGACATCCGCGGGGCCCTCACCCAGTTCGAGGCCAACTGGCCCGCCGAGCACGCCCTGGCGTTCCGCTCCGGTCTGACGGCCGTGCCGCCCTGGCAGAACCCCAGGTTCCGCTTCACGCAACTCGGTGCCGACGCCTTGCCGGACGAGCGCGGCGCCTTCGTCCTGCCCGACCAGCAGCCCTCCACCATCGAGACCGCCGCCGCCGCCGTGTGCCTGGCAAAGTTGGTCCGCGCCTCGGCCACCGCCCCGGCCGAGCATGCCCGCCTGTCGGCACAGTGGCTGGAGGCTCGCCGCTTCTGCTGCCGCATGATCTACCAACCCGGCGAGGCGTACTTCTCGAAGGACCCCGGCGCGTGGTTGGGCGGCGTTCGCGCCGCCCCCGGCTCCGCCCACGTCGCCTTGGGCGCCTGCTCGGCGGCCATCGAGGCCCTGCTGGGGCAGTAGCGCCCGGCCAGGCTCACCGGCCTGCCCGGCGGCAGATGCTCCGTCGTTCCGTCGTTCGGTTGTTCTGTTCTGTTCGCCGTCCTTGACAATTCCCGCGATGGGGATTATCGTTACGGTTTACTCGCCCGGGTGGCGGAATTGGCAGACGCGTTAGGTTGAGGGCCTAATTGGGTTATACCCAGTGCAGGTTCAAGTCCTGTCCCGGGCAGTGCGATCCCGACACGCGTCGGGGTCGGGGCGGGTATCGGTGAGAAGCGACCCGATCGCGCGTGCTCCTCACCGGTTGCTTCGCCCCTCCCATCCAAGCCCCGGCCCCGCGTGGCCGGGGCATTCCGCTCCTCCTCGTCCTCCTCATCGTCGGTCGTTTCTGAGAACCCACCAAAGGATTTGTGGGTTCGCTGGCCGATAGAGACTATGAGGTGCATCAACAGATGAAGCGCGTACACGGTTCAGTCCTGGCGTTGGTTGTCGCGGGCCTGTCATCGGCGGCGTCGGCCGGCATTGAGTTGGCCGACCGGTACGTTGATCCAAAGAACGGCTTCTCGATCTGTCCTCCGCTGGGAGCCGAACAGAAGCGGGAGTTCTCGCCGGCGCGGCTGGTGCAGTGGCAGATGCGCGACGCGAAGACGGGGGCGATATCGTGGACGCTGACGGTGCGCCGCGAGGGCGGGCCGGCGCGGGGCGACATGAAGGCTTTCGCGGCCGCGGTGAAGGGCGGGCTGGAGAAGACCGGCGAGTTCAGCGTCGAGGCGGCCGAGCCGACGAAGTTGCTGGGGCATGATGCGCTGGAGGTGCGGGCGCAACGCGGCGACGCGGCCAAGCGATGGCAGCGCGAGACGTGGGTCGTGGTGGACCCCAACACGAGCCTGGTGGTGGCCGTCGCCGGCCCGCTGGGAATGAAGGAGCACCTGGACGCGGCCGGGTCGGCGGCGGCGGGCACGCTGCGGCTGCTGGATGTGAAGTCGGTGGAGGAGCAGCGCCAGGCGAACCTGGCGCGGGGCCGGTCGCTGCTGGGGGGCCTGACGGCGGAGAAGTTGTCGAAGGCGGCGGCGGGCGAGGCGCGGTGGTACCTGTACCGGCGCGGGGGCGAGGACATCGGGTACATGCGCGTGGCCAGCGGCGAGGCGAAGCGCGACGGGGCGGCGGGCGTGGAGGTGAAGACGTTCGCCCGGCTGGACATCGGCGGCGGGCAGGTGATGCACCTGAAGCGGGACCTGTGGGCGTCGGCCGACCGCAAGGCGGAGCGGTGGGAGGAGTCGGTGCAGGTGTACGCGAAGGGCCGCCTGGTGCGGAAGATGAACGAAAGCGGCAGCCTGTCCGACGGCACGGTGGCGTGCAGGATCGTGGCCGACAAGGTGCGCACGGTGAACAAGGCGCTTCCGGCGGCGATGGCGGCGCTGTATCTGCCTCGC
Source organism: uncultured Planctomycetaceae bacterium (assembly GCA_964461295.1). Lineage (GTDB taxonomy): Bacteria > Planctomycetota > Phycisphaerae > SM23-33 > SM23-33 > CAYWTX01. The sequence goes on along the minus strand of CAYWTX010000672.1, from coordinate 6,267 downwards.
GCGATGGCGATGCTGCTGCCGCGGCTGGCACCGCTGGACGTGCAGGCCGGGTACGGGTTCGCGACGTTCACGACGGCCGGGGGCGATTTCGACTTGCAGACGTTCACGGTGCAGGGCAAGGCCGAGGTGACCATCGGCTCGCGGACGCTGGAGGCGGTGGCGGCGACCGACCAGGTGGCGGCGGACAAGGCCCCGGTGACGGAGCACCTGTTGGCGGATGGAACGCTGCTGCGGATGCAGACGGGCGATGGGGTGGTGATGGAGCAGTCGACGGCGGCGGCAGTGCAGAGGCGCTGGGCCGAGGCGGCCAAGCTGTAGGGGCGGAGGAGAAGTGCCGAGCGTCAACTGTCGAGGAAGGGGCACTCGCCTGTTTCGGTTACGCTCCCGGACCGACGCCGCTGAAGCGGGCCGGCCTCTTCCTTCCCGGTCGCTCGCACTCGACAGCCTCGCACTCGACACTTGACACTCTCCTGACAACCCTCGACACTCCCGGCGCCAACCATGGAGCGAGATGCGCTATGCCTGAATCAACAGATTGGGACGTGATCATCGTGGGCGGCGGGCCGGCGGGGCTGGCGGCGGCGCTGTATGCCGCGCGGGACCGCTACCGCACGCTGGTCGTCGAGAAGAACGGCCTGCCGGGCGGGCAGATCCTGCTCACCGAGCGGGTGGAGAACTACCCCGGCATCGTGCGGATCGGCGGGTTCGAGCTGATCGACCAGCAGCGCCAACAGGCGGAGAACTTCGGCGCCAAAATCGCGATCAACGAAGCGGTGTCCAAGCTGTCGCGGCGGGCCGACGGGCTGCTGGAACTCGAGATCAACGGCGGCGAGAAGAGCTACCCGGCGCGGGCCGTCATCCTCACGCCCGGCAGCGACTACCGAAAACTCGGCGTCACCGGCGAGGAACAGATGCGCCAGGCGACCAAGGTGTCGTACTGCGCCACCTGCGACGGCGCGTTCTACCGCGACAAGCACGTGCTCACGGTGGGCGGAGGCAACACGGCCGTCGAGGACACCATCTACCTGGCGTCGCGGTTCTGCCGCAAGGTGACGATGGTCCATCGGCGGACCGAGTTCCGGGCACAGCAGGTGCTGGTGGAAGAACTGCAGAAGCTCGCGGCCGAGAAGGGGATGGACATCAAGCTGCCGTACGCGCTGGAACAGATCGTGCCGACGGCCGAGGGGACGAAGATCGATCACGTGGTGCTGCGAAACCTGGCGACCAACGCGACGGAGGACCTTCATGTGGACGGCGTGTTCATCTTCGTGGGGATGGTGCCGAACACGGGCTTCCTGCGGGGCGCGGTGGAGATGAACGAGGCCGGGTACGTCGCCTGCGACCCGGTGACGCTGAAGACGACCATGCCGGGCGTGTTCGTGGCCGGCGACTGCCGCCAGCAGGCGGCGATGCAGTTGGCGACGGCGTGCGCCGATGGCGTGGTCTCAGCCATGATGCTGAAGAACTGGTTCCGCAAGCCCGCCGAGCGGGCCAAGGACGGCGACGGAGTGGTCTCGGGCGTGCAGGGAGGGTGGTAGGGGAAGCGGTAGTGTGAGATGCACGGTTGCCGAACCGACGGAGCCGTGGCGCGTCGCCACCATCCGGTACGTTCAGCAAAGGCATTCACGGGCGCCATGCGGGGATTTCGCGGGCGTCGTTACTCCACGATCTCCAGCAGGCGCTCGGCGAGTTCCACGTGGCGATGTTTGTCGCGGAGGAGTTGCTCGACCTGCTCGCGCACGCCCGCGTCCTTGATGACGGCCAGCAGTTCTTCGTACGCTCCTGCGGCCTGACGTTCCTGCTCCAGAAGCGCTCCGAACTGGTCGCGAAGGAGGGCTTCCTCAAGCATCGGTGGGTTCCCCCAAGAGCCGGTGTTCGAGGAACTTGATTGTCTTCTTGTGGACGTTGGTATCCGACTCGATCGCCTCAAGGATGGCGTAGACCTCGGCTCGCTGCTCGTCGTCGAAGCATTCGGCGTGCGCGACGTCCTGCCGCGTTTGGCCGACGAAGACGGCCAGGCGGCTTTCCATGCCAGCCAGAGTCCGCACCTGCCCATCCACCGCGGCGGCCGCGGCTGGCATGCCTTGGTCTCCCCTCGGAAGCGCGGCAAGTATAGGAGCATCCATACCCTGGTTATTATCCCGCGCGGAGGTCGAAAACGCAAGGAAAGAACGGAGCCAAAGATGGAGAAAGCGGCCGGGTGAAGACGACGAACCGAAGTGGACTCCCATCCCTTTCATCCCCGCCTACTGTCTCCGGAACGCCGGCTGCGGATGCCGGTACGTCGGCAGTTGGGTGATGGGCCTTCGCGCGGCGCAGTCCTCGCCCTCGTGCCACCACTCCACGCGTTCCTCTCCCAGCCGCCAGCACAGCCACACCTGCCGCCCCTCCGCCACGGATGGGAAGTCCACCACGCCCAGCGTCCAGTCGCGAAGCTCCACGCCCACCTCGTGCAGTTCCTCGAGATACCCTCTCAGCCGGCCCGCCGAACGGAGCAGCCCCGTCCGCGCCTCCTCCCAGCGGCCCCACGCCTCGTGGCTCTCGGCCGCCTCCACCGCTTCGTGGCAGTCCTGGAGACGCGAGTACTCCACCACGCAGTCGGCCACGATGCGCCGGACCAGCACGACGGCCCGGTTGGCCTGGGCGGAGGAGAACGTCGGCTTTGTCGGCGGGTCGCACAGAACTCTCGAGATGGGATCGCCGGCAACACTCATGTCTGCACCTGTCCGCGCGCTCCAGTATAGCCCCGCGAAGGCTTCGCACGCGCCAACAGTCTATCGGCGATGAGACACGCGAAACATAAATCTTTTGTTCTCAAGGAGTTGCACCTACAGAACCCTAACTCGCCCCTTACCACAACCTGTTGTGGTCTCCCCTCGCCCCAACCACGAAATGAGCCAAGGGCAGACCCATCCCGTCTCTGTGCGCACGGCCCGAGGGACAGGGCCAGGCGCGACAGAAGAAGCATCGGGACGCCTCCCTCAGAAGTCGCCGGAAGGCGGGTCTGGCGTGGGGCGGGGGGGGGCCCCCCGCCCCCACGCCGCGAGGATGTACCTGAGTCAAGTGGATACCCCCCTTCGGCCGCATTCGTGGGCGGTGGTCGGCGGCAAGGGCTCTTGCCGTTGCCGATGGCCTACGATCTTGCCGACTGTTCCCTGCAACCTGGTGAACCGTTGCCGTTCGGCTACTTCTTTTTCGTGTAGAAGTCGACCAGTTTCTTCAGAGTGGCCGGCTTGATCTTGCCGGCGTTGCCGGCCTGGCCGAAGGCGACCATCCGCTTCTTGCACTCTTCCTTCATCGCGGTGCGGGCGGGTTTAAGGTAGTCGCGCGGGTCGAACTTCTCCGGGGTCTCGGCGAACACCTTGCGGATGGCGGCCGTGATGGCCAGGCGATTGTCGGTGTCGACGTTGATCTTGCGCACGCCGCTCTTGATGCCGCGCTGGATCTCCTCGATCGGCACGCCCCAGGACGGCTTCAGCTTGCCGCCGTACTTATTGATCATCTCCTTCAGCTCCTGCGGCACGCTGCTGGAGCCGTGCATCACCATATGGCAGTTCGGCAGGCGCTTGTGAATCGCCTCGATCACGTCCATTCGCAGCACGTCGCCCGTCGGCGGGGAGGAGAACTTGTACGCGCCGTGGCTGGTCCCGATCGCCACCGCCAGCGCGTCCAGGCCCGTATCGGCCACGAACTGCTCCGCCTGCACCGGGTCGGTCAGGTGCTTGGCGGCTTCCTTCTCGCTCAGGCCGGCGCCGTGCCCGTCCTCGATGCCGCCCAGGCAGCCGATCTCGCCCTCCACCGTCACGCCGATGGCGTGCGCCACCTCGACGACCAGTCTGGTCACCTTCACGTTGTACTCGTAGCTCGACGGCGTTTTGCCGTCGGCCCCCAGCGAGCCGTCCATCATCACGCTCGTGAAGTTCTGCTGGATCGCGCTGAAGCACGTCGCCGGACTGTTGCCGTGGTCCAGGTGCATCACGATCGGCAGGTTCGGGTTCAGCTCCGCCGCCGCCAGCATCAGGTTGCGCAGGTACGCGTCGTTGCTGTATTCCCGCGCGCCGCGACTGGCCTGCACGATCACCGGCGAGTCCGTCTCCTGCGCCGCCTCCATGATCGCCTGGATCTGCTCCATGTTGTTCACGTTCAACGCCGCCACGCCGTAGCCGTTCTCGGCCGCGTGATCCAGCAACGCTCTCATTGGTACCAGAGGCATCGTCTTGTTTCCTTCCCAGGGGGTTTCCGCGAAACGGCGAACATCCGAAGTACTCGCCGGAAACGCGAATTATAGCGGCTCGCCGCGCCAGGGGGAAGCCACAATTCCCGCTTCGCCTCGCGCCATGGAACGCAGGCTGCCATGCGGTCCAGAAATGCAGGAGAGGGGTTCACGCTTCCAAGGGCGCCTCAGATCGCCCCAGCCGCCCCACAATGTCTCCCGGCACGCCGATGTCCGCCAGGCGGACCTCGCCCGTGTACGCCGCCGCGCCGGGGGCGTCGAATCCCTTCTTCCTCGCCACGAACGCCACCGTCACGGCCGCCCGCACCACCGGCCCCGCCGCCTCGCCCGTGTCGCAATCCAGCCCCGTGGGAATATCAATCGCCACCACCGGCCGCCCGGCCGCATTGATCTGCTCCACCGCTACGGCCATCGCGCCGCGCAGAGGGCCGCGAATGCCCGTGCCCCCCACCGCGTCCACCACCACATCGAACTTCCGCAGTTCCTCGGCCAACGCCCCCATCGCCGCTTCGTCCACCTCGCGCACGTCGTGCCCGAGCTTACGCAGAATGCCCAGGTTGACGGCCGCGTCGCCGGCGATCCTCCCCGGCCGCGCGACGAGAAACGTCGCCGTGGAGTGCCTCCGCAACCCCAGGTGCCTCGCGACAACGAATCCATCCCCGCCGTTGTTGCCCGCTCCCGCGACAACAGCGATTCTTCCCGCCTTCGGCGGCGTACCCGCTTCAGCGGGCAGGTCCCGGCCCCCTTCACTCGCCCTCAGCAGCTCCTCGACAGCGTCGGCGGCCTGGCGCCCCGCGTTCTCCATGAGCACGACGCCGCTGATGCCCACTTCCTCGATGGCGCAGGCGTCGACCGCCCGGACTTCGTCGCGAGACATGCTGAGCATCGCCGACTGCCGATTGTCGATTGCCAACCGGATCTCCTCGACCTGGGGCCGTTCATGCCAGCGATGAACGGCAGCAACCCGCTGCCGGCGCGGCGATGTCGAGAACCAGCGATCCAGGAGGCTACTCCGCCAACAGCCTCTCGATCGCCTGCTTGAGGACCTGCTTGTCCTGAAGCCCGACGAGCTTGTTGCGGAGCTGCCCGCCCTTGAACAGCAGCAGCGTGGGAATGCCCTCGATGCCGTTCTGCATCGCCACTTCGCGGTCGTTCTCGATGTTGATCTTGCCGACCTTCACTCGCCCGGCGTACTCATCGGCCAGGGCGTCCAGGGTCGGCGCGATCATCCGGCACGGCGCGCACCATTCAGCCCAGAAGTCCACCAGGACCGGCTTATCCGATTGAAGCACCTCCGCCGCAAAGTTCGCGTCGCCAAGCGCAAGCACGTTCTTCGATGCCACAGCATATTCCTTTCCGGTAGTTCGGCCGTGCGGAATACTAGGCGTCCAGCGAGACGCCTGTCAACCCGGCGGAGGAATTGCCGACTGCCGAACGCCCCGCCGTGACGTTCGGCAACCGGCGCCGCCTACTTGGTCTTCACTTCGATCTTCCGCGTCTGGGCGGCCGCCGCCTTCGGCAAGCGAAGCGTGAGCATGCCGTCGGCCATCGACGCCTCGATCCGGTCGCGGTCGATCTCGTCGCTCAGGGCGAACGCGCGGTAGTACTTGCCGCCCTCGAAGCTCACGTACGTCCGCGCGTAGTCTTCGCCCCAAGCAGCGACCTTCGCCTCGGCCGCGATCACCAGTACGCCCTTGTCCACGCGAATGTCCAGCGACTCCTTCGTCGCGCCGGGCACCTCGGCCTCCACCACCGTCGTGCCGTCTTCCAGCTCGTAGATATCCACCAGGGGCGAGTACACGTTCTGCCCCCGCGGGAAGTCCTCTTCCATCTCCCTTGCCGCCGGGGTCGGTTCCACCCGGGTCACTTCCTGCTTCTTCGCCATGGCTTGCTCCTCATATAGTGCAGTCGATGAAGACTGCTGGTTTTTCTTCCACTTGTTCTTGCCCCAAGGGGGGCGCACTGGGTGGATGTAGTTCCACTTGTTCTTCCGTCGTGGTGGATATTCCTCAGGGGGCGCAGCCCGTCGACCC
>CAYWTX010000671.1:0-1895 GCA_964461295.1 uncultured Planctomycetaceae bacterium | reverse complement strand
GGTACCGGTTTCCCAGGGCTTCGCCCTGGGCTGCAATCTGTCAGCCCTTCAGGCTGAAGAAACACCCGGAGGCACGGCAGCAATCACGGTCATGCCCCCCCATGGCAATCGCATCCGACTTCGCCCCGTGGGACGGCCAGCAGGCAACCGGCTATGATGAAGACCTTCTCCCTCCGGTGCCCCCCGACAAGATCCAGATGCGATTGCGCCGGGCACGTCCCGTTGTTGCCGCCGCCGGCCGCTGGTACACTGCCCGCCGACATGGAACAGGATCGCTGCATCCAGGGGCTGGAGAGTCTGCCTCCGGCAGTTCGCGGCTGCGTGCTGACCATCGGCAACTTCGACGGCGTGCACGTCGGGCATCGCCGCATCCTCCTTCGCGCCAGGGAACTGGCCGGGCGCGACGCGCCCGTCGTCGCCCTCACGTTCGACCCGCCGCCGGACCTGGTGCTCCGCCCCTCCGACAAGCCGCAGCGACTCACCACGCTCGCCGAACGCCGCCGCCTGCTCCTGCATGCCGGGGCCGACCACGTCGTCACCGCGGCCGCCACGGCCGAACTGCTCGCCCTGGAAAGCGAGGCGTTCATCCGCGAGGTGATCGAGGATCGCTTTGCCCCGCGCGGCATGGTGGAGGGGCCGGATTTCCACTTCGGGCGCGGGCGCGGCGGCAGCGTCGATACCCTGCGCTGCCGCGGCTTCGACGTGCGAGTCGTCGAGCCGGTCGCCGTGGACCTGCCCGACGGGCGGCAGATCGTGTCCAGCACGCTGATCCGCCGGCTCCTGCTGGCCGGCGGCGTGGAAGACGCCGCCCGCTGCCTCGACCGGCTTTACACGTTGCAGGGGCGCGTGGTCGGCGGGCGCGGGGTCGGGCGCGTCCTGGAGTTCCCCACCGCCAACCTCGACCCGCGCGAGCAGGTCGTGCCCGCCGACGGCGTCTACGCCGGCTGGGCCGCCGTCGGGACCGAGATGCACGCCGCCGCCATCAGCATCGGCGACAAGCCGACCTTCCATGGCGAGGGCGGGCGTGCCGTGGAAGCCTTCCTCCTCGGCGCCGCGGGCAACTACTACGGCCGCGAAATGACCCTCAGCTTTGCTCGGCGCCTGCGCGACCAGGAGCGATTCCCCGGCGTGGGCGCCCTCAAGGCCCAGATCGCCCGGGACGTGGAGAACGTGCGTGCCATCACCCGCCAGTGAGTCAGAGCCGATCGCCGCCGCCCTCGCCGCGGCCGGGCGGCTGTTGTTCGTCACCCACGCCCGCCCCGACGGCGACGGACTGGGTTCGGTTCGGGCCCTGGCCCTGGCCGCACGGGCCGCCGGCAGAGCGGCCGACGTGCTCGTCCCCGACGCGGTCCCGGCCCGCTACGACTTCCTGTTCGCGGGCGAGCCCCCCGCCGGAGCCGGCGGATTCGAGGCCCTGGCCGACGCCGCCGACGCCATCGTCATCGTCGACACGTGCGCTTTCCAGCAGCTCGACCACCTCGAAGACGGCCTGCGCAAACGCCGCGGAAAGGTGCTCGTCCTCGACCACCACGCCACCGCCGACGACGTCGGCGCCGTACAGTGGATCGACACGTCGGCGGCCGCCGCCGGCGTCCTCGCCGCCGAGGTCATCGACCGCCTCGCCTGGCCGCTGCCCGCCTCCGCGGCCGAGGCGCTGTTCATCGCCATCACCAGCGACACCGGGTGGTTCCACTTCGCCAACACCGATGCCCGCTGCCTGCGCGTGGCCGGGCGACTCATGGAGGCCGGCCTCCGGCCCGACGTGCTGTACATGCGGCTGTATCAGTGCGACCGCCCGCAGCGCCTGCGGCTGATGGAACGTATGCTGGCGAGCCTGGAACTGCACTGCGGCGGCAAGCTGGCGGTGATGTCGCTTCGGCGGCGCGATTTCGATG
>CAYWTX010000670.1:0-7885 GCA_964461295.1 uncultured Planctomycetaceae bacterium | reverse complement strand
GTTCGCGGGCGCGGATCAGGGACCGGTTGCGTTCGCGGGCGCGATGGAACCGGTCACCGGTCCGGGGGCAACCGTGCCGACACGGCACGGCTCTGTTGGGGTCGCGTAAACATCGGGATGGACCGTTCACGTTCCTGGACTATCCGGCCACGCCGTGGCACCCACCGGGGTCAAGCGGCCAGACCGATCACGGCGTCCATCGGTCAACCCCGTCCGCATGCGTCCTTGCGGTGCGCCAGACGTTGTGCCGGTCCGAGCCATTCCGCAGCAGAGCCGTGCCTTGCCGGCGCTCTGGATTCGCTGGAACACGGGGACAAGCTCGCGCACGGGCGGCCCGGCGCCTTCGTGGTCAATGTTGATCTCCAGAACGTCATACCGCCCGTCCGCCAGCAGGATGTCCACCGGCCAGAGACACCTGGAATGCAGATGGATGAAGTTCATCTCGGCCGCCAGGCACATGTCCTGATGGAGCGGCAGAAGGAACTCCCGGAACAGGGCGGGGTTGAGCAGGGCCAGGAAGTCCTCCTGACAATATGCAACCCTGCGCCTGGACCAGATTCTGCTGGGGTATCCCCCGCAGGCGTATGTGCCATGCCAGGCGGGGATGATCGGATGAAGCCGGCGGAGGACCTCCGACCGCACGGCTGCGCAGTGTTCCAGGAGGCGATGAACCCCTGCCGGATCGTCCAGGAACTCCATGACGAAGTGCATGGCGCCGCGCATCGCGCTGGCGGCGTCGCCAGGGCCGCGAAGTAGCGGGGCGCAGACGGGGAACCGCCCGGCAACAAGCGACACCAGTTCCCGCGTGAACCGCAGCAGGCATTGCAGCCACGCGTTGTCGTCCAGATCCTCGATCGTGTGGGGCGGATCGGACAGGCGGTCCAGGCATGGTCCCGCCCAGCAAGTCGTCTTGCCGGCGCGGACCGGGCAGCCCAGGATCGCCTCCAGCCAGGGGACTCCCCAATACGCCGAGCCCATGTAGACGAAGTCGTCCTCCAGGTCCCGGTGAAGGCGGAAGAGGTCCTCGTAGTCGGCGGCAAAAGGCCCCAGTGCGACGTCCCCCGCGAAGATCGCCTGTCCTTCGCGCCACCCCGCCGTGCCGCGGGGGAACTGCCCTGCCGGGAAGTAGCCGCCCAACCAAGCCCCCACCAATGGCCGGTCCGCGGCGGCGCAGGACAGGAAGGCCTCGTGCCGCTCGATCAGTTCTTCGGGTGGCAGGGCGCTCATTCGGGCTTCCACTCGATGGGACAGGTGGCGTGCGCGCCGCCGTCCACAGGCAGCACCAGCCCCGTGATCATCGACGGGGCCTCGCTGCACAGGAAGACGATCGGGCCGACCAGTTCACTCGGCCGGCCGATGCGCTTCATCGGCAGCTTGGTCATCACCTGGTCCATGAAGGCCTTGGTGGCGAAGTTGCCGCACGTGGCGTACGACCCGCCCGTCTGGAAGGCGCACATCTCGTAACCGACAGTCGCCAGCGACCGCCGCACACGGTCCTCGTCGAAGTCGGCCGGGTTGGCGATCTGTAATTCGACGGCGTTGTAGCCCGCCTGCCTCAAGCAGGCCAGGTCCGCCTCAAAGTCCGCCCACTTGGCGTACGACCGAGGCTCCGGCAGCACGTAGGCGAATCGCATGGTTACCTTTTCTTACTTGCCGGTCAACGTGAATGCCTCGCCGGGCTTGAGCAGGATCGCCTGCACTTGCGGACAGAGATATCGGCAAGCGTGGATAAATCCCCACGGGTCGCCCGCGCCCTGCTCCGCGAAGGTCCAGTAATGGCACGGAACGGCATATCGCGGCTGGGCCTGCTGCACGAGCCTGGCCGCGTCGATGTGCCCCATGTTCCCGAACGTGCCGTTGATGCACGGCAGCACGAGGTCGCACTTGAGGTCCGTCAGGGGCTTCAGCAGCCCCGGCCGAAACGAGGTGTCCCCGGTGACCATGATCCGCACGCCGCCGAAGTCCAGCACAAGCGCCAGGGCCGACGGCGAGAAATCGCCGTGGTCGGCCGGGGCCGTGTGAACGACCAGCCCGCCCATGTCGTGCGAGCGGCTGGGCCCCAGGAGGATCCGCCGACCCGGGCCGATCCCGGCCTGCGCCATCCCCTCGGCGCATCCCGCGGGCCCGGCGAACCTGCACCCGGCATTGTTGGCCGCGATCACCGGCAGCGCGTCGGGATCCAGGTGGTCGGTGTGTTCGTGGGTCAGGACCACCAGGTCGGCTCGCACCTCTTCGGCCGACAGCGGGGCCAGCGACAGCCGCTTGAAGCCGTGGAGCCGTTCGACCGCGTCGGACAGATACGGGTCCACCATGGCGACGAGGCCGGCGTCGCTCTTGAAGGCGAAGCCAGCCTGGCCCAGCCACCACAGCCGCACCGTGCCGGCCGCGACAGTCGCCCCCACGATCTCCTGCGCCAAAGCATTCATAGGTCTTCCCTTCGTGGCAATTCACCTGTCTGCAAGAAGCCATTGGCGAAGCTATCAGCAGGCAGTTATCAGCAAAGACAAGAAGCATCAGGCCGCCTCGCCTGCCAGACTGGCTGAAAGCTGATGGCTGACGGCTGATCGCTGACCGGTGACCGCTGACAGCAGACTTCAAAGTATCGACTCAAACCAGCAGCAGCAACGCGGGTTTCTCCAGCAGTTCTGTACCGCGCCTCGATGGTTCCCGGCAATCCTCTTGCGGCGAGTGAGCCGCTTGCGTTGCAGGTCCGCAGCGACGCCCCCTTGGGGGCAGCCGTAAGGCATATGGCGAGATACACCTGACCGTTCCGGCTCGGCCATCGACACTGTAGACACTATTGATACAATGACGCGTATGGCCAAAGTGGTCTTGACGCCCGAAGTGGACCGGCAGATGCAGAAGCTTCGGCGCGTGATCCGCTACCGTCTGCATGACGTGGTGGATCGGCTGGAACGCTGACCGGATACTTCCGGGGCCAAGCCGCTTCGGCACGAACTCAAAGGCCATTGCCGCATCCGAACCGGCGATTCTCGCGTCATGTTCCGCGTGGTGGCCGATGAGGTCTGGATCGTTCGCATCGAGCACCGCAAAGACGTTTGCGAGGATTGAATCATGACCGTGCAGACCATTTCCATCGCCAACGACGAGTTGATTGTTCTTTCCCGCAAGGACTTCGATCATCTCATGGAAAAGGCCGGGATGCTTCCCGCTCGCCCGCGAGCCGATGACGTTTCCATCGCCCGCGATCTGGTCAGCGACCGCATCCGCCGCGGCTGGACGCAGACCGAATTGGCCCGCCGCTCCGGCGTGCGCCTGGAGACGATCAGCCGCATCGAGTCGGGTAAGCACGTTCCCCGGCAGGAAACCTTGCTCAAACTCGATCGCGCGCTGTCCGAGAAGTGAAGCCGGGATCGTCCCCCTTTGGCGGGGCGATCTCACGTCTCTTGTCGTGCCCTTCTCCACCTTCGCCCCGACAGCCAACGGCATCCGCCCGGATTGGGCTCGGTTCACCGTGACCGAGTACGGGCACATGCTTCGGTTCGGCAGTTGCGAAGCCGCTGCTGCCGCCGTGCTGTATGAATGCGACCCGGAGTTCCGCCGCAGGCTCAGGAAGGCCCGAATGGCGGACGAACGAACGCTTGCCGCGTCGAGTCGGCGGCTGCGAATACAGCGTCAGTTGACCCGGGACGACTTCCCCGGCATCACCGCCAAGACGCTTGCCCGCATCGAACGGGGCGAAGTCGCCACGCCCCACCGCGATACGCTTGGCGGACACGCGGCCGGCAGTGCCCGTCCCGGCGCCGGCCTCCGCGCCGGCAAGCCGCGGTGCGGGCGGAGCTGACGACAGGGCCGGCAAGGCCGCGCGGCTCCGCCTGGCCATTGAGGACCTGATTGCGGCCTTCGGGGACCGCTACCCGCGGGGGCGCGAATATCTCCAGCGTCTGGCCGCCATTGAGAGCGGCCGGGGCCGCGGATCGCTTGGCGAGCTACACGACGAGGCCCTGCTGGCCAATCCGCTGCTGGACATGGAGGGCCTGCTGGTCGTACTGGGTGCAAAAGCCGGTGACCCGTCGAATTTCCACGGCGCAGCCCACACCGGTCGCGCCATCGCCGTCGTCTCGCCCGCCCGCGGCGGACAGGTCAAGGTCCTTTACGAGCCAAAACTCACGCCGGAAGAGATGACTCAGTACAAGGCCGACAAGAACGCCATGAAGGGCCTGGTCGGCTTCATCGACCTGCACTTCGACGGCAAGAAGTTCCTCTTCAGCGCCGCGACCCGGAACGGCTACCAGGTCTTCGAGATGAACATCGACGGCACCGGCCTGAGGCAGGTCTCCAGAGACGATCTCCCTCACGTGGACAACTACAGTCCGATCTACCTGCCGGACGGGCGCATCTGCTTCCTGTCCACGCGGATGTTCCAAGGCGTGCCGTGCATTGGCGGGGCGGCGGACATCTCCAACCTGTTCTCCATGAACGCCAACGGCGGCGACGTGCGCCAGCTTACCTACGAGCAGGATCACGACTGGGAGCCGGCCGTGATGAACGACGGCCGGGTGATGTACACGCGATGGGAATACACCGACTCGCCGCACTTTCACACCCGCCTGGTGTTCTCCATGAACCCCGACGGCACAAACCAGAAGCCGCTGTTCAAGAGCAACGTCTACTGGCCCAATCCGATCTTCTTCGCCCGGCCGATCCCGGACCATCCCAGCCGGTTCGTGGGCATCGCCACGGGCCATCACGGCATGACCCGCACCGGCACGATGTATGTTCTTGATCCGTCGGTGTCGAATGAGCCCGCCAGGGCGGTAGTTCAGCGCATCCCGCCCGACCCGCTGGAACTGCACAAGTCGCCGCGATGGTTGGAGGAATCGTCGCTTGACGGATACAGTGCGCCCTGCCAGAACCACAGACGGCCGTACCCGCTCGCGGACGCCGAAGGTCGCGGCGCGGGCAAGTATTTCCTCGTGCCCGGTGGCTCAGTGGTTGACGTGTTCGGCAATGCGGTCAGTCTGGGTGCGGGCGGGGTTGAGAATGTCCCCATCGGTTCCAGGCCGCGTCCGCGGATCATACCCGACCGGACGGACCGCAAGCGGAAGGACGCCCAGGTCTACATCATGGACGTCTATCGCGGCGGCGGGTTGGCCGGCGTGCCGCGGGGGACGGTCAAGAAGCTGCGCCTCTTCGAGTACAACTACGGCCATCGCAACATGGCTTCGCACGACCTGATCGGTCCCGACGGCCCGTGGGAGCCCCACCGCATCTGGGGGACCGTGCCGGTGGAAGAGGACGGTTCGGCCTACTTCACCGTGCCGGCCATGACGCCGCTGGCCGTTCAGCCGCTGGATGGAGAGCGCCATTTCCAGGACAACGTCGCGCCCCGTCTGCCCGGGCAGGAGCACGATGCTCCTGGCGGCCTTCCCGCCAGCGTGCTTCTCGCCTGCCCGCTCCTGCATCTGGGCGCCCAGGGCGGCGTCGAATGGCCAGCCGGGACAGTCCGGGACCGGCGACGGCTTGGGCGGCTGATACTTCACGGGCGGGCCAAGGTCCACCGTTGTCGCCGGCAGGACCTCGGGGTCGTCATCAACGCCGGCGCATAGTTTGCGCACCCTGTTCCGAAGCACGCCGTAGCCGGCGCAATGCTTGTCGAGCACCGGTTGCACCTCGCGGCGGAAGCTGAAGCCCCTCGGCGGCCCGTACCAGGGCTCGATCCTGCTTGGGCCGCGCTGAAACGCCAGCCCGGTCGGCGATGCCGAAACAGCGTCCTTAGGCTCCTCGTGGCACCCGACGCACGAAAGGTTCTCCCCCGGCTGGGCCAGAAACCAACTGCGCATCACCTGCAAGGCCTTGCCTTCGTGCCCGCCGGCGAGTTCGTGATGGGTTCCAACACCCGAAGGCCCGACGAACAGCCCCCGACGCGCGTCAGGATCGACCGGCCCTTCTGGATGGGCAAGTTCGAGGTCACCAACCAGCAGTACGCCTTGTTGGGGACGGTGCTTGGCGACTGGGCGGCTCCGCCGAAGACGTAAGCGTCCAGGCAAGCACACCCGCGGGAGGACCGCGAGCGGCATGGGGGTTGCTGACGAGGGGCCGAGGCGGGATCAGGCCGACGGGTGCCAGCGGTCGGGCAGCAGTTCGGCCAGGCAGCATGCCGGATGGGCGGCGATGCGGGTCAGCACGTCACGCAGGTAAGCGGGAAGTGACGGACGCCGATGCGGCCTTTTTCCGGGACCTCATCGAGCGCAACCCCGGAGCGAGCCGCCGGGCGCTTTCGCGACTTGCCTGCCAGGCCTGGAACTGGGTACAGCCCAACGGCGCTCTTCGTGACATGGTTTGTCGCGGGCTCATGCTGGCGCTGCACCGGTCCGGGCACATCGTGCTTCCGGCGCGACGGCGGGTCTCTCCCAATCCGCTGAAGCGCCGCCGCAGACCCGTGCCGGTCGCCGTGGAGGCCGAGCCGATCCGCTCGGCGCTGCGGGACCTCCTTCCGCTGACGTTCCGGCAGGTTCGGCGCACGGAGGAGGAGCCGACGTTCAACGGCCTGATCGAGGCGCACCATTATCTGGGGTATACGCAGCCGGTGGGCGAGCATCTCAAGTACATGGTCCGCTCCGGGGAGCGGCTGCTGGCGTGCCTCGCGTGGTCGTCGGCGCCGCGGCACCTGGGTCTGCGGGACCGGTTCATCGGCTGGTCGCAAGACCAGCGCCGCCGGAACCTGCGGTTCCTGGCGTACATTCCCCTGCCTGCGGCCACGCAGTGGGAGATCGTGTCCGAGACGGCCGGCGCCCTGACTCCGGCGTTGACGGAGATGATCCGCCAGGCGGCGCAGGGGGAGGTCATCCATAACGGGCTCGCCGAACCTGGAGAAAGCTCTAACCTTCCTGGACGACCGCTTGTTGCCGGGCACCAGCAACGCCGTGGAGCGAAGCAACCGTCGCTTTCGCAAGGCCCAACGTAGCGTCTACTCGGTTCGAACGGCCAAACACATCAGCCAGCGTATCGCCTTGGACATGGAACGTGACCAACGCGCCCCAAGCCGATCCGCAACGATCCGTACGCTGGTGACTGACATTTTTCTATGGCGCGAGCTTACTCCTTTTGTTACAGTGACTTGCATCACTAACCACGGAAGGAGTTAACCTATGGGCGTCCAAGGGATTACGGCGGAGCAGTTGATGGCGGAGTTGGATGGCGAGTTCAGGGCGATGGCGGAAAGAATCGCGGAGTCGATGAACGCGGCCAAGGCTGGACGGATCATCGCCGACACCGAGGAGCCGGTGCGAGATGCTCACGCGGTCTTCCGGGAACGCAGCTACCAGAAGGCCCTGGACCTCCTGGCCAAACAAGCGGCCAAGGAGGCTTTTCCCCCCTCAGGCCAGTGCGGGCCAAGGCAGGTGGAGGAACAAGGGCAAGCAGAAGGTCTCGCACGTGACGGTTAACGGCGTGCTGGAGATCGAACGCACGATCTACTGGAACAAGAAGCAAGGAACGGCCGTGCCGTTGGACCAGTGGTTGGGAATCATCTCAGAGCGATACAGCCCCGGTGTGCGGGAGATGGCTTGTCGGCTGGGCCTTGACAACGCCTTCGTGCCGGCCAGCGAGAACCTCAAGCGGCTGGCACAGGTAACCATCAGTTCCAGCGCGCTGGGGGACTTGGTGAGACGGGAAGGCAGCCAGGCCGCCGCGGCGATTGGTCAGGGGACCTACGGCCCCAACTGGACGGCGGCGGACTGTACCGATCACACGGTCGTGACAGGCGCCGACGGCGTGATGGTCCCTGTGGTGACCGAAGAGCAGAAGCGGAAACGTCGCAAGACGGAGGCACAGAAGCGTCAGAAGGAAGGCCGTCGCAGCACGGCCCGGCCTGGTCGGCCCAAGTCCGGCGGCGACGGGCCGTACAAGGAGTTCAAGATCG
>CAYWTX010000669.1:0-19363 GCA_964461295.1 uncultured Planctomycetaceae bacterium | reverse complement strand
GTCTCCAGCGACGCGTAGGCCGTGATCATGATGGTCAGCATCTCCAACTCGCGCCCGGAGATCCTCTGTAGCACCTCCAGGCCGCTGATGCCCGGCAGTTTGTAGTCCAGCAGCAGAATCTGCGGCGGCGACTGCCCGATGATCTCCAGGGCCTCCTCGCCGCTGCCGGCCGTGTGCACCTGGAACCGCACCTGCCCGCTGACGTCCGGCAGGTGGGCGGAGAAGTCGCGCAGCGCCCGCTCCACGCTCTTCAGCATGCCCGGCTCATCGTCAACCACAAGAACCGCGAGGGTCTCATCCATCAGTGCTTCCTTACCGCCGAGGCGCAGAGGCCGCAGAGACGACTGCAACGATGGTGAACACAGATGCAATGGACGGCGAACCTGAGATTCCTTGATCTGTGGCCATCTCCAACGGGGCCTGCGGCTGTGTCGATCATTGCGTCCATTCCTCTGCGCCCTCCGCATGACAAGGGCGCAACTTCATCGTGTGCGCGATGGTTTGGCAGCCGGTGCTTCTGCCTGCCGCCTTGGGCTGCGGGCAAAGCCCGCACCATGCCTCTGCGGTCAACATCTACTTCGCACTCGCCGCCTCCTCGCGCGCGCCCCGCCTCGGCAGCGTCACCGTGAACATCGTGCCGGTCGGCCCGGCCTTGGGATCAGCGTTGGATTCCACGCGGATGTCGCCCGAGTGCATCTTGATGATGCCGTAGGTCACCGCCAGGCCCAGGCCCGTGCCCTTGCCCATCTGCTTGGTCGTGAAGAACGGCTCGAAGATCTTCTTGCGGTTCTCGGCCGGGATGCCGCACCCGGTGTCGGTCACCTTGAGCCGCACGAACGACTCGTCGCCTTCGCTGCGGATCGTGAGCGTGCCGCCATCGCCCATCGCGGCGTAGGCGTTGCTCACCAGGTTGGTCAGCACCTGCGCGATCTGGTCGCCGTCGATCTCGGCCATCGGGTCGGCGATCGCGTGCTCGATGCGGACCTCGACCTCCTCCGGCGCCGGCAGCGTCCGGATCGTGCGTTCCACCAGCCGGCACACGTCGGTCTCCTGCCGAAGCACTTTCGTCTGGCGGGCGAAGTTCAGCAGCCCGGCGACGATCTTCTTGCAGCGGTCCGCGTGCTGCGTGATCATCTCCAGGTCCTCGCGGATCTTCGCGTCCCCGCCGCGTTCCTCCAGCAGCAGGTGCGCGTACATCAGCACGATCCCCAGCGGGTTGTTCACCTCGTGGGCGATCCCCGCCGCCAGTTGCCCCATGCTCGCCAGCTTCTCCGACTGCATCAGGGCTTCCTGCATGTCGGCAAGCTGGCGGTTGGACTTGCCCAGCTCGTCCACGGTCGTGTGCAGTTGCTCGATCGTGTACGGCAGGCACATCTCCGTCTCGGCCAGGCCCTTGAAGATCGCCGTCGCGTGCTCGCGACAGGTGTCGTACCCGCACGCCCCGCAGTTCAGTTCGTCCACGGCGGTGCGCTTGCCCATTCGCGCGAGGATCTGGCGGATCTCTTCCTCGAACGGCACGGCGATCCGCACGTCGCGGGGCGTGTACTTGCGGCCCAGGTCGAGGTCCTCCAGCCGCTTCAGGTCGTCGACCCACCGCTTCTTGTCAAACCGCGCCAGCCGCTCCTTCACGAACTCGCTCACCCGCCGCCGGCGGGTGTACAGCGGCACGTCGCCCGTCATGCCCGGGCCAGTGATGCACCCCTTGCAGGCCAACACCTCCAGCAGCCGGGCCTTCAGGTGCCCGTCGCTGAACTCCCGGATCGCCTCGACGAAGTCGATGCGTCCGTCGGCCACCACCGCCGCGCCTTCGACGAGGTCATCGTCGATCTCGGCCGCCTGGAACAGCCCGCGGCTGATGGGGAACAGCGCCCCCGGCCCGGCGCAGGGCGGATCGAAATCCCCGGGCGCCGCGCCGCCGAGGTCCGCCCCCTGAAACATCGCCCGCAGTTCGGGGAACGTCAGGGCCGCGTCCACTTCCTGCGCCAGGTTGCCGTCGTCTACCTCGCCCTTCTTGGCGATGCACGGGCCGATGAACACCACCCGCAGCCCCTGCCCGCACACCCGCCGCAGCGCCCTCGCCGCGGCGATCATCGGCGATACGATCGGCGCCAGCGATCCCACCAACTCCGGAAAATGCTTCTCCACGAACGCCACCACGGCCGGGCAACTCGTCGCGATGTACCGCCTGCCGTCCCCGCTGTGCAGCAACCGGCGATAGCGAACGGCCACCAGGTCGGCCCCGAAGGCGACCTCGTGCACGCCGGCAAAGCCCAACGCGCGGATCATCCCCACCAGCGTCCGCCAGGGGTACTCGGCAAACTCGGCCGGAAAACTCGGCGCCACGATGGCCGCCACGGGCTCCGCCCCGGCCAGCAAGGCCTTCACCGTCTCGATGCTGTCCAGCACGAGCTTGGCCCGCTGGCTGCACACCCGCACGCAGTTGCCGCAGGCGATGCACCGTTCAGCAAGGATTTCGGCCTGGCCCTCGGCGATCCGGATCGCCTTGGCGGGGCACTCCCGCACGCACGTGTAGCAGACGCGGCAGCGCTCCTTGATCGTCTCGATGAGGTGTGGGGAGCGCATGGTTCACCTCGGATTCTCGCCGCACCCGACGCTCAGTGATGGCCCGCGACCGCCTCGGCCGGCGCCTTGTCGCCCAACAGCCGGGCGACCGTCGAGCGAACCTGCTCGGCCCGCACGGGCTTGTCCAGGATCACGTCCGCCTTCACCCACGACCGCCCTTCCGCCGTCGAGGTGGCGAATGACATCCCCGTCGCCGCCGTCACGCCCGTCAGCATCACCACCGGCACGTCGGGGTACAGCTTCCGGAGGTAGTGCGCCAGCACGAACCCGCTGTCCTTCTGCTCCATCATGAGGTCCAGGATGGCCAGGTCCGGCCTCACGCTCAGCAGGAGGTCTTCGCCTTCCTTCTGGCTGGCGGCGGTGAATACCTCGCAGCCCTGCGCCTTCAGGATCATCGAAAGCTGATCCAGGATGTCTTCGTCGTCATCAATCAGAACGATCTTCGGTTTGGCGGTCATACGGGCACCTCTCGCTTCTTGTAGCACGTGTGCAGCAGCCTGTGGCTGGTCTCGCCCAGGGGCTTGCCGAGGAATTCATCGTACAGCCGGAGCACCCACGGGTTCTTGTGGCTCACGCGGAGCTGCTCGTCGCGGTCGATCTTGTACAGGGCTTCCATGCGGGACTTCACGGCCTTGGCGTCGGCCCCGATGGGCTGCCCGCCGCCGTTGATGCACCCGCCCGGGCACGTCATCACTTCGATGAAGTGCAGGTCCTTCCGCCCGCAGCGTATCTGGTCCAGCAACTTGCGGGCGTTGCCCAGGCCGCTCACCACGGCGGCGCCAACCTCCAGGCCGTTGATGTTCGCCCGCAGTTCCTTCACGCCCTTCATGCCGCGCAGCGGCTGAATCTTCAGCTCCGTCAGCTCCGTGCAGGTGATCAGGAAGTGGGCCGAACGAACGGCCGCTTCCATCACGCCGCCGGAGGCGCCGAAGATCTTCCCAGCCGTCGAGCGCTCGCCGAACGGCGTGTCGGCGCCTTCGGGCTCCATCGCGTCCAGGTCCACCCCGAACATCCGCAGAAGCTGGCCCAACTCGCGCGTCGTCAGCACGTGGTCGACGTCCGGCGCGTGGCCCGGGGCCATCTCCGGCCGACTGCACTCGAACTTCTTGGCCGTGCATGGCATGATCGACACGCTGACGATGCTGGCCGGGTCGCGAGCCTCGCGCTGGGCGAAAAAGCTCTTCACGATGGCGCCCATCATCTGCTGCGGGCTCTTGCACGTCGAGAGGTTCGGGATGAAATCCGGGTAGAACTGCTCCACGTACTTGATCCAGCCCGGCGAACAGCTTGTCAGCATCGGCAGCACCCCGCCGCCGGTGATCCGCTGCACCAACTCGCTGCCCTCTTCCATGATCGTCAGGTCGGCCGTGAACGACGTGTCGAACACGCGGTCGAATCCCACGCGCCGCAGCGCCGCCACCATCTTGCCGTCCACGTCCGTGCCCGGCTTGAGGCCGAACTCCTCGGCAAGCGACACCGACACGGCCGGGGCGTGCTGCACGACGACCATCTTCTCGGGGTCGGCCAGGGCAGCCACCACGGCGTCGATGCTGGAGTTCTCGCTCAGCGCGCCCGTCGGGCAGACAAGGATGCACTGCCCGCAGTTGATGCAACTGGACAGGTTCAGGCCGGTGTCAAACGCCGTGCCGACGAATGCCCGGCTGCCGCGCCCGACGAAGTCGATGGCGGACACGCCCTGGATTTCCTCGCACACGCGGACGCAGCGCCCGCAGAGGATGCACTTGGCGGGGTCGCGCACGATCGACGGGCTGGACACGTCCATCTCCGGCCTGGCTTTGGCGCCGCGGTAGTTGCGGTGCCGCACGCCCAGGTCCTGGGCCAGGTGCTGAAGGTCGCACTTGCCGCTGCGCGAGCAGTACAGGCAGTCGTCGGGATGGTTGCTCAGCAACAACTCGACGATCATCTTGCGGGCGTCCAGCACCTTCGACGTCTTGGTGTGAACCTTCATTCCCTCGGCCACCGGGAACGAGCACGAGGGCACCAGGTTGGGCGCCCCGTCCACTTCCACCACGCACAGGCGGCAGGCGCCGCTGGGCGGCAGCCCGTCCATGTGACACAATGTCGGCACCTGGATCCCCACGCGCCGCAGCGCCGTCAGGATCGTCTCGCCCTGCTTGGCCTCGATCGCCCGTCCATCCGCTTCAAAACGAACCATTTGCTCACCTCGGCAAAGAAAGTAACCAGGAACCAATAGCCGGTTGAAGGCCGTTGCTCCTTCGCGGTTGCCGGCTATCGGCTGCCGGCTACCGGCCATCGCGGCCTTCGCCGCTAATCAGGCGTCGTGAAGTCCAGATCGCACCGTGCGCACCGGCGGGCCTCGCACACGGCCGCCTTCTCGCCGATGCACAGTTCCACTTCCTCGAAGCCGCCCAACCGCTCGGCCACCGTCAACTCGGGGCTGTGAACGCGGACGGCGAACTCGGCGTCCTCGGCCTCGGCCATCTGCACTGGCGCCACATAGATCGTCGGCAGCGCCACCTTCGGCAGAATCTTCAGCGCCTTGCCCTTCACGTAGCGGTCGATCATGACGGCCGCGTTCTTGCCCGCCGCCACCGCGCCGATGGCCGTGCTGGGACCGCTGACCACGTCGCCGCCGGCGAAGACGCCCGCGCGGTCGGTCGCGTAGCTCTCGGCGTTGATCGACACCGTGCCCCACTTGGTCATCCGCAGGCCTTCCAGGCCCGCGGCGTCCGGCTCCTCGCTGATGGCGACCACCAGCGTGTCCAGTTCGACGTCGAACTCGCTTCCCGGCATGGGCACCGGCCTCTGCCGCCCGCTGGCGTCGCGCTCGCCCAGCTTGTTCCGCTGGAAGCGAATGCCCGCCAGCCTGCCGTCCTTCACCAGCACCGCCACCGGCGCGACCAACTCCTCGATCCTGATTCCCTCGGCCAGGCCGGCCTCGATCTCCTCGGGGTAGGCGGGCATTTCCGCCCGCGTGCGGCGGTAGAACATCGTCACGCCCTGCACGCCCTTCTGGCGGAAGGCCACGCGGGCCGCGTCCATCGCGCTGTTGCCGCCGCCGATGACGCCCACCTTGCCCCTGGCCAGCGCCTGCCCATGCAGGTTGTGCGCCTTGAGGAACTCGATGCCCGGGATCACGCCCGCGGCGTCCTCGCCGGCAAGCTCCAGCTTCTTGCTCTTGTGCGAGCCCGTCGCGATGTACACGGCTTTGTAGTCCTTCAGCAGGCCGTCCATCGTCACGTCGCGCCCCAGCGCCTTGCCGTACCGCACCTCGATGTTCTCGTTCAACAGCGCGGCGATCTCCTTGTTCAGCCCTTCGCGCGGCAGGCGGTACGCCGGAATCGCGCCCACCAACATGCCGCCGGGCTGCTGCTCCTTCTCGAACACAGTCACTTTGTGCCCCAGCAGGCTCAGGTAGTGCGCCGCCGAAAGGCCCGCCGGCCCGGCGCCGATGACGGCGATCTTCGCGGCGTTCGCCCCGGCCGGAAGGACCACCGGCGCCGCCGTAGCGGGATCGACGCGGTCCACGACGAACCGCTTCAGCGTGCGGATGGCGATCGGCTCGCCGCCGGTCGCGCCCAGGCGGCAGGTCCGCTCGCACGGATGATGGCACACGCGAGCGCACGCCGACGGCAGCGGGTTGGCCGCGCGGATGGCCTTGTACGCCTCGGCGTACTCGCCGTGGGCGATGTGCGCCACGTAGCGCCACACCTCCGTGCCCACCGGGCAGCCGCTCTGGCAGGGCGCGCCCACCAGCTTCTTGCACGCCCCGGCCGGGCAACGCCGCTCGTACACGTGCGCCTCGTACTCGTCGCGGAACCACTTCAGCGTGCTCAGCACGGGGTTGGGGGCCGTCTGGCCCAGGCCGCACAGGCTGGTCGCCTTGATCGTCTCGCCCAGCTTCTGCAAGTACATGATGCCCTGCATACGGAGCAGCGAGTCCAGTTCGGCCTCTTCCTTCCGGGGCCGCGTGAGGGCCTCGAGGATCTCCAGCATGCGCTTGGTGCCCTCGCGGCACGGGATGCACTTGCCGCAGCTCTCCGACTGGATGAACTCCATGAAGAACTTCGCGAAGTCCACCATGCAGGTGCTCTCGTCGACCACCACCAGGCCGCCGGAACCCATGATCGTGCCGAAGCTCTTCAGCGCCTCGTAGTCGGTCTGGATGTCCAGTTGCGCTTCGGGCACGCAGCCGCCGGAGGGGCCGCCGATCTGCACGGCCTTGCACTTCCTGCCGCCCGGAATGCCCCCGCCGATGTCGAAAACCACCTGCCTGAGCGTCGTGCCCATCGGCACCTCGACCAGGCCGGTGCGGGCCACCATGCCCGACAGGGCGAACACCTTCGTGCCCTTGGACCCCTTCGTGCCCATCGAGGCGTACCAGTCCGCCCCTCGCTCCAGGATCAGAGGCAGATTCGCCAGCGTCTCGACGTTGTTGATCACCGTCGGCTTGCCGAACAGGCCCTTGACGGCCGGAAACGGCGGCCGCGGACGCGGCATGCCGCGCTTGCCCTCGATGCTGTGAATGAGGGCGGTCTCCTCGCCGCAGACGAACGCGCCGGCGCCCATCTTGATGATCAGGTTGACGTCGATGCCGCTGTCGAGAATGTTCTCGCCCACCAGCCGGTACTGCTTGGCCTGCGCGATCGCCTGGCGCAGGCGCTGCACGGCCAGCGGATACTCCGCTCGAATGTAAATGTATGCCTTCGTCGCGCCGATGGCGTACGCGGCGATCACCATGCCTTCCAGCAGGCGGTGCGGGTCGCTCTCGCCCACCGCGCGGTCCATGAACGCGCCGGGATCGCCTTCGTCGGCGTTGCAGATGAGGTACTTCTGGTCCGCCTCGGCCGCCCGAGCGAACTTCCACTTCCTGCCCGTCGGAAAGCCCCCGCCGCCGCGCCCGCGGAGCCCGCTGGCCTCCACCAGGTTGCACACCTCCTCGGGCGTCATCGTCCGCAGCGCCTTGGCGATGGCGCTGTACCCGCCCCACGCGATGTACTCGTCGATGCTGCCCGGGTCGATGATCCCGCTGGTGGCCAGCACCACGCGCCGCTGCCTGAGCAGGAACGGGTGCTCGTCCAGCCAGGACACGCCTTCCCACGGCTTGCCGCCCTCCCGGAACTGGCCCAGCACCATCTCCTTGGGCACCTGCGCCGAGCCGCCCTTCAGCACCGCCGCCAGCAGCGGCTCGACCTTCTCCGCCGTCACGCTGCCGAAGCTGATCCGCGACCGGCCGGGAACCAGCACGTCCACGATCGGCTCCTCGGAGCACAGGCCCACGCAGCCGACCTCGATCACATCGGCATCGACCTTGCGGGCGCCCAGGTACTCGCGCACCGCCGCCAGCGTCTTGCCCGCCCCCGCGCCCAGGCCGCACGTGCCCGCGCCCACGAAGATCACCGGCCTGGCCACCGTCTCGCGACGCAGCGACTTCAGCACCGGCTCCACGGCCGCGTCATTCACGAGCTTGGCGGCCGCGATCGGCCCGGTCTGCATCCACGCCAGCAGGTCCGCGCGAATCGGACGCGGGCCGGGCCAGCAACGATCTGCAACTGCTTGAGTCTTAACGTCCATTGGTATCTTTCCTGCTCTTGTTGTCTTCTTCGGGAACCCAAAGACGGGAATCGGGAACCTGCCCGCTGAAGCGGGCGGGCCTCCTGAACCGCTTACCGGCTGCCGGACCCGGGTTCCTGCTTTTCCCTGCATTCCTGCACGATCTTCGCCAGCTTGCGCGGACTGCACTTGGCATGGAACTCGCCGTTGACGTTCACCACCGGCGACAGGCCACAGGCGCCCATGCACGCCACCACTTCCAGGCTGAACAGCCTGTCGCGGCCTGTCTGCCCGGGCTTGAGCTTCAGCAGCTTCATGGCCGTCTCCAGCACCTTGGCCGAGCCCTTCACGTGGCAGGCCGTGCCGCGGCACACCATCACGTGGTGCTGGCCCTTGGGCTGGAAACGAAACTGGTTGTAGAACGTGGCCACGCCGTAGATCTTGCTGGCCGGCAGGCCCAGGTGCGTGCCGGTCTTCAGGATCGCCTCCTTGGGCAGGTAGCCCAATGCTTCCTGGATCTCCTGGAGGATCGGGATCAGGGAATCCCGCCCCGCTTTGGGATGGCTCTTCAGGATGCTTTCCACGTCACTGGCGGTCTGGATCACGGAGACACCTCATTCAGTTGGCCCCTTGCGCGGGCAAAATAGGCGACCTTCTCAATCGCCATCGTCAAGTCGTTGTGTTCCACGTACACATTCCGCCCTACCCGCAGCGACGCGGGGGCGAAGTTCAGAATCCCCGTCACGCCGGCCGCCGTCAGCGCATCGGCCGCGCCCTGGGCGGCCGTGGCGGGTACCGCAATGATGGCCGCCTCGATCTTCTCCTGGCGGACGACCTCGGACAACTCCTCCATCGAGTACACGCGGCAGCCCTGGATCACACGCCCCAACTTGCCCGGGTCGTTGTCGAACGCCGCCACGATGGTCAGCTTGCGGTGCCGCCCAGAGAAGTAGGCGAGAATGGCCCGGCCTAGGTTGCCCACCCCTACCAGGGCCAAGCGTTCGACGCCATTGGGGTTCAGGAAGGACTCAATGCTTTCGCGGAGTTCGCGCACCCCATAGCCCAGCCGAGGGTTGCCATAGTACCCGATGTACGTGAGGTCGCGGCGAATCTGCGCGGCCGTAACGCCTGCGATGGAAGCAAGCTGGTGGGAGTATATGCTCATAACTCCCTTGTCCAGCTCGTGTTGAAGCATCCGGCGATACAGGCTGAGCCGTCCGATTGTGCGTTCTGGCGTCATTGCGTGTGTTGTGAAATCCTGCGTCTATTGCTTGCGTGACACCCGTCACATTGTGATCGGTATCACAGAGGCCAAGATACGCCATGCTGGAAGTCCTGTCAAGGAGAATCCGTGAAAGACCAGGAGCCAGCCCTCCCGCCTGGCAAACGCGGCCTAGAGCCGATGCTCCTGGCGGGCGATCTTGCGGGCACCGGCGTGCCAGGCGGTCGACCAGTCCTTCGGCGGGACGATGCGGTCCAGGCGGTCAAGTTGCCCGATGCCCTTCAGGCGGTTGTAGATGAGCTGCCAGGCGCAGGGCCGATCCTCGGACACCTCGCAGTGCTTCTCCGTCGAGCCGCCGCACGGGCCGTTCAGGATACGCTTGGCACAGCGGGTGACGGGGCAGATGCCGCCGAACTCGGCCAGCATGCAGTCGCCGCAGCCGAGGCACTTCTCGGTCCAGACGGCCTGCTCTTCGAGGATGCCCAGGAACTGGGTGTTGAGCGCGGCGTAGACGGGGCGCGTCGGGAACCGCTCGGAGCTTGTGAAAGAATTGGCACTCGCTGGGTTGCCCGCGCTGAAGGCTTTCTGTCGCCCCTTCGGGGCTCTATGCTTAATCGCTTGCATACCAGGGGCTTACGCCTACGGCTAGATCCTCGACGCCCCTGCGGGGCTAAGAGGGAGGAAGGCTGCTTCTGCGATTCTTTCACAAACTCTCAGGCCGACGGAGAGGACCACGAGGTCGAACTGGCGTACCTGCTCGTCGCCCTGCTCGTCGAACCAGCGGATGCGGGGATCCCGGCTGCCGGGCATCTCGACGATTCGCGAGGGGATGGCGCGGATGTACTCCACTCCGTGCTCGTCGCGGGCGCGGTTGACGTAGTTGTCGAACTCCTTACCGAACGCTCGCACGTCCATGCAGAAGATGGACGCCTTCACGCCGGGCAGGTGCTCGATGGCGACCATGGCTTCCTTGGTGGCCGACATGCAGCAGATGGACGAGCAGTATCCGTTGCCGCGGGCGGCGACTCCGCGTGCCGCGGCTGTCCCGTCGGAACTTGCAGCCGAGCCTCGGCGGAACCCGCCGTCGCTCTGAAGGGGCTTGGCGGAAGCGCCGTCGCCGCCGCCACAACGGCGTCGCGCACGGCCCGCACGCGCTGGGCAAGGCTCGCGTCGGCGGTTGCGGGCCCGTCGGACCGGCAACCAGGCTCGTTCAGGGCCAGGTCCTGCCGGGCCGAGCCGGGAAGCTGATGCAGCATGACTCGCTGCTTGTCCAGCCCCAGTTCCGCCAGCAGGCGCTGCACGTACTCCACGCGCAGCCGCACGCGCCCCGGCCGACCGCCGTTGTCCTGCACGGCCGCGAACACCAGCGGCCGCTCCGCCGCCGCGGCGCCGCGACCCCGCGACCAGCCGGTGCCGAGACGCCCTTCCCCGGCCGCCACCGTGCCCGTCAAAACCGCGCTCACCGTGCCGACCATCGCGCAACGCAGTTTGTGCAGCCACGCCCAGGCGGTGTGGTAACTGCCCAGGCCCAGAACCTGCTGGATCTCCAGGGCGCTGACGCCCCCCTGCTCGGTCGCCACGCGCCACATGGCCGCGAACCACGCCCGTAGCGGCTTCCGCGTGCCCTGAAAGATCGTCCCCGCCGTTACCGAGGTCTGCGCGTCGCAGCGGCTGCACCGGAACACCCTGCGCTCGCCCACCCACCACGCCTCCGGCGACCCGCAGCCGGGACAGCGGAACCCTTTCGGCCAGCGCAGACAGCCAAGCAGGTTGGCACAAGCTTCCTCCGTGGGGAACCACCGCCCCAGTTGCTCCAGACAGTCCGGCACGCTCGCCATCGTCATTCAGCATACGGCCTTCGGCGGCGAGAGTCAAATGCATAGGTCCACTCGGAAGTTGCCAGACGCCTGGGAGCGAGTCGCCACCGGGGCCAACTGCTCTGCCTGGCCGGCGGGGCTTGCCGCGTCCCGAGGGCGACGAGGGGCCTTCCCCTCGCCATCGCCCGGTCGATACCATGTCGCCCGTGGCGAGATTCCTCCCGGCATCCATCGTGTTCCTCGTCGCCGCGGCCGACGCAACGGCCGGGCCGCCCATTCGGGCACTGGCCGCCGACGGCAACGCGTGTTGGGCGGCCGGCGATGCCGGCCTCGTCCTGCGCAGCGACGACCGCGGCGCCACATGGCGCCGCGTGGACGTCAACGCCCATGGCGACGACCAAGGACGCCCTTGCCCGGCCTACGCTGCCGGCACGTGCTGGCAGGCGATCTCCCTCGCCGGCCGGACCGTGGCGATCTTCGGCGGCACGGCCCAGCCGGGGCACCCGGCCGCTCGCGGCACGGGGGCCGTGACCGTCAGCACCGACGGCGGCGCCACGTGGCGGGCCCTGCCCGCCCCGCCGGGCTGGTTGTACGGCGGAGCGATGGCCGGGCAGACCGGCGTGGTGCTCGGCGAGGCCACCGGCGCAGCCCCCGGTGGAATCTGGCACAGCGTCGATGGCGGCAGACGGTGGACGCCCGCGGCCTTGTCATCCGCCGGGTTCGCCCTGGCCGGCGACTTCCGCGGCCCGCGGTACGGTTGGGCGGTGGGCCAGGACCTGCGGATCGTGAGTCTCCGCGGGCGGGGCGAGCCGCCGGTCCACCCGTCGGCCCTGGCTGGCGAGGGCAGCTTCCGCGCGGCCCGTTTCGTCGACGAGATCACCTGCTGGGCAGTGGGCGACAACGCGGCCGTGTATCGCTCCGCCGGCGGCGAGCGCCCCTGGCGCCGGGTGCCCAGCCCTCTGCCGCCGGCCGGGCGACGGCTGGGCCACCTGGAAGCAATCGCCGTCGCGGCCAGGATCGACGCGAACGGCCCGCCGCGAATCTGGGCGGCGGGCGGGTTGGTCAACGTCATCGCCCGCACCGACGACCTCGGCGGGACGTGGACGTTGCTGAAGTCGCCCGCGATACCAGAAGGAACAGAGCCGGGGCGTGTCGCCCCGGTCGCCAACAAAGAAGGGACCGCCCACCTCGCGTTCCCCCCGGTCGCCAACAAAGAAGGGACCGCCCACCTCGCGTCGCCGGCGCCCGCACGCCCCTGTGTCGCGCCCGGCCGCGGCGCCGCCGTTCACGCGCTGTGCGCCCTGGACGCCAACACGGTACTCGCGGCCGGCGACGGCGGCGCCATCTGGCGTTCCGCCGACGGCGGGGCCAGTTGGAGTCTCGCGGCCGGCACGCCCGGCGTGGACGTGCTGTTCGTCGCGGCGGCGGGCGACGCCAGCGTCTACCCCGCCGCGGTCGCCCACGCCCTGGCCGGCGACGCGGTGGGCATGCTGTACGCGACCGTGGCCCCCGCCTCCGCCGGCGTGCCCGGCGACCAGCCGCTGCGTGCCGCGGCCGGGGCGGCCGGGGCATCCGCCGTCGCCGCGTTCGGCGAGTTCGGCTCCATCGCCTGGGACGCAAGCGCCGCCGAACTGACCGACCGCGAGTTGACGCAGCGATGGTCGGCCGCGCTGGACATCCCCGCCGAAGCGGAGATGGTCCGGCGCATCGCGGCCGCGATACGCCTGTATGGCCCGGCGGTGCTGGCCGTCGGCCCGGACGGCGCCGGCCCGCTGGGCAGGCGCGGCGAGAACCGCCTGGTGGCCCGGCTGGCGCGGCAAGCCGCCCAACTGGCGACCAGGGACGATCAAGACGTCCTGGAATCGCTGGGTCTGCGGCCCCACGCGGTGCGGAGGGTCTTCGTCGGCCTGGAAGCCAACGAGAAATACGCCCCGCCGTGGGAGGACGGGCCGAAGATCGACCGGCGCGAGGCGACGGCGACCTTCGACGGTTCGCGATTCGCCGGCGGGCGCCGCGTGCCGCTGGAACTTCTGGCCGCCGAGGCGGCCTGGCATCTGCCCGAGGCCGACCTGGTGGATCGCCCGGCGGTGGTGACGGCATACCGGCTCGCGGACGAGCGGTTGCGGGCCGACGGCACGCCGCCGCTGAAGCTGTTCACCGCGGGATTGACGCCCGCGAGCCTGGCGACAAGCGCCGGCGAAGGCGAGGCGGCCCTGCTCGCCGCCTCCGCGACGCTTCGCCTGGCGGCGCAGCGAGGCGAGACGCACGCGGCCGCGATCGGCCTGGCCGCCACCCTGGACAAAACAGACGACCCCAACATGCAGGCCCTGGCGACCGACCGGCTGCTGCTGGCCTCGCGCCGGCTGATGGAAGAAGGCAGGCTGCTCGAGGCCGACGCCGCGTTGCGGGCGGTGGTCCGGCGGTCGCGCCCGCACGGGATGGCGCGGCGGGCGGAGTTGACGGCCCTGGCGGCCGCGGCATCGAGCGAGTGGCAGACGCAGTTGCGCCGGCAGGGCGTGCCCGAGCGGCTGGCTCCCGACACGCTGACGAAGGCAGCCGGGGGGCTGGACCGCTTCCCCGCGTGGGCCGGCGAAGCCGAGGTGCGGGTGCTCCAGGCGCGGGCATTGGCGGCCGGCGGCGACGCCGTCGAGCCCGAGAAGATCTTCGAGGCGCTCGCGGGCCCGGCGTTCGCGGAGGTGTGGCGAGTGATGGCGCTGTCGGAACTGGGCCGCGCGGCGCCGGCGGGCGTGCCCCTGCCGGAGAGGCCCTCGGCCATCGCCGCGACCACCGCCGAGGCGGGCCGCCTCGACGGCGCGCTGGACGAGGCGGTCTGGCGCACGGCGCCGCGGATGCCGCTGCAACAGCGCCCTGACGCCAACTCCGACAAGCCCGCCACCGCGCCGGACAACGTCCCCGTTGTTCAGGTCGTTCGCGCCGCGGGCGGATCCGTCATCTTCGGCCTGGCCCTGCCTGCCGGCGATGGCCGCGACTGGTCCGTCGAAGTCGCCATCGACGCCGACCGCGACGCATGGACCCAGCTCGTGCTGCGATGCGACACGCGCGGGCAGCGATCCGCCGAACTGGCGTTTCGCGGCGGCCCGGCGGCGAAGCTGGATGCCAGGCTCTTGCCCCTCCAGGCCCAGCGAGAGAAGAACCGGTTCACCTTGGAACTGGCCGTGCCCATCTCGGCCGTGAGCGCCAGGGCCGACGTGGCCGCAGCCTGGGCCGTCCAGATCCGCGCGACGCGGGATGACGCCGCGGGACCAAACGTGTACTATTGGACGCCGCAAGGCGACGGACGCCTGCTTCCCGAACGATACATGCTGGTGATCCTCCCGGCAACCGTACCGAGCCGCTGAACCGCACGCGAACTGAAACCAGGAGCAAACCATGCCGAAACTCAGTGTCTCCTTCGCCCTCATCGCCTTCCTCGCCGCCACCGCCGAGGCCCAGTGGAAAATCCCCAACCCGCGGACCACCGACCATCCCGGCGTGAAGGACGCCCCGGCCGCCGACCCGCGCACGTTCCCCGACGAGAAGGCCTTCCAGGAACGTTCGGCCGCCACGCTGGCCGCCCTGCGCACCAATAACCTCGAAAACTGGCGAAAGGGGTGGTTCGCCACCGGCGGCGACCCGGGCAAGTACATCCCCGGACCCGCCATGGCCATGCTCCTGGCCGACCCCAACGACCCCAACGCCCTGAAGTTCATGAACGACGACCGCAGCCATAAGGAGCACTACCACTTCGCGGCCGTCAATTGGGGGCGCTTCTACCCGATCTTCAGGGACGCCCTCACGCCCGAGACGCGGCGCAAACTGGCCCAGGAGGCCGACAAGCACAACTCCTACGTGGGCGCCCCAGGCACCGAAAACCACAAGGTGATGTGGTACACGACGGCGAACGTCCTGCCCTACTACATCGAGGGAGACCGCTTCGCGAGAATGCCCAAGATGGCTGCCGTCGCCAACCGCAAGGCGTGGCTCAGGCAGTACGTCCAGCGGCTTTACGCGGCCGGGCAGGGCGAGTGGGATTCCAGCAGCTACCTGGTGTACGACCTCAACGGCATGCTGAACATCTACGATTTCTGCCCCGACCAGGAAAGCCGGCTGCTCGCCAAGGCCGTCCTCGACTTCTACGTGGCCGGATATGCTCTCAAGTACACAGACGGCTGCTACTGCGGACCCAACCAGCGCGGGCACGTGTCCGGCCCCATCGGCAACGGCGCCGACCGCACCGGCTGGCTGTGGTGGGGCTGCGGCTACAGCCCGACGCTTGAGCGCCTCCGCGGCAGCCTCACCGCCGTCCACGCGATCACCAGCGGCTACCGCCCCAGCCAGGTGCTCTGCAACCTGGCGCATCGCGACTTGCCCGCCCTGCCCTTCGAAGCCCGCAACAGCAAGCCCAGCTACTGGCAGGGCACCGAACAACCCGTCCCCAACCAGTATCGCGAGACCGTCTACGTGACCAGGCACTACACCATGGGCACGCTCTGGAACGGCCACGGCAGCCAGATCACGCGGTTCAACATCGTCGCCGCCGGCGACAAGGCCGGCGCCATCGCCTTCACCGGCGGCAGCCCGGGACGCAGCGATCACACCGGCAAGCCCATCGACTTCGGATATGCCGACGGCATCGGGCGATGGGACCAGACCTGCCAGGTCGGCCCCACGCACATCTGCCTCAGCCGCGTGCCCGACGACCAGGAGCCGGCCTACGCGTTCTTCACGCTGCCGGCCGGCGCCACCAGACCCCGGCGCCAAGGCCGCTGGTGGTTCATCCAGGCCAACAAGACCTACCTCGCGATCCACTCGCTGGGCGGCGAGGGCCATCTCGGCGAAACCACCCTCACCGAGGGCCAGAAGACCGCCAACGCCGGCGAGGTCGCCAAGGGCCGCACGCCCCGCAACAAGCCCGAACCCATCCTGATCTTCCCCGGGCGAAAAACCGGCTTCGTCGTCGAAACCGCCGACGTAACCACATACGCCACGCTGGATGCGTTCGCCAAGGCCGTCACCGCCAACACCGCCCCCGACACAGCGGCCATGGCCGACAAACTGGCCGTCAAGTACCGCACGCTGGCCGGCAAGGCCGTCGAGATGCGCTTCGACGAGGACGCCAGGCAGCCGGCCGTCAGCATCGACGGCAAGGCCGTCTCGTACGAAAACTGGCCGGTCTACGACAGCCCGTACCTCAAACTGGACAAGGGCGTGTTGACCGTCAACGACGGCAAGGAAGGCTTTGTGGTCGATTGCAGCGGCCAGACGCCCGTGTACAAACCGTGGAAGCCGTGAGAGGTTGTGGAAGAATCGCAGAAGCAGCCTTGTCCCTCTTCGCCCGGAAGGGGCGATCAGGATCCGGCCGGGGGCGTAAGCCCCCGGTATGCAAGCAATTAAGCATAGAGCCCCGAAGGGGCGATAGGAAGCGTCCTGAGCGGGCAGACCTGCGAGATCCAATTCTTTCACAAACTCTGAGGGAGGCGTCAAACTTGTGTTGCGGCGACTCGCTGCCTTCCCGAAACCGCGCCCCCCGAAACTTGCTTCGCGGCGCTTCTCTCAACGCGTGCGCGAGGTCATCGCCTCCATCATCGCCCGGGCCTCCGCGCAGTCCGGGTACTCCCGCGCATACCGCTCCAGCGACACGCGAAGCGCGTCCTTCACCTCCGCGACCCGCGCCGTTCGCCGAAGCACCAGCAGCCAGTCCTCGCGATTGCCCGCCTTGCCCTCCAACGCCTTGCGGTAGTGCGACAACGCCTCCTCCCGCTTCTGCTGCCCGCTCAACGCCTCGGCCAGCCATAGGTGCGCCAGCGCGCTGTCCCCGTGGGCGTCGAGCGCCTTGCCGAACTCGCCCGCCGCGCCCGGCAGGTCGCCCGCTTCCGCCAGCGACAGCCCCAGCAGCAGGCGGATGTCCAGGTCGCCCGGCACGATCGCCAGCGCCATGCGGTAATGCTCCGTCGCCTCCGCTCGCCGCCCGCACGCCCGCGCGTGCGAGGCCGCGTGCCCGTGCGCGTCGAACCGCTGCCGCGCCGGTGCCTTCGCGTCGCCCGCAAGCCGCTCCAGCAGCGTCGCGAACTGCCGGTCGGCCGCCTCCGTCCGCCCCAGTTGCGACAGCGTCGCCGCCAGCCGAAGCCGCGCCTCGTGGTCGTCGCCGTTGAGCGCGACCGCCTTCTCGAACAGCGGCACCGACGCCTCGGCCTCGCCGGCAGACAGCAGCACCTGCCCCTGCCGCATGAAGTGGTGGTGGTCCAGGAACCGCTCCTCGATCGCCATCGCGGCGCCAGGCGGCAGGTTCACGAACTCCGGAATGTTGCACGCGCGCCCCGCAAAATCCGCCTGCTCCAGCAGCACGGGCGCGGCGTCCTGCCCGTTGCCGTCCACGTGCGCCAGGGCCAGTTGCGTGTACGGCCCGCGAACCTTCGTCGAATACACCAGCCACCGCCCGTTGGGCGACCACGAGTGCCACGAGTTCATCCGCCCGCTCTCGTTGCACCGCATGCGACGCGCCGCCCCGCCGCCCGCGGGCATGATGTACAACTCGCTGTCGCGCTGAAGCAGCATGAAGTTCGCCGCCTGACAGAACACCAGCCACCGCCCGTCCGGCGAAAGCTTCGGAAAGTAATTGCTCCGCCCGTTGCCCGACGCCCCGACGACCGCCTCGGGCAACCCGCCGGACCCGCCGGCGAACGGCACGCGCCAGATGTCGAACTGGAACCCCTTGCGACCCTCGGCGAACACCTTCGCCAGTTGCGGCGTTAGCACCGAGTCGCGCTCGCCTTCGGCCTCGCCGGCCGCCTCCGCCTTGGCGCGGCAGAAGTACACCCACCGCCCGTCCGGCGACCAGTTTGGGTTGCTCTGCACGTAGTTGGCGTCGTCGGCTCCGCTCAGCGAGCCGAAGCATTTCCGCCGCCGGTCATACCACCCCAGGATGCCGCGGACCGGAAAGAACAACTGCGAGTACGACAGGTCCGGCATCGGCACGAACACCGAGCGGTCCTTCACCGTGCTGATCGCCCAGCGACCGTCCGGCGAAATCCGCGACAGCAGGCCGAACGTCAGCCGACCGTCCTCGCGCCGAAAGTCGTTCCACGTGATGATGCTCGCCGGCTCCAGCGTCATCCGCGGGGCGATGTCGAGCATCGCGTACGAACCCTTGTCGTTGGCGTAATCGACGTCCAGGCCCAGCACCGTGCCCCCCGCGTCCGCCGAATGGCAGTTGCCGCAGACCGGCAGGTTCGCCAGCACCGCCGGCGGGCTCTGCCCCTGCCGCGAATCCAGCAGGTGCCACCGGATCCGCTCCGGCCGCTTGACGGCGTCGATGAACGGCAGCGGCACGGCACGGTACAGGATCGGCGCACCGACCGGGTCGGCGGAAGTGCGCAACCGCACGGCGGCCGACTCGCCCCACGCCGCGACCGTCACCTCGGCCTCCCCCGCCACCGACCCCGCCTGCATCCGCCGCCACAACTCCGCGCCAGGCCGCCACTGCCGCTCGCCCGCGGCGAACGTCTCCGCCGCGGCGCCCGGAACGGTCACGCGAACGCTCCAACGCCCCCCACGCCCCCCCGACCAACGCACCAGCGGCGGCGGAAACTCCGGCGGAAACACCGCACCCTCACGTGGGTACTCGATCGCCAGCGGCGACCACGGCTCGACGCCGCTACCACCCGCCCTGCCGTCGCCCCGGCCGCTCAGCACGATCACCGCGACCGCACCCGCCGCGGCCGCCAGGACCACGCCCGCGCAGACCGCCACCCGCTTCCCGCCAGGGGAGCGCAAAGTCTCCGGCCGCTGCGCTTTCCTCATTTGCCTGCTCAGATGAATCCTCAACCGGTGATGATACCCAAGCAGATGGGGCGAAACCAAGTCGCCCCCGAATCACCGGAGGGCGGGCCTGTCGGTTTGGTCCCCCAATCGCCCTTCCCGGAAGACACTGCAGCAACGTTACAGGGATTCTGTGGACTCGGGCGCCGCTCAAAACACGGCGTCCAGCTCCCACGATTGGAAGTCGTCGGGCTGCTGGCCCTCGCCGCGGTCGGTGTCGATCAGCCGGCTCAGCCCGTCGTAGCCGTACGTCTCGCTGAGCGTGGCGCTCAACGCGTTCGTCCTGGCCGTGCGATTGCCCGCCAGGTCGTAGGTGTAGGCGTACTCGTCCAGCGTGGCCGTCTTCGCCGCGTTCGTCCACCGCTGATCCACCACGCGCCCGAACCGG
>CAYWTX010000668.1:0-8085 GCA_964461295.1 uncultured Planctomycetaceae bacterium | reverse complement strand
CCGCCCTGACGGGCGGGGCTACCTGATACCGGCCCTCCGGGCCTTCACCCCAACCACGAGCCGTCGGCAACCATCGGACCGCCCGCCGGCCCTTGCCCGAACGAACGCCGCGCCGCCCGCGCTGCGATGCTCCGGCCGCGAGAGGAACGACGAAATAGGTACTGTGTCCCCCGATTCTCCCCTGTCCCCCGATTCTCCCCCCGATTCTCCCCAAAGTGCAAAGGGTAACAAATTCAGTCCGGTGAACCGACCACCACTATCCGAAACCCGACGCCGACGAGCAAACCTCCGGGCGCGCGCCACCCGCGGATCGCCGACCGGCAGCGGGGCGGATCGTTGAGCCAACAGCCGCCGCGAAGGACATGGTCCGGACCCGAATCCGGACCCTCCGGGTCCTGATTCTTCGCATTCACGTAAGAATCCGCGTACCAATCCGAACACCACTCGCATACGTTACCGTGCATGTCATACAGGCCCCATGGGTTGGGCTGCTTCCCCCCAACCGGATGTGTCTTCCTGTCGCTGTTGCCCCTATCGTATCCCCACCACCCGTTGTCGCTGAGGCCATCGTCCTCATTCCCAAAGCTAAACCGCGTCGTCGTAGCCGCACGGCAAGCGTATTCCCACTCCGCCTCCGTCGGGAGACGAACTGTCTTGTCCGTCTCGCGTGAAAGGACTCTGCAGAACTCCACCGCGTCATCCCACGACACCTGTTCCACCGGGTTCCCCGGTCCCTTGAAATAGCTAGGGTTCTTGCCCATCACGGCCTCGTACTGCTCCTGCGTCACCTCGCATACGCCCATGTAGAATGGTTTGCTGATCGTGACCTCGCGTTGCGGGCCTTCGCTGTCGAAGCGGTCTTTCTCGCCTTCCGGGCTGCCCATCATGAACTTGCCGGCCGGAATCGGGGTGCACTTGAGTGACACCCCGCCGCCAAGGTCGAACGACAAGTATCTTTCCACGCCCGCTGCTGCGGCTGCGGCGTCCTGCTCGCGCCGGGCTTTTCTTGCCTCAGGCTGCGAAGGCGAACCGGGAGACTCCGTGAATTCCCTCAGCCCCAACGGATGCTGGACCAACCAGTATCCGCCGTAGCCCCACCCGCCAAGAAGGAGAAGGACCACGAAGCATCCGCCCTTGCGGGAGCGTTTGGGGGCAGCGGACTTGGCGGGCGGGCTTTGGGGCAATGGTTTGGGCGGTGCTTGCCGCCGAGCTTCTTCCTCGCGCCGGGCGGTCTCTTGTCGTTCCCTCTCGTCCGCCTCCCTTTTGCGTCGGACCTTCTCCTCTTCCTCCTCCTTGCGCCTTCGCTCCTCCAAGCGGCGCCGGGCAGTCTCCGCTTCCTTCAGTGCGGCTTCGGCCTCTTCTTCCTTCCTGCGCCGATCTTCCTCGCGCCGGCGCTGCTCCTGGGCTTCCTGTTCGCGGAGGAGTTCCACGCCCTGACGAATATCATCCTCGATTTGGCGCAGGTCGCCGGCGATTGTGGCGACGTCCGGATAGCGGTCCTCCGGCTGGTACTCGAGGCAGCGCCCGATCACCTGGTCCCAGCGAACCTGGACGCCGGCGATGGCGGAGGCGAGTTTGACCAGTCCCACCGGTCTGCGGCCGGTGAGCATGCGGTACAGCAGCACGCCGAAGGCGTAGATGTCGGCGCGATGGTCGATCTTGCCGCCGAACTCGCCGCGCTGCTCCGGGGCCATGTAGTCGTACGTGCCCATGATGCCCGAGGAATCGGGCGAGCGCTGCCGCTCGCGTTCGGCGGGTACGGTGGCCGCGAGGCCAAGGGTGTCCTCGAAGGAACCGGGATCTGCCCCGCTGAAGCGGGGAGCCGGGATCGTCCGCTCGTCGGAGAGCGTCTTCATCGACTCGTGAATCTGTGACTGGATAAACTCGTTGCCGACGGCCTTGGCCAGGCCGAAGTCGGTCAGTTTCACGTTGCCGGCCGCGTCGATGAGGATGTTGGCCGGTTTGATGTCGCGGTGGACGACGCCCCGCTCGTGCGCGTAGGCCAGCGCCCCGGCGATCTGAATCGCCAAGGGCAGCGCCTTTCCCTCGCTCAACCGCCCTTCCGGCTGGCTGCCGAGAAGGCCGTGCAGGCTCAGCGGCTTGCCCTCCGGACCGGCCACGTAGTCCATGAGGATGTAGTACCGGCCGCCATCACAGCCGACGTGGTGCACCCGCACGATGAAGGGGTGCTCCAGTTCGGCCATCACACGCCCCTCGTCGAAGAACCTGGCCACGAAGCCGCGGTCGCGGCTGAGCTCTTCCGGCAGGACCTTCAGGGCATAGCGTTTGTGCATGTGGACGTTCTCGGCGAGGTGGACGCTGCCCATCCCGCCCGAACCGATGGGCTCGATGATGCGGTAGTCCCCGAGTTGCCCGCCGACGAGATCCGCCATGGATCGGATTATCCGGCTCGGTCGGGAGGATGTAAACAGTGTTGCGGCAAGGAGTCTTGCGGGGAGGAGTGTCTGACCGTTCCTGCGCCTTCGCCTCTTCAGCCTGAAGGGCTGAGATAGGACAGCCCAGGGCGCCGCCCTGGGAAAACGGTGGTGTGGGGCGGCAAGCCCTGTAAGGGCGGTATAGGGGCCGCACGAGACGCCTATCCCGCCCTTACAGGGCTTGACCTGTTCTGGCGTAGGATTCCCAGGGCGTTGCCCTGGGCTGCCATATCTCAGCCCTTCAGGCTGAAGAACCCGATGCCGGGCGCCACGGCAACTCCTCGACCTGCTGCCTGCTGCCTATTGCCTGCTCCCTGCTGCCTGTCGCCTGCTGCCTGCTGCCTGCTGCCTGTTGCCTGCTCCCTGCTGCCTACTGCCTGCTGCCTATTGCCTATTGCCTATTGCCTATTGCCTATTGCCTATTGCCTATTGCCTGCTGCCTGCTGCCTGCTGCCTGCTGCCTATTGCCTGCTGCCTGCTCCCTGCTGCCTGCTGCCTGCTGCCTACTGCCTGCTGCCTACTGCCTTCTTTCACAGCCCATGCTGGGCGAAGGGGCCCACCGAAAAGCCCGTGTCGCTACAGCCAACGGCTACCTCCGGCGCCAGCGGGCAGACCGTGTTCCTTCCAATGGGGACCCCGCCGACCGACAGGCACGGATTGTCGGCCAGGCCCTCCAGCCAAAATCGCCCGCCCAGGCGCAGAATCCTCATGCAGCGGCGCTCATGGCAGCCGCTGGGCAGCAGGACCTCGCTGCCGGCGCCGCGCCCCACGCACGCCCAGCGATACACCACCAGGTAGTGCTCTTCGGCGACCAGGTTGTCCACTCGCTCGATCAGCAGCGACCGGATTCGAAGGCCCTGGGCCGCACGCCAGAGGTCGTCGCACTGGCCCAGAGGCTCGTAGCGGCGCAAATGCCCGGCGGCCTCGTCATCGCAGTCCAGGAACGGAACCACGCGTAGCCGCAACGCCTTCCCCACGTCGATCTCAAAGGGCTTGTCGGCCGGGAGGACGACGCGGCCCTTGACGGGTCTGCCGTCAACGCTCGTTCCGTTGAACGTATCGTGGTCGGCCACGACGAGCCCCTCGGGGCAGAGCGACAGCACAAGGTGCTGGGCGCCGATCTGCCGGGACCGCATGTCGTGAACGTCGGACCGCGGCAGCACGCGAAGCACAACGTCGTTGCCGTTCCTGCCGCGCCCGAACCGCACCTGCGCCGAGCCCAGCAGCAAGACCCGTGACGCCCCCGGCGGGGCGCCGACCAGCAGCGACAGCCGATCTACCGGCGCCGGCGGGCCGTTCGCCATGCCCGCGACGCGCACCGGCGCGTCCGGCCGCTCGGCCAGCGCCCGCGTCATCTCCTCGTCACAAGCCAGGGGGATCACGCTCCAATCGTCCCTGAACCGCTGGGCCAGCAGGTCGTTGGCCGTCCGGATGATCCCCTTCGCGATCCCCTCCTTCACTTCATTGCGGACGTTCATGCCGTAGCCGATGTTGCGCCCGGCCTGCATCCGCTGGTCGATCACCACCGTCAGGCTGGCGGGAGTGGTGTCCTGCTGAAGGACCGGCTGGATGCGGTCTGCCGCGAAGACCGCCGGTTCGCCGTCGATCTCGCAACTCAGGACGACGCGAATCAGGTGCTCGCCGGAGGTGGACGGAAGGATCTGGAGCCCGCACCGGCACGCCCGGCCGCCCGCGGGGAGGCCCACTTTGCTTTCCGGGCTGGCGCCGAGGAAGTTTCCGCTCACCGACAACCGGGCATTGCGGACGGCTTTTCCGGAAGGGTTCCGCAGGCGGAAATCCAAGACGCCCGCGTGCTTTTCCATGTAGAACCGGTTGGCGTTGATCTCCAGGCGGATCGGCAGGTCCGGCCCGTCGGCGGGCGACGGCTCGGCCGTCAGACGATGGATCGTCTCCTCCTCAAGCCCGGCCGCTTCGCCTTCCGTCAGGCGCAGCAGGCGGCGGGTATCGTCCAGCACCTGGCGGTCGTGGGCGTCCAGCACGCCGTCGGCCATGGCCTCCGCCACGGCCTGCGCGTACCGCGTCCGAAGGGCCGCTCCGTCGGGAGCGATGGTCTCCGCCTCCTCCAGGTGGTCGGCGGCTTCCGGGCACGGCCCGGTCGGTCCCGCGCTCGTCGGCGCGGCCGAGTCGGCCGGGGCCGG
The DNA here is from genome assembly GCA_964461295.1 of uncultured Planctomycetaceae bacterium. GTDB lineage: Bacteria > Planctomycetota > Phycisphaerae > SM23-33 > SM23-33 > CAYWTX01. The sequence continues at coordinate 3,491 of CAYWTX010000668.1, read as the reverse complement.
CCGGGGCTGCGCGGGCTTCCCGCACTGCGAACAGAAGCGGGCCTCCTCGGCCTCCAGGACCGCCCCACATTCGGTGCATGTCGCCATGTCCAATCCCTTCCGCGAAGCAAGTGGACGAACCGACCCGGCGAACAAAAGCATATGCTACCTCGCGGCAACAGAACAACAGCGTACGCCTCGGCCAAGCCGGGCCGGGGCTTGGAGCGGTCGACAAGGCGCGCAAACGCGGGCGGCGGCGCTGATGGGCGCCCGGGAGGCCACTGGGCCAGTTCCAGATGGTCGGCGGGCTGAGAGTTTGTGAACGAATCGCAGAAGCGGTCTTGTCCCTCTTCGCCCGGAAGAGGCGATCAGGATTTGGCCGTGGGCGTAAGCCACCGGTGGACAAAGAATTAAGCATGGAGCCCCGAAGGGGCGACAGAGGGCCTCCTGCGTGGGGCAAGCCGCGAGTCTCGATCCTTTCGCAGACTTCTGAGGGAAGCGCCAAAGTACCGCGGGCCTTCATGCGAGCCGTTGCTTTCAGACGGCCCCGGCGCGACGGAGATACGCCTGCGTAAGCGGACAGACGGCGATGCACAGGCCGCAGATGCCGTGGCGATTGCCCCGCCCGGCAGCGATGGCCTCCATGCCGCGCAGGCAGGCGCGGTGGTCCCACAGGTCCTCGCGCTCCATGCCCTGGCGCCAGTTCCGGCCCGAACACGCCTGACCGGGACATGCGCCGGCGCAGGTCCGGCACTGGCCGCAACGCGACTCGGTGATCGGCTTGCCCGTCTCCAGCGGGGCGTCGGTCAGCACGGTCGCCCATCGGACGGCCGAACCGTATCGCGGCGTGACCAGCAGGTTGCATTTGCCGATCCACCCCAGCCCGCTGAGCGTCGCGGCGACCTTGTGCGAGAACGGCGCCCGGAACGTGGCGCGGTCCCAGTCGTGCGTGGCCGGGCGGGCCTCGGCGCGGCAGCCCAGCGAATCCAGCAGTTCTGCGCCTTCCTTCGCCATGGCCGTCAGCAGGTCGTTCGTCCGGTCGTACTCGATGCAGTACTCCTCCGTCGGCCCGGTGCGGATGCCGGCCACGACGGCCGGGCTTAACGCCATGCCGATCGCGACCGCCCGCGGGAAGCCCCGCCGGGCCGGCTCGTCCAGAGCCGACAGGTCGGCAAACCCCACCAGGGCTGCGCCTCGGGCCATCAACAGATCCACAAGCCTCTTCACCGGCAGTGCCTCTTCGGGGATGAGCGGGAGACAAACGGCGATGCCATCATACCACATTCGCCGCACTTTCGGCCGCGCCGAGGGGCGGCGGGGGCTGCCGCTTTCCGGCGGCGTTTCCCGGTCGAAAGCGGCCGGCGCGGGTTCCGCGCAGGACGCCCTTCGCGACCGCCGGCGCTACGCCGCCTCCGCCCGCCGGGCTGGCTCATTGACCCCGCCGCCCGCGGTTGCGATACTCTGTGCCCATGACCGGACTGCTGCTCGACTTGGTGTATCTGGGCGTCCTGGCGGCGACCTGCCCGATGTGGCTGTACCGCATGATCCGCCACGGGCGCTACCGCGCGGACGCCGCCCAGCGGCTCGGCGCCGCGCCCGTGCGCCATGGCCTCCAGCCGGTCATCTGGGTCCATGGCGTGAGCCTCGGCGAAGTGAACGCCATCCGCGGGCTGGTGGCCGAACTGCACAGCCAACTCCCCGACTACCGCGTCGTCATTTCTTCCACGACCGACACGGGCATGGCCGCGGCCCGCGGACGGTTCGAGAAGGACCACGTCGTCTTCCGCTGGCCGCTGGACTTCTCGCTCGCCGTGCGGCGGGGCCTGAGCCGCGCGCGCCCCGACCTGGTCGTCCTCATGGAGGGCGAGGTCTGGCCCAACTTCCTGGCCGCGTGCAACCGGCGCGGCATCCCGGCCGTCGTCGTCAACGCCCGCATGTCCGCCGACAAGGGCTACCCCCGCTACCGGCGCCTGGGCCCGCTGGCCGGGCGCCTGTTCAACCGCCTCGCCACCATCGGCGCCCAGGACGAAGCCTACGCCCGCCGATTCATCGAACTCGGCGCCCAACCGTCCAAGGTGCATGTCACCGGGATGATGAAGTTCGACTCCGCCGAGGTGGCCGACAGCGTGGACGGGCAGGAAGCCCTCGCCGCCGCCATGGGCATCGCGCGGGGCGACCAGATCATCGTGGCCGGCGGGACCGGCGAAGGCGAAGAGGCCATCGTGCTGGACGCCTACGCGAAGACCAGGCAGGCCCGCCCGGCCGCCAGACTCGCCATCATCCCCCGCAAACCCGAACGCTTCAACGAAGTGGCGAAGCTGATCGCCGACCGCGGATACGCGATCATCCGGCGCTCACAGCGCAAAGACGGCAACGATCCGCCGGCATCCCGATCGGCAATTGGCCATCGACAATCGGCAATACTCCTGGGCGACACCATGGGCGAGCTGCGCAAGTTCTACTCGCTGGCGTCGGCGATCTTCGTCGGGCGATCGCTGGTGCCCGCGGGCGGCTCGGACATGATCGAGGCGGCCGCGCTGGGCAAGCCCGTGTGCTTCGGCCCGCACACGTTCAATTTCCCGCAGGCCGATGCGTTGGCGGAGCATGGCTGCATCCGCGTCGCCGACGGCGACGCCCTGGCCGGGCAATTGGCCGCGTGGCTGGCCGACCCCGCCGCCGCCGACGCGGCGGCCACCGACGCGCAGGGGTACGTCCGCTCCCAACAGGGCGCCACACGCCACAACGTGGAAATGATCTGCCGCGTGCTGGGGCGCATCCCGGCCGTCAGGCCGGGGGACATCGCCATGGAAGCCATACCGCCATGCCAGACAGAGAAATACGCCGAACGGTCCTGACGCCCGCACGCACGGTTGTCGTGAAGGTGGGCACCAACGCCATCTGCGACGAGGCCGGGCGGTTGGACCGCGTCACCGTGCGAAACCTCGCCCGCCAGATCGGCGAACTCATGCGGCAAGGCCGGAGCGTCACGCTGGTGGCCAGCGGCGCCATCGGCGCAGGCATCGGCGAACTCGACCTGCCCGCCCGCCCCAGGCGCATGCCCGAGTTGCAGGCCGTCGCCGCCGTCGGGCAGAGCGAACTGATGCGCGCCTTCCACGACGCGCTGGCCCGCCACGGCGTGCACGTCGCCCAGGTGCTGGTCACCCGCGAGGACTTCGAGCACCGCACCCGCTACCTGAACATCCGAAACACGCTGCTGACCCTGGGCCAGTTCCACGCCCTGCCGATCATCAACGAGAATGACGCCGTCGCCACCGACGAAATCCGCTTCGGCGACAACGACATCATCGCCGCCCACGTGGCCAACCTCGTCTCGGCCGACGCGTGCGTCTTCCTGTCCACCGTCGACGGCGTGATGGACGCCGGCAAGGCTCTGGACGTCATCGAAAACGTCGACGGCGGGGCGATGGGCCTCGTGACGGCCTCGCGAAGCCGCCTCGGCAGCGGCGGCATGGGCAGCAAGATGACCGCGGCCGGCATGGTCACCCGGGCCG
>CAYWTX010000667.1:0-10493 GCA_964461295.1 uncultured Planctomycetaceae bacterium | reverse complement strand
CATAGAGGCGTAATTCAAGTACATACTTCACATTATTTCTCATATTACATGACTACGTTTTGCAGGCGGCAACAACCCGCAATCGCTGCATTCAGAGATGGTTATCGCGAAAACAGCCCCAAAATCGAAGGGAACTTCGGGCTATCGGCGATTGCGTGTCGGGATGCACGGCCACGGCCCGGTTCCCGCACACGCCGCCAAGCGTTTCCCCGCTCTCCAGAGCGATCCCGGCCGCGACGGCGCCTTGGTGGAGGTTGGCCCGGCCGCGCGACGCGCGCGTCGGCAGCCGCACCATCGCCATCACGGGGACATTGCGGTAAAGCAGGACGCGGATGTCGGGCGTGCCGCCGACGGCGATGGGATCGAAGACGGGATGGCGAATGATGCGTTGCTCGACGAGGATGCGGTCGGGTTGGCCGCCGAGGGAGTGAAGGCCGGCGAGCAGGGTCTCGAGATGGTACCGCAGGTCGGGCAGCTCGATCGCCTCGCCGCCGGCGGTGGTGAACGTGTTTTCGTCGTGCGAGGCGACGACAACGATGCCGCGGCCCCCGGCGCCTTTGCAGGGCTTGATGACGAATTCCTGGTGATCGGCGACGAGTTCGGCGAACCTGCGGATGTCGCCTTGGCGCTCGATGACGGCGTAGGTCCGTGGAACGGGGATGCCCTGCGGTTCGCAGAGGCGCTTGGTCAGCAGCTTGTCGTCCACGCGCGGGTAGTGCGAGCGCGGGTTGCCCGGCAGGATGTACCCGGCGTTGCGCTGGTTCATGCCGAGCACGCCGAGGGCGCGGAGTTCGCCGGGCAGAGGGAACGGGAGGTTCATCGCTTCACCAGGTCCCGGAATCGCCACAGCTCAGTGAGCCGGTAGCCGGAGTACCGCCCCAACAGGATCAGCACCGCGATGGTGAAGAAATGCAGTTCGGGGAAGGTGAACACGAATCGGCCGACGGTCTGCCAGCGGAGCACGCCGTAGCAGCACGCCCCGACCAGCAGCGTCGTGGCGAGCAGTTGGAGGGCGAATCGGGGGCTGTCCTCCTCGCTGGTCAGGTAGAACCGCTCGATGGTCATCGTCAGGATCACCATCGGCAGGATCACCGCCTGCGCGCTGGGCGTCAGGTTGAGGTAGTCCAGCACCGACACCATGAACGTGATGCACAGAACCACCAGCGTCATGATCACGCTGAGCCGGGGCACGACGAGCAGTTTCAACCGGTCCAGCATCGCCCGGTTGGCCAGGCCGATCGCCAGCACCACGGCGAACGTCAGCAGGCCCGTCATCCAGTCGGCATAGACGAAGCTCAGCGCCAGCAACGTCGGCGTGAACGTGCCGAACGTCCGGACGCCGATCACGGTGCGGAACAGCGTCGTCACCAGCGCGCCGAGCGGCAGGAGCAGAATCACCGAAATCGCCTCATGCACGTCCAGAGGCAGCCGGGTCAGGTCGAGAATCGCGCCGAGCCGGCCTCGCCCGAACTGCGCCGCGCCGGGCCCGGACGGCAGACGGACAGCCTCGAACTTCGTCTCCAACTCCGAGATGTCGGTGCCGCGAACGATCTCGATGCGGTCCTTGACCACCGGCACGAGATTCTCCGGGAACGCTCCAGCCGCGCCGCTGGCGGGATCCAACGGTTCCCAGCGTTCGCCGAGACGCACCTCCGCCCAGTACCGCAGATCCAGTTCCGCCTCCCGCCCGACGGCGAACCCCGTCACGATCCGCGCCGGCACGCCGGCGGCGCGGCACAACGCGGCCAGCACACGAGCGCGTCCCAGCGGCGACGTCACGCGCCGACGCAGCGCGGTCAGGACGTCGTGCGGGGTCTTCTCCTCGCCGGGACGCAGGTCGCGGGCGCAGAACTCGAGGATGCGGTGGACGAGCCTGGCCGGATCGCCGGCCCGCAGGCCGGCAAGGGTCTCCAGAACGAGCGGCGCGTTGACGGGGATCGTGTCCGTGCCGCGCAGGTACTGGGCGCGCAGTTCGGCGGTGAGCGGTCCGCCGCTCTCCGGGAACCGCCACCGGCCCTTCGGGCTGAGATGCAGGTCGAAGCGAGCCGTCATCGTGTGCGGCCCGCTGCCCAGCGAGGCCAGCGCGATCTCGCGCGACAACTCGCGCGACGACCGCAGGCGCTGCGAGGCGAGGCCGGCGTACTGGATGTCCTGGCGGAAGATGCGGGCGTGCGCCGTGTCGCGCGGCGCCGAGACGCGCAAGGCGGCGCCGGCGCGGGCGGCGTTGAACTTCGCCCTGTACGTGATTCGCCAGAGCGTGTCGTCCCGCGCCATCTCCGCCTGCCGGCGCGCGTGCAGGCGCAGCGCGACGCACGCCAGCCCGAGCAACACCAGCGCCAGGGCCACCCACCAGGTTGGTCTCCGCGCGCTCATGGCTCAGACGGCTCCACGGCTTCGGACGACAACAGGTTCGTTCGGGTCACGTCCACGACGTAGTCGTCCCCCAGCGTGTTTCGCCCCAGCAGCATCGGGAACTTCATGCGGGAGCGATCGGTCAACGTCACCCGCGAACGAAGCCGCCGTTCGCCGAGCCGGAACTCCATGTCCACCAGCGGCCGCCGTTCGCTCCTGCCATCGGACGAAGTCACCGTGTGCCAGCCGCACAACCGTCGCCGCACCAGATGCCCGCCGCAACGCGCCGGCAGGCGAAACTCGATCTCCTTGCTCCCCGCCAGTTCCTTGATATCGCGCGCGTCCAGCGACGTCGTCGTCGCGCCGGTGTCCACCCGCGCCTGAATTCGGACCTCCCACGGCAGCAGAACCACGTTCTCGACCTCGCCGATGGTGATCCGGTGCCGTTTCACCCAGCGAGCGTGCACCACCACCACCGCCAGCGCGCCGGCCCCCGCGGCCAACAGCACGACGATCCAGACCAACAGCCTGCGCTTCCTGTTCTCCATACGCGCCCGATCGTAGGGGGTTCCCGACCAACCGGCAACCGGAACAACCTGGGACGCAGGAAGACCGGCAACGCAGGACTTCAGCCGCCCGCAGCGGGTGGAGTCCGCTTCCAGCTCCCGGCCGTCAACTCCCAGCCAGTTCGACCGCCTCGCGGGCGATGGTTGGCCACGATGGCTCTTGCCGTTGCTGGTAGCTGATGGCTGATGGTTTCGCCGGCTGTTCCCCGCGAGCTGGCAAACGGTTGCCTCTTCCCAGCTCGCCCGCATCGGCAGCGGCCCACAGGGGTGGAACGTCATCCGCAATCGGCAGTTCCGGCCTGGCCCGATCTGAATCTCGCCGCAGTTGCTCATGCCACCCCGTCCGGGCCCGCCTCCGGCTGCCCCTTGGGGCGGTGCTTCCAGCGGCGGTGCATCCACAGGTACTGGTCGGGGGCCGTGCGGATGGAGTCCTCCATCGCCCGCGTGTACTCCTGCGTGATCCACGCCACCGCGTCGGGCTTGTCGGCCCATTCGCGGGGGTAGATGATCCGCTGCACGCCGATGGCAAAGCGGAAGCCCTCGCCCAACCGCTTGCCGTAGCCGACCACCACCGGCGCGTTGTGGCGAATCGCCATGATGGCCGGAGCCTTGTACGTGCTGGCCTTGCGCCCGAAGAAATCCACGAACAGCCCCTTGCGCCCCGCGTCCTGGTCGGCGATGAAGCTGACGGCCGCGTTGGCGGCCAGCAACTCGTCCATGTGCTCGCTGGCGCCTTTCTTGTCGAGGATTCGCAGGCCGCGATTCTCGCGGATGCCGCGGACGTAGCGGTCGAGGTAGGGGTTGTCCAGGGCGCGGGCGATGGCCACGTTGGGGAAACCCAGGGCCGCCATCGTGTAGCCGACGACCTCCCAGTTGCCGAAGTGCCCGGTGATGTAGATCAGCGGCGTACGGTGCTCCAGCAACAGGCGGATGTTCTCGCCCTGGTCGACCAGTTCGATGTGCCTGCGCCAGCGGCCGGGCGTGATCAGCCGGGTGGTGAACAGCACCTCCACGCCCAGGTAGACGAGGTTCCGCAGACTGGCCCGCGCGGTCTTGCGCAGCCTCTTCTCGGGCCAATCGGGGAAACTGAGCCGCAGGTGCCCCATCGCCCGCTCGCGGTGGCGGCGGTCGAAGCGGTAGAGAATATCGCCCATCCAGCGCGCGGTGGCGTAGTTCCGCTCCAGGCTGAACATGTGAAACCCCATGGTGAGCAGCCGCACCACGAGGTACATGAGGTAGTCGATGTACTTGTTGCGGGGCTTTGCCATGGGATGGTGGATCGGTTGACTGGTTGACTGGTTGACTGGTTGACTGGTTAACTGGTTGACTGGTTCAATCACCGCGCTCGTGGATGTCATCCTGCCGGCAAACCATTCAACCAGTTAACCAATCCACCAGTTGACCGGCTCCTACGTTCGCATCTGCGCCAGGATCTGCCTCACGGCCTCGACCTCGCCGCCGAGGTCGATGATCGCCGCGTCCTTGTCGGTGCGGCGTTTCAACTCGACCTTGCCTTCCTTGACCCGCCTCTCGCCCACGACGACCTTCACCGGGATGCCGATCAGGTCGGCGTCCTTGAACTTCACGCCGCTGCGGGCGTCGCGGTCGTCGATCAGCACGTCCACGCCCGCCGCCCTCAGGGCCGCGTAGATTCGCTCGGCCTCCTTCACGACGGCCGGGTTGTCCATGTTCAGCGGCAGGACCTCCACCTCGAAGGGGGCGATGTTCACCGGCAGGATGCACCCGTTGGCGTCGTTGCCGATCTCGATCGCCGAAGCCAGGATGCGGTTGATCCCGATGCCGTAGCAGCCCATCAGGCAGGGCTTCTGCAGGCCGTCCAGGGCGAGATACTTCGCGCCCAGCTTCGCGCTGTACTTCGTGCCGAGCTTGAACACCTGCCCGACCTCGATGCCGCGCTTGAACAGCAGCTTCTTGCCCTGGTAGGTATCGCCCTGGGCCGCGTTGCGGACGTCGGCCACCTTCACGCTTGGCCCGTCCAGCGGGAAGTCGCGCCCCGGCACGACGTTCCTCACGTGATGGTCGGTCTTGTTCGCCCCGGCCACGCCGCTGACCATCGCGGCCACGGAATGGTCGATGATTGTCAGTGACGGAGGGTTCGACGGGTTGACGGGGCCGGCGAACCCGACGGCAGCGCCGGTGGCCTTCTGAATCACGCCCTCGCCGGCCAGTTCGATGTGCGCGCCGCTGAAGAGCTGAGTGAGCTTCTCGGGGTTGACCTCGTGATCGCCGCGTACCAGCACGGCCATCACCTTCTCGCCGAGCGAGTAGATCAGCGTCTTGATCATCGCCGCAGGTTCGGTGCCGAGGAACTTGCACACGGCGTCGATGCTGCCCACGTTGGGCGTGTGGACCTCAAGCATTGGTGGCACAGCTCTCCGAGCTGTGATGAGGGAGTCACAACTCTGGAGAGTTGTACCACCAGGCGGATCGACGGGCGCCTTCTCCAGGTTGGCGGCGTATTGGCCGTCTTCCGTCAGGACGATCACGTCCTCGCCGTTGTCGCAGGGCACGGTGAACTGCTGGCTGCCGCTGCCGCCCATCTCGCCGCTCTCGGCCCACACGGCCACGTACTTCAGCCCGCAGCGCGTGAAGATGCGGCAGTAGGCGTCGTACATCTTGTGGTAGCTCTCGTCGAGCATCTTCTCGTCGGCGTCGAAGCTGTAGGCGTCCTTCATGATGAACTCGCGGCTGCGCAGGACGCCGAACCGCGGGCGGTATTCGTCGCGGAACTTCGTATTGATCTGGTAGAGGTTCGTCGGGAGCTGCTTGTGGCTGGAGATCTCGCCGGCGGCGAGGCTCGTGACGACTTCCTCGGCCGTGGGAGCCAGGGCGTTCCATCGCCCGTGGCGGTCCTCGAACTTGCACATGGTGGGTCCGTAGGCCACGTCGCGCCCCGTCTGCTGCCACAGTTCCAGCGGCTGGAGAATGGGCATGGAGATTTCCTGCGCGCCGGCGGCGTTCATCTCGTCGCGCACGATGGCGATGATCTTGAGGATGCTCCGCCAGCCCAGGGGCAGATAGGTGTACGTGCCGCTGGCGAGCTTGCGGATGAAGCCTGCCCGGAGCATGAGCTTGTGGCTGGGGACTTCCGCCTCGGCGGGGTCTTCCTTCACCGTCGGGATCAGCAGTTTGCTGTAACGCATGGGGTCCTTCCAGGTTCGAGCTACCAGCTTTCCAGCGGCCAGCTTCCAGCGAAAGACAGGCAACGGTTCCCGTCTTCTCCGCTCTTGCTGGTAGCTGGTAGCTGGTAGCTGGTAGCTCTTAGCGTAATTCGCCCCTGTTTTCAAGTTTACCCTCCGTGGTACACTGGCCCGCGACATGAAGGGACAACGGACATACATCAGCGAATTGAAGGCGGGCGCCGCCATCGACCAGGTGTTCTTCGTCGCCCAGAAGGAGCTTCGCACCGCGCGCAGCGGCGACTTCTACATCACCCTGACGCTGTCGGACAAGACCGGCCTGCTCCCCGCCCGCATGTGGCAGGCGAACGAGCCGCTCTACGCGTCGATCCCGCTGGATGGCTTCCTCCAGGTCAAGGGCCGCGTCGAGGAGTACAAAGGCTCGCCGCAGATCGTGGTGGACGCCTGCCGGCCGATCGCGCCGGAGAAAGTGGACGCCGCCGACTACGTCGCCGTCACGAGGAACGACGTGGAGGCCATGTGGGCCGAACTGCTGGAGTCGCTGCGCGCTGTCAAGGACCGCCACCTCCGCATGCTCATCAAGAAGTTCGTCGAGGACCGCGACATGGTGGCCGGGTTCAAGCGCAGCCCGGCCGCCATGAATCTGCACCACCCGTTCGTGGGCGGGCTGCTGGAGCACACGCTGAACGTCGTGCGCTCCTGCCAGCGCCTGCTGCCGCTGTACCCCAAGCTCAACGCCGACCTCGTGCTCACCGGGGCGTTCCTGCACGATATCGGCAAGATCGCCGAACTCCAGACGGGCACCGCCCTGACCTACACCGACCGCGGCCAACTCGTCGGGCACATCACCATCGCGGCCATCTGGATTCAGGAAAAGGCCGCGCGGATCAGCGACGAAGCGGGCGAACCGTTCCCCCGGGCGCTGGTGGACCTGCTTCAGCACATCGTGCTCAGCCATCACGGCCAGTACGAGTTCGGCTCGCCCAAGCTGCCGATGATCCCCGAGTCGTTCTTCATCCACTACCTGGACAACCTCGACGCCAAGATGTTCATGACCGTCCGGGACATCGAGGCCGATGGCGACCCCCGCAACTCGTTCACGGGCTACAACAAGGACTTGCAGACGCGCCTGTTCAAGCGTAGCGGCCCCAGCCGCACGCCGGAGGAGCAGGGGCCGACGCTCTTCGAGTAGCCGCCCGGCGGCGACCAGCGCGCCCATGGGGTCGTCGGCCTGTGACGATCCACCAAGCCGACCCGCGGAGCCGGGCCGTGCGGGTCCACAGAGCCGGGCCGGGCCGTGCGGGTCCACGGTGCCGGGCCGTGCGGGACCACGGTGCCGGGCCGTGCGGGTCCACAGAGCCGGGCCGTGCGGGTCCACGGTGCCGGGCCGTGCGGGCCCACAGAGCCGGGCCGTGCGGGTCCACAGAGCCGGGCCGTGCGGGTCCACGGAGCCGGGCCGTGCCGGCCCGGTTGCCCACGGGTCGGGACCGCTCCCTTCCCGCTAGTTCATCCGCCACAGCGCGTAGTTGATCACCGTCGCGAACGTCACCCACGCCAGATACGGCAGCATAAGCCCCGCGGCCGGACGCGACACGCGCCGGAACGCCGCCGCCGTTGCCCCAATGGCCGCCCACAGGGCCACGATATCCGCCAGGGCCCAGCCGATTTCGTGCAGGCCGAAGAAGATCGGCGTCCACACCCCGTTCAACACGAGTTGCACCGCCCACAGCAGGATGGCCGGCCGGGCGCCGGAGCCGCCCTTGCGCCACACCAGCCAGACCGCCACGGCCATCAGGATGTACAGCACGGTCCAGACCGGGCCGAACAGCCAGTTCGGCGGCGACCACGACGGCCTGTGCAGGTCGGCGTACCAGGCGGGGATGGCCTTGGCGGTGAAGATGCTGCCCAGCGCGCCGGTAGCGAACACCAGCAGCAGGAACAAGGCGAGAACGAGCCATTGGGCGTGTTGCCGTTTCATGTGGGAATTGTAGCAGGTCAGGGCCCGCCGGGCACGAAGGCGAGCCGCCCGGCCACTGCGGGCCGCGGGCCAAGCATGGATGCCTGACTCAAGCGGGGCCTGGACGCCAATGCCCTACGGCTGCGCTTCGTCGTCCACCTTTCGAGTCGTCGGGGCGGTTGCCGGCTGCGAGGCAGGCTCGGCGGCCGGTTGGGTTTCCGGCGGAGGCTTGGGGATTTCCTCGGCCTTGTGGTTGCGCAGGCAGTAGAGCCTGTCGCCCGCCCGGACGTAGAGGCGTGTGCCCTGGAAGGCCAGGTTCACCGACGCCCGCGCCGGGCGTCTTTCCAGTTCGCCGCCGGCCGGGGCGGCCATGCCCTCGCCCACGGGCTGCTCCCAGAGCTTCTCGAACTTCTTCCCCGCCCGCACGGCCACGATGCGATTGCCCTGTCCCACGCCGGCTGCGTAGACGACGTTGCTTCTGAAGTCCATCATCCGCGGTCCTTGCGAGGGCCCCTGGAAGACGCCGCACAGTTCGGCGCCCGCGGGCGTCACCTCGGGGGCGTCGGTGAGTTTCTCGCGATACACCAGCGCCGCCGCCTGGTCGAATGCGACCAGTTCCTGCTTGTCCGTCAGCGCGTGCACCAACTCGTCGAGCACCAGCGGCGAGCCCACCAGGCGGAAGTCTTTGTACGTCCGCCGCACGGGCTTGCCGCGGCTGCGCTTGTCCTGCGCGTCCATGTCGAACACCTGCACGATCGACTCGCTGCCGTCCGGGCGGGCGCCGGCGTAGTACACCTTCGAGCCGACCGCCACGGGCGCGCCGGGCATTGGCGGCGGGCCGTTGCGGTCCGCGGGGTTGTACCGGCTGAGCGGCAGGCCGTCGGCCCGCACCATCATGCCGGAGGACAGCAGCAGGACGGCCTGGCCAGCCCGTGCGGCGCACCGGGCGGCCCCCGGCGTGTACACGTCCACGCCGGGGGGCATCTCCGTCGTCCAGACAACCTGCCCGGTGGCCGGCGAAAGGCCCGTCAGGGCGGCGCCCTGCACGACGAGCACGCCATCGCGAATCAGCGGCGATCCGATCCGCCCCGCCGCCGGCGGGGCGACGGACGCGTTCCACTTCACCTTGCCCGAGTGGTCGCAGCAGAGCACCTGCCCGTCGGCAGCCACCGCGTACACGCCTTCCTCGCCAACCAGCGGCGTGGGCGGCGCGTTGGCGTCGCCCTTGCCGACCATGGATGCCAACCACCACCAAACCTCCGCCAGGGAGGAAAGGTTCTCCGCGTCCGCCGGTCCGACCGATTGCGGTTCAGCGATCTGCCGTCAGGCCGTCGCGCGCCGCTATCTCTCATCGCTGACGTATACGCCGGGCGGCGCGCGGTCATCGCCTTCGCTTTCCCGCAGCTTCTGCGCGAGGGCGATCTGCTCGAAGGCGTACAGGTTCGCCGCCATCGCGGCCAGCGCGCCCGCCAACAGCAGCGCCGCCAAGGGCCAGCCAGGCAGTTCCATCCGCGCCAGCACAAACGACACCGCCCAGGCCAGGAGGGCGTACCCGGCCGCGAGGGAGTTGGCCGCAAGTTTGGCAACCAACGCCCGGCGGATCAGCGGCGCGGTCAGGACCGGCAGCACGATGACGAACGCCGCCCATGCCAGCACCCGCCACGTCAGCGACGTGAGGTCGTCGCTGAACTTGTCGGCGACGTCCTCCGGCGCGCGAATCGTCAGCGTTCCGCCGACCGGCTGGCGATTCAGCGAGTCCACCATCGCCAGTTCCAGCGTGATTCTCCCCCGGCCGCCGGCGGCCGCGAAGTCGCTGACGCGCCCGAACAGCGCGTACGGCGTCTTGGAGGCGTGGGCGGCCGAGACGGCCTCGTCGAAGGACGCAACCGCGGTTTCGTTCAGGCGGCCCTGGCGCCTCAGGCGGCCCAGCGTAGTCCTGTACGGCCCGTCGTGCGGCATGTCGTACAGGTCGCGGCGATCGAGCACGCTGCGCAGCTTGCAGGTGACAAAGCCCGTGTCGTCGCCAACCAGCCGGCAAACGGCGACGCGCTGGCCCTTGAGCTGCTTGGGCAGGCGCCGGCTGGCCTCCCAGCAGGCGTCGGTGACGGCTTCGCGCAGGGCGTACTCCAAGCCGAAGGGCTTCGGCTGCCGCATGGTGAACCACGGGGCGCCCGCGGCCGCGGCCAGCACGATCCACGTCTGCCAGACGACCAGCACGCGGAGGAGGTACTTGAGTGCTTTCATGGCGAAGTCTCTACGGTGCGAATTATAGAGGTTGACGCGCCGCCAGACCAACAAGGGGGAGGCAGAGCGAAGGGCGCCGTCACGAAATAACTTGTTCACGTTTCCCAGGTGGCACAGGTCTCCGACCTGTGCTGCACAGCTTGGAAAGCTGTGCCACCAAGACTGGCTTGCTCAAGTTATTTCGTGACGGGCCCTAAACCGAAGTTCCCTTCG
>CAYWTX010000666.1:0-5936 GCA_964461295.1 uncultured Planctomycetaceae bacterium | reverse complement strand
CCCGCCGTACGGAATTGTAGAGAGGGCAGAGGAAACGTGATGCACGGCCTGACGACCATTTGCCACGAAATCCGAAAGGACGGGCACAACGGAAGCCGTCGGCCTAAACATAGGCGCGCCTCTGCTCTACTCACCATCAGTTCTTGACATCATAATGCTGCCTCAGTTATGGGCTGATGTATGAGGACCGCGCTAACGACTGACGACGACGAAACGGCGCACCCGCGCCAGATACACCGGCGTGAAGCTCGTAGTCTCAAGGAGATTGTCAACGATGCTCTCCGGCGCGGGCTGCGGGAGATGGACGAGCCATCCTCGCCTCGCATAGCGGCGTGTGTGAATTCGCTGGACCTTGGCCGGTGCCTTGTGGGCAGCATCGACAACCTATCCGAGGTGCTCGCCGTGGCTGAAGGGCCGGCCTTCACGTGAGATGGGCGGACGCAAGTACTTGTACTGGAGACGGCTCTTGAAGATTACACGCCAGGATGCCTGCCGAATCGCCATCGCCGCTCAGGGCCTTGACGGCGGCTGGAAGTTCCCCGCAGGAAAGGAAGGCGCCGCCCGCGCCATCGAGCGTCTCGGCATGGTGCAGATCGACACGATTGCGGTCGTCGAGCGAGCCCATCACCACACGATCTGGAGCCGCCGGGGTGACTACCAGCCGGCAATGTTGCACGAACTGCTCGCCGTCGACCGGCGCGTTTTCGAGTACTGGGTCATCCCCACCGCGGCGTACGTGCCCATGTCCGACTACCGCTGGTATCTCCCTTTCATGCGCCAGGCACGCGAGTCCGACCACTACCGCCGGTGGATGGATCGCTACGCCGCCGATGCTAAGCGCGTTCTGGCTCGAATCGCGGCCGAGGGGCCTCTCGGCTCATCCGACTTCCCCGCGCCGCCCGGCATGAAACGCGGCACATGGTGGGACTGGAAACCTGCCAAGCAGGCGCTTGAGATCCTCTTCGCACGCGGCGAGCTCATGGTGAGCAGCCGGCGAAACTTCGAACGTCTGTATGACCTTGCCGAACGCGTGCTGCCCGCCGACGTCGATCGCCGCGAACCCGATGCCGCCGAGGCTCAGCGCTTTGCCGTGAACCGTTACCTTGCCGCGCACGGCCTGGCGGCGGCCGACGAGATCGGCTGGGCAAACCATCGCCGCGTTCCGGCTGATGTGTTGCACGAACTGCACGCCGCGGGCGAAATCGTGCCAGTGCAGGTTGAGGGGCTCGAAAAGGAGTACTGGGCGCTGCCGGGTGCGCTTTCGCGCAGCCGGCGCGGCGCTGAAACCGCACCCACCGTCCATGTGCTCTCGCCGTTCGACTCGTTCGTGCATCGCCGACGACTTCGCAGGCTGTTCGACTTCCACTACACGCTCGAGTGCTACGTGCCTGCGCCGAAGCGCAAGTACGGCTACTTCTGCCTTCCCATCCTCTGCGGCGATCAATTTGTCGGCCGGCTCGACGCGAAGGCTGACCGCCCCGCGAAGCGCCTGCTCATCCGCCGTCTGATGTTGGAGAGCAAGCTCCCTGAAGCCGACGCGCTTGGGGCCGCCCTGGCGAGGGAACTCCATGCATTCGCTCGTTTCAACGGTTGCGATTGCGTCGATATCCAGGCCTCCGCGCCGTCCCGCTTCCGCGCCGTTCTCCGCCGCGCGCTGGCTGAGAGCGCGTCGCCGAGTTGACGCGGCGAGGACCGCGACAGCAACAGTTGCTTTGTTCCTTCGTGCTGGATTCTCTTGGATGTTCCACGAACCGCAAAGGGGGCAAGATAAGCCCCCCCCCCCTCCCGGCCGCCCGGTCCCACCCCGCTAGATCAAATCTCCTATCAGTAGTGCTCGATCTCGATGCCGGCGCCGCCCCACTCTTGCAGCTTGCGGACCTTCTCGGCCAAGTCCTTGCCCGGCACCTTGTTTTCCTGGCTGGAAAGTTTTAGCACGGCCTTTGCCTCCGTTGCAGGCTTGGCGTCCGCGGCGGCGGCGCTGCCGGCAACCACCCCGGCCGCCACGCCCGCCCCCGCCAGTGATGTCTTCAGGAAATCTCGACGATTCATGAAGTGCTCCTTGTGGAGGTCCGTCGTCTGACGGCATCATATCTCACCGCCGCGGCGGAGACAGTGCAAGGCGCTGCGGGGATTTACGCGGCCGCAGTCTGCACGGCACGTGTTCCTGCAATGGCAAGTGGCTTTCACAAGGAGATCGCACATGGAACTGGGACGTTCTGTCGCATTGCTGGTCGCAGTGTTGGTTGTCGGATCGCATGCCGCTTCCGCGCCGGCCGCCGGCGAAGCGCCGCGTGAAGGCCAGCCGGCCGACATCGCCGCCAGCGCCTACCAGTATCGGGCAGATCGCGCAGCGGACCAGAACGATCCCGAGAGCTGGATGCTGGTGCTGCGGCACGCGGGTGTGCCGCTGGACCGGCCTGGCGCGGCCGACGTGAAGTCGCCGGCCGTGCGCGGCGTGATTCGCGCCCTGCTGTGGGAAGAGGTGCGGCAGGTGCGGACCGTGGAGGTCGTCTGGGCCGACGACCGGCATCCGGACGCCAACGGCGTTGCCCTGATGTACGCTGACAGCGACCAATGGTGGCGGACGGGGACGAGGAGGGCGGTGCGGGCGGATGTATCGCCCTACGGGCGGAAACACACGTTCACGGTGCCGAAGGACACGTTCGGCCTGCTGCTGTGCGTGGTGGACGCGGACGGCAAGCCGAAGGACGCGTCGACGTGCTCTGTGCCGGAGATGCGCGTATACGGACCCGACACGTGGAAGAGGATGGAGATCGAGATCGAGTGGGGCTTCGAGGCGGCGCGGGCGGGCCTGGACTACTCCGGGAGCGTCGCCGCGTACGACGGCGTGATCGGCGACGTTAAGCCGCTCGCGGGCGAGGGCAGCACTGCTCCCGAGGGCGCCGTGGCGTGGAAGTCGGCTGGCAAGGCGGTTGGGCGGCGCGGGGTGCGGCTGAGCCTGCTGTACATGGGGCGCTCGCCCTGGCGGAAGATGTGGCCGAACGCGGCGACGGTGCACGACCTGGCGCGGACCATCATCACGGTTCGGACGAAGTCGGGGTCGTTCTCCTTCCTGGCGGCGGACCTGGAGAACGGCCCGATCCTCGCGCCGGAGCACGGGTTCTTCGTGCGGGCGACGGCCATCGAAGACCCGCCGAAGCCCGCGCCGAAGACGCAGCCCGCGGTCGAGCCGAAGGCGCCGCCCGTCGCCCGGGAACTGCTGACCACGAAGCTGAACAAGTTGCTTAACTCGGCCGATCTCAGCGGCTGGGGCACGGGCGATACGCCCTTCGTCGTCAGCAGCCCCCGGGACGCCGCGGTCACCGCGGGCGGGAACATCGTATTCCCTGCGCGGGGGGTGGCGGTGCATCCCGGCACCGGCAGCGACGTGGCCATCGCGTGGCGAAGCCCGATGGCGGGCAAGGTAGCCGTGGCGGCGAAGGTCGCCGGCCTGCAAACGGGCGGCGACGGCATCGTGTGGCGACTCGTCAAGGAGTCAGGGAAGAAGACGGCGGTCGATCTGTGCAAGGGCGAGACCGCAGGCGGCGGCAAGCAGGCGTCGTCGGAGCGGCCGGAAGCCAAGGCGCTGGAGGACCTGACCGTCGAGGCCGGCGACGTGCTGCTGCTGATCGTGAACCGCAGAGGCAGCCACTCGTGCGACAGCACGGGCGTGGAGTTCGTCATCCGCGAGAAGGGGGGCAAGGAGCGGACGTGGGACCTGGCGAAGGACGTAGTGGAGAACATCCAGGCGGGCAACCCGCACGCGGACTCGCACGGCAACGCCGACGCGTGGTCGTTCTGCAGGGCCGCCGGCACGGCGGGCACGGCCGCCCAACCGGCGGCGGCGCCGGGCGCACACGAGCCGCCGTTTGAGATGCAGTCGAAGGCGGGCTCGGCGGCGGAGTTCGTCGCGGAGTTGAAGGCCAAGGGGCTGACGACGATCCGCCAGCGCGTGCAGCAGGCGCCCGAGCAGAGCTGGGAGGGGGCGATGAACAGCCGGTTCGGCCCGCGCGAGTTCGCCGCCATGCCCGTCACGGGCCAGGCCCCGCCGATGCAGGTCGAGGTCCCCTGCCCGTGGCTGACGGCGCAGTGGAAGCTGGGGTGCTGGCACAATCTCCGCACGGCCAAGCGAACGCCCAAGGGCGAGGTGCGCCTGGCGGATCATCCGTACGCGGTGCTGGCGCAGGAGACGTTCCAGATGGTGTACGCGCTGGACCTGGCGGGCATGCACAAGGAGGCGGGCGAGGCGCTGGACCTGTGGCTGGACCTGCCGCTGAAGGCGAGCCGGCCGGCGGGGATGTTCTCCGACGCCAACGGCGTGTTCTGCGACGGCGGCTACGATCCGCCGCACGCCATGGGCTCTGGGACGATCGGCTGGGTGATGGGCGAGCACTACCGCCTGACGGGCGACAAGGAGTGGTTGAAGGCGAAGGCGCCGCGGATGAAGATGAACGCGGAGTGGATCCTGCGCCAGCGGCGGCTGCTATGCGAGATCATCCCCGGCGGGCAGCGGCTGTGGGCCAAGGGCCTTCAGCCGGCCCACCAGCTCACGCCTGACGCCGGCGGGTTCTTCTCACAGTTCTACGCCAGCGACAGCTACTACTGGCTGGTCGTGCGGGCGCTGGCCGACACGCTGGCGGACATCGAGCCCGGCGAGGCGGCGAAGCTCTCGGCCGAAGCGGACGCCTACCGCGCGGACATCCTGGCGGCGGTGGAGCGGTCGGTGGTGTTGTCGCCGGTGGTGGCGGTGCGCGACGGCACGTACCGGTCGTTCATCCCGCCGGTGCCCAACGCTCGCGGGCCGATCTCGCTGGCGTGGATGTGGGCCCGCAAGCAGAGCATCAACCACTGGGACGGCATCGCCTGGGACATCTCGATGGGCGCCATGAACCTGCTGCACCCCTCGCGCCTGCTGACGGCCGACGACGTGCGGGCCCAGGGCCACATGGACGTACTGGAGGACCGGTTCCTGCTGGAGAACCGCAAGGTGTACATGCGGACGCCAAACTACGACCCCAGCCGGGACTGGTTCCAGGCCGGCTGGCACCACCAGTGCGCGTACGAGCGGAACCCGCAGGTGCACCTGGCGTGGGACAACGTGGCGGCGTTCCTGCGCGGGATGCTCAACCAGTACGCGGCCCACATCGTGCCCGGCCCGTACACGTTCAACGAGCACTCGACGCGCGGCCCGGCAGACAAACCATTCGAAGAGGCGGGGTTCATGGAGCGGTTCCGCGACATGCTGGTGATGGAGGACGGCGGGACGCTGTGGATCGCCCGCGGCACGCCGCGGGTGTGGTTGGAGCAGGGCAAGCGGATCGCGGTGAAGGATGCCCCAACGTACTTCGGCCCGCTGACGTATGAGATCGTCTCGGATGTCGACAACGGAAAGATCGCCGCGACCGTCGAGATACCGTCACGCAACCCACCGAAGGCCGTCTTCCTGCGCTTCCGCCATCCCAAGACCGCGCCAATCAAAAGCGTCACCGTCAACGGGAAACTGTGGAACTCGTACAACAGAGACAAGGAAACCATCATCTTGAAGGACCTGACCGGGACCGTCACCGTGACGGCCCAGTACTGATAGAGGTGAATCCTGTGAACACCAACCCAAACCGCGACGAAAGTCGCGTCGCGGTAGGGACGGGCCTTTCGGCCCGCCGCCCGCACGGATCCGGACGGGCGGAGTTACCGCATCCGGCTCCTGCCTTGGGTAGTGACGCATGGTGAGGCGCGACATGATGAGCATGACATGCATTCCAGCGTACCGGCGTGAGAACCTGGTGCGCCCATTGTTCCGGCACTGTGTCCGGAGGGTGCGGCTCTCCCGTCGATTTCCCTTGGCTGGTCCCCTTCCCTCCACCTCCTCCGCGGGCGACGACTTCGGGCGACCAGGGTCGAGCCTAGTGCCGCCGCTGTTGTTCGGGGGCTTCGCA
>CAYWTX010000665.1:0-2334 GCA_964461295.1 uncultured Planctomycetaceae bacterium | reverse complement strand
GTTTCTGAAACGACAGTAACCATATCACGGGATCCATCGTGTCAGGACTGCGCCGGCGGCACGTGTTGCCCACAGGGGAAGCCTGCGCCATACCTTGCCGGCCAGGGCGAACTTCCGATTGCTGGACGTTAACCCGACTTTCGCAGATGATGGCCGTTTTCGGCCTGCGGCAGAATTTTTTCGGCGGCAATTGCTGGGCTTTTCACGCGCCGTGGCCGTCAAAACCGCTGTAGTGAAGACCAACCCCATTGCAGGCGATGTGGCCGGGCGGGATCATCGCGTGCATGTACCTCAAGGCATGCAAGCGGCGAAAGAACGGCAAGGAGCACAGGTACTTCACCGTCGTCGAGAGCCGCCGGCTTGCCGGCGGCAAGGTGATCCAACGCCAAGTGCTCTATCTCGGCGAGATCAACGACTCCCAGCAGGCGGCCTGGCGGAAGACCCTCTCGGTCGTGGCCGGGCGCGGCCAGCAGCCGCAGGCCATGAGCCTGTTCCCCGATGACCGCGCCGTGCCGCCAGACGCCATCAACGCCGTGCAGGTCCGGATGAACCAGATGGTCCTCCGCCGCCCGCGGGCATTCGGCGACTGCTGGCTGGCATGCGAGCTCTGGCGGCAATTGCATCTCGACCGCTTCTGGGACAGGCGCCTGGCCCAAGGCAAAGAGGATGTGCCCTGGGCCAAGGTGCTCCAACTGCTGGCGGTCAACCGCCTCATCGAGCCCGGCAGCGAGTTCCGTGTCCACAGGCACTGGTTCGGCCGCACGGCCATGGACGAACTGCTGGACGTGGATGACTCCGTTGCGGCCAAGGATCGGCTCTATCGCTGCCTGGACCGGCTGCTTGAACACAAGGACGATCTGTTCCGCCACTTGCAGGCGCGCTGGAAGGACCTGTTCGCGGCCGACTTCGACGTGCTGCTCTACGACCTGACCAGCACGTACTTCGAGGGCCTCTGCCGGCAGAACCCCAAGGCCCGTCACGGCTACAGCCGCGACGGCCGGGGCGACTGCCGCCAGGTGGTCATCGCCCTGATCGTCACGCCCCAGGGCTTGCCGTTGGCCTACGAGGTCATGCCGGGCAACACGTCGGATCGCGCCACGCTGCGGACGTTCCTGGACAAGATCGAATCGCTCTACGGCAAGGCCCGCCGCACGTGGGTGATGGACCGCGGGATCCCCAGCGAGGAGGTCCTGGCCGAGATGCGGGCCGACGGGGTGGACTACCTGGTCGGCACGCCTCGCGGGCAGTTGTCAAAGCTGGAGGCGGACTTGGCGGACTTGCCATGGCAGAAGGTCCGCGACGACGTGGAGGTCAAACTGCTGGCCAAGGACGGCGAGATGTACGTGTTGGCCAAGAGTTGCGCCCGCCGTCAGAAGGAACACGCCATGCGTCGCCGCAGGCTACGAGCGATGTGGGACGCCCTGGTCAAGCTGCGAGAGCGTTGCCCCAGCCGCGACGAAGTGCTCAAGGCTGTGGCGCTGCTGACGCACGAGGCCGGGCGGGCGGCGTCGCTGGTGGCGATCCATTTGCCGGCGGAGGGCCAGCCGGTGACGCCGGAGAGCTTCCGTTTCACCCTTCGCAAGGACGCATTCCGGACAGCTTGGCGGCGGGACGGGGCCTACATCCTTCGCGGCACGCTGCGCGAAGGAGATCCGGCCGTGCTGTGGCAGCGGTACATGCTGTTGACGGAGGTGGAGGCCGCCTTCAAGTGTCTCAAGAGCGAACTGGCTGTCCGGCCGGTGCATCATCAATTGGAGCATCGGGTGGAGGCTCATATCCTGGTGGCGTTCCTGGGCTACTGCCTGATGACGACGCTGAAGTTGCAACTGGCGGCCCATGCCCCCGGGCTGACTCCGCGTTCGGCGCTGGATAAGCTCTCGGCCATCCAGATGGTGGACGTGTGGCTGCCTACGACGGACGGGCGGTGGCTGGTGATGCCGCGTCATACTCAACCTGAGTCAGAGCAGCAGATCGTGCTGGACCTGCTGGGCCTGTCGCTGCCGGCCCAGCCTCCGCCGCGGATCACGACCGGTGATGTTGCCGGGCTGGACCTGCCGGCCCGCCAATCGGCCCTGCCGCTGTAGTGGAGACCTTTGGGCCGCCTGAGCCCAAATCATTGGGCTTCGAGCGAGCCAACCCCTCCAACTGCGAAAGTCGGGCTAGGGGCGACGGCGTGCCGAAGGATGATGCCGAGGCCATTAAGTGGTGGCGCATGTTGGCGGAGCAGGGGGACGCCCAAGCCCAGTACAATCTCGCAACCAAGTACTATTACGGCAAGGGCGTGCCGAAGGATGATGCCGAGGCCGTAAAGTGGTTTCGTAAAGCCGCCGAACA
>CAYWTX010000664.1:0-2743 GCA_964461295.1 uncultured Planctomycetaceae bacterium | reverse complement strand
CGCCTCGGCCGCGAGCAGGTCGCCCTCCCGGGCGGCCAGCGCGCCGAGCCGGCGCCGGGCAAGCACGGCAAAGTGCCGTGCCACAACGCCCACCGCCCCGCCGGCATCGACGAGCGCGGTGAGTTCCTCGCTCGCCTGGGCGACGTGCCCTTGGCGGTAGCGGCTGACGCCCTCGACGCATCGGTGAATCAACGAAGCGGCTGTCGCCTCGCCTGGGTGCATGGCTCAAACCTCCACGCTCTCTATCGGCATGGGGGAGGGGAAGGTTGAGCTTTGGGCAAGCCCCGGAGCGTTGGCGAGTTCATTCGTCCTGGTGAGCGTGCGCGAAGCGGCGAAGCCACTTCGGGAGGGCCGGCGCGAGCGGGAGCTACAGCTCCGCGCATGTCCTCCTTACGCCTTGTCACTTGCGGTTGTGGAGGGGCCAGTTGTCGTAAGGCTTTACGAAGTCGCAGTGCTGCACCGCGACTCGATGCTTCACGAAGTTCCCGTGAATGTAGTCGATCGCGGCGTGAACTTGCTGGGGCGTGTGCTTGAAAACAGAGCAGGCGTCGCAACTCCAGACCGGATGAGATGCGGGGGCGAGTCCCGAATCGCGGAGAGTTTGGCGCGAGGCGTCCCAGAGCAACTCGATCATCCGCTCCTTCTTCAGCACGTGCTTGCGGATCACGAGGTGTGCATGAGTCCGCATCACGGCGCAGGCGTAACAGGTGAGTCGTCGCTCGGAGATGACTGCGCCCAATGCTTCGCCAATCAGTTGTCGGTGCTGCTTGTCAAACCAAGGGATCGGGTGGACCAGGCGAGGCTCCACGTTTCAATGAAATGCCTGAAGCTCCTCCTTTGACGGTTGCTCACGTTTCCTACCAAGGTGGATTGGTCCGAAGTCTCCCAAGTCCGGTCTGTGGAACTCCAGCGACCTGCTTCCCCGTGGATCGCTCGGGAGCCAGTGTCCATATCCAGTAAGGATGATGTGGTGTGCAATCACCATGGTGAAGTGCTCCAGTACGAAGATGATGCCCGAGCCCAGGATCTCTTGCAGGATCATCCTGACACTGAACCCTCAGAACGCGTTGGCGCGTTCGAAGTGGCTTCGCCGTTTCGCGCGACTACACGAGAAGCAAGGACCCCCAGAACGCGTTGGCGCGTTCGAAGCGACCCATCACGAGCGATCCTCCTCGCGCGTTCACCGCGTGGGCGTCACGAATGCCTCCTGTCTGAGTCTCCTCACCGCCTCCAGCGCCGCATTTGCCGGCTCGTATGTCTCGAACGTCCCCACATTCACCCGGAACTCCAGCCGCCCCTCCACCTGCACGGGGACCGCCTTCGCCGACAGCCCCGCGTCGCGCAGATCCCGCACCTGGCGATCGGCGGCGTCCTTGCGCTCGTGTGCGCCCGCCTGCACGGTCCAGGCCGTGCAGCGCATCCGCTGCTCCGCGCGCCGGGCCGCCTCCGTGCCCGCGAACGCATGCACCACGCGGTCGAAGTGCCGGTCCGCCTCGGCCCAGCGCCCCCGGTGCTGCAACGCGCAGCCGAGACGATACCGCACGTCCTCGCCGGGCTTCTCGGCGGGGCCGAGCTCGCCCAGCGCCTCTCCGTACAGCGTGACGGCCCAGTCCATGTCGCCCTCCTCGCACGCCAGGTCGCCCAGCGTCTTCAGCGCCCCCACGCGGACGTCCTTGCGGCGGGCGCCCGCCGCGGCCGCCTTCAGGTCCTCCTTCGCCAGGCCCGGCTCCTTCTGCCGGAAGTGCGACAACCCCCGCAGGTAATGCGCCGTCGCCGAGTATGAAACATGCGGATATTCGGCCAGGAAAAGGCTCGTGTCGCGCACGACGGACGTGTCCTCCCCCTTCTCGTAGGCGTGCTGGGCGCTCGCCAGCAGCCGCTCCGCCTCCGGCCGCACCTGGTCGAGGCAGCCGCACGTCGGGAGGACAGAAATGAGAAATGCTAGATGACAAATGCTAAATGACCGTAGCTGTCGCTTCTTCGTCGGCCCCGGCGCCAATCCGCAAACGCCGCGCCCCGACGGAGCGCATTCGTCATCTTGCGTTTTACACTTGGCACTTGGCATTTCAGTTGCCGTACCCCTTTCCGATCGCGGCGGGCGGCAGTTCGAGCCCGACCTTCGCCGCTCGCAGCGCCCAGGCCGCGTAGGTGTTGCTGTTGGGCCCAGGGACGTACCGGTAGCTCCAGCGGTAGGGGTATCCCATCGGGTCGTTCAGCACGGCGCGCAGCCCCGCCGCCTCGGCGCCGCGCCACTCCGCCAGCGCCCAGCTTTCCCCAACGCCCACGCCGCTGGAAGGACCCATCAGGTCCTTCCGCACGTGGCCCAAGTCGTTGTCGCTCTGCCCCGCCGTCTGCCACACCTCCCAGCGATGCCACGTTGGTCCATTCGGGTCGAACTCGGCGAACCAGCAGTGCGCAGCCACGGCGCTCACGTACGGGATCTTCGCGCAGCGGAGTTACACCGCGGCCGCGTCGGGCGTCGCGGAAAGCCCCGTAAACGCCGCCTGGTCGGGCATGCGATGACATCCCTCCAGGCCCAGAAACGGAATGGTCGCGACCTGAGCAAAGAGCAGGGCAGTTGTCACAACCCAACGCATCGTTCTTCTGCGTGCCACCATGTTCCTCGGTCTTCTCCCGCAAAGACAGGAGGCCCCCTCTACAAGAAGGCCAGGACAACACGACCGGCGAGAAGACCCACCACAAGGCAAATCAGACGCACCATGCGCCATCGTTTGTGCCGGTT
>CAYWTX010000663.1:0-9512 GCA_964461295.1 uncultured Planctomycetaceae bacterium | reverse complement strand
GGTCGTGTCGGTGATCGTCATGGAAGTCGGCGGCAACGTGTTCAAGCTTCCCCTGGGCACGCAGGCGATCATCGCCGGCGCCATCATCGTGCTGTTCGCCCTCGTCGTGCGATCCCCCGGGCGCATCATGCTGTTCGTGCTGATGCTGATCATGATGCCGCTGGCGACGACGGAACTGGGAACGGACGGCTGGATCACCAGCCTGATGGAGCCGTTGATGAAGACCGAGTTGAGGATGCACCCGGCGTGGGTGCTGGTGTACACGTCGTTCATCATGATGGTGCTGCGGTTCTGTGCCGGGCCGATCATTCACCGCCTCAAGCCGCTGGGCCTGCTGGCCATCAGCGCCGCCATCGCCGCCGGCGGGCTGTTCTGGCTGAGCCACACGGCCGGGATCGTCGTGTTCGCCGCGGCGACGCTGTACGCGCTGGGCAAGACGTTCTTCTGGCCGACGATGCTGGGCGTGGTGAGCGAGCAATGCCCCAGGGGCGGGGCGCTGACGCTGAACGCGGTGGGCGGCATGGGCATGCTGGCTGTCGGCGTGCTGGGCGGGCCGTTCATCGGCCTGCTGCAGGACAAGGCCGCCACCAACCGCCTGCACGAGCAGCAACCGGCGATCTATGCCCAGGTCGTCGGCGAGAAGAAGTGGGTGTTCGGCGCGTACGAGGCGGTGTCGCCCGACAAAGTGAAGGAACTGCCGAAGGAAGAGTCTCGCGCCGAGGTGGCGAGGATTGAATCGGCCGCCAAGCACGGCGCGTTGGCGACGGTGGCGATATTCCCGGTGATCATGTTGGCGTGCTACATCCTGCTGATCGTCTACTTCGCCGCCCGCGGCGGGTACAAGCCGGTGGAGTTGTCGGCCTCCGGCCCGCCGGCCTGACGTGCGAGACGGGTTGGAACCCAATAGCGGCAGGCGTCGCCCCGATGGCGGCGCCTGCTGCTTGCGCGGGATGCCCCGGCCACGCCGGGCCGGGGCTTGGATCGCCCCCCGCCCCCCGACGCTCGACACTCGAGCCTCGACGCTCCGCAATCCTGGACACAGTCGAAGAGTAACCTTCACGCCGCTCGATCAGGCGGCTCATACTATGACCCCGGTGGGTCCGAGTTGCGCGCCCCTATCGCTGCATGCATGTACGCGCGGACACGGCAATCCCGGACGCGGGCCGGAATCCCCGCGTTCGCCGCTACTTAGCCTTTCGCGAAGGCGGCGCCGTTGCGGGCGGGCGCGGCGCGGGGCGCAATTCCTCGATCTTGAAGTCGTCGAAGTAGGCTTGCCCGCCGCCCACGCAGACGAACCCCAGGATCACCGCCAGGCCGTCCGGCGGCATCGTTGTCTCGAATTGCACCTTCTTCCACTTCCCGGCCGTCACCGATTCGCTCCGCGTCCTGCCGATTGCGTTAGGGTCGCGCGTCTGGCCGATCATGTGCAGCGAGACCCACGCCTCGGTGTCCTGTCCGGCCACCTTGATCCAGCATTCAGTGCGGTAGCGCGTGCGGGGATCGAACCGCACCGGCGGGACCTCCTTGCCGGGGAACGACCCGGTCACAGTCTCGTAGGGCACGCCCTTGACCTTCAGCGACTTCTTCCCGGAATGGGCCTGCTCGTCGCTGAGCACGGCCGGGTGCTTGTTCCATGAGTAGCCGATCGCGTTGTGCGGCGTCGTGAACGGTAGCGGCTGGTCCTCGAAATCCTCCCCCGCCAGGCGTACCTGGAGGGCCTTGCGGTCCTCGAAGCGGACAAAGGCGTTCCTGAGGATGAAGTCGGCGATCTCCGGCGGCAGGCCGGTGCAGCGGCGCGTCACGTGGATGCCGTAGAAGCCGTTGGCGTCCGGCTCCTTCGGCAGCGGGCCGCTCATGTAGAACTCGCCGTACGCCGGGCACACGGCCGTGGCATGATCCTGGGGGTTCTCCGGCTTGGTCAGCGCCAGGCCCCAGCCGGCGGGGTTCTTGAGATACCCCACCAGGCCGTTGCCCTTGACGAACGTGTGCCGCGTCCGCCGCACGTTGTCGACGCTCACCCCGTTGGCCCGCCATGCGCCGAACCGCCGGCCGCTCGCCATGTCGCCCGCGGCTGCGGGCGTGTAGAACTGCCATGCGTACGAGTAGTCCTTCTGGTACTTCGGCCAGGGGTTCGTGTTGCCGTGCGGGAAGAACGACCCGTAGTCCACGGCAAATGAGGGCTGCCCGGTGTGGGCATCCTGGCGGACGAAGTTGGCCCGGTACTTCACCTCGTGCTCGACCACGTAACCCAGCACGGCGTCCACGCGAATCGTCACCCGGTGCTCGGCCCGCGCCTGCGGCTTGCCCGCCTTGGCGGCGTCCTTCTGCGGCTGGACAAACCCCGGGGGCAGTTCCTTGGCCGCGTGCTCCTCGGTCCAGGAGAAGGCGACGGTGCCGCCCCCTATTCGGGCGTCCAGCGGCGGGGAGTTGAGCCGGATCGTGCCGCCCTCGATGCGGACCGTTCGCACTCCTTCCTCCCAGTCTTCCGTCCAGTGCTTCACTCGCGGCCCCAGCGGAAGATCGATGTCGAAAGACCGGTTCTCGATCCAGTTGTCGAAGTCCAGCAGTTGGTTGACGTTCTCCGCCGGGCTGCCCGTGTAGAACGTGACGTTCCCGGCGCTCAGGGCGGCCACGTACCGCTCGCCGTCCATGAGCAGGTGCATCTGCCTCAAGATCGTGCAGACCCGCGGCAGTTCCGGCCGTGCCTTGAGGAGTTGCGTGCCGAAGAGCCGGTGCGTCTGCTGGCCGCCGCGGACCTCGACGGTCTTGATCGCGAAGCGCGGTTTGTAGTCCTTGAATCGCGCGGGGGGATTGACCTCCTCGACCAGGCGGTCGATCTCATCGGCGCCCCGCGCCGCCGGTGCCGACCCCGCCGCCGCGACAACTGCTCCGATGGCCGCAACCAGCCGAACGATGCGGTTCATGCGCGTGTCTCCTTAGGCGCCGTCACGAAATAACTTGTTCACGTTTCCCAGGTGGCACAGGTCTCCGACCTGTGCTGCACAGCTTGGAAAGCTGTGCCACCAAGACTGGCTTGCTCAGGTTATTTCGTGACGGACCCTTATCCTGTTTAACCCGCTTCCGACAGCTCCGGAATCCCCGATTGTTTGCCTGCCCCGTCGGACGGTACAATGGCGGGTCGGGTGTGCCGGAAACCCCCGGAGCATGAACCATGATCCAATGTAAAGACTGTGAGTTCTACCGGCGCAGCGAAAGCGGACAGATCGCCTTCGGCTGCGACCCGTTCACCAACGTGCGCGAACCGGAGTGTCTGGTCAAGTGGCAGCTCATCAAGCTCAACCAGATGGTGGCCGCGTACCAGTCCACGTTGGAGTACTACCACAAGCTGGCGCCCATGCAGGAGAAGATGTTCAAGGTCATGGAGCGAGAGATCGATGACATGAATGAGGGGGAGAAGTGGCGGATCGCCGAAGAAGAGGCCGACGAAGAGAAGGAAGACGAAGGCCGGGAATCAGGCGGGCAGGAATGGCGACGGTGACGGGAGCTTCCAGTTCCCCTGAAGCGGAGGCGGCGATCGGCAGGGGGGCTGAAGGCCATTTTCCGAAGCCCCAAGCGCTGCCGCATTCGTTCAATAGGGAAGCGGCTTTTCCGATGCGAAGAAGAGCAGTCCGAAGCGAAGGCTGGTAGTTGGAAGCTGAAGAAAGGATGCGTCCGTGAGACGAGCAGTTGTGACCCTTGCGGTTCTGGCCGGCCTGCTGGCTGGATACGGTGTTGCTCAGGAGACGACCACGCAGGTCGCGGCGATCGCGCCGGCGCCCGAGGGGTTGTCCAGGGGCGACATTGCCCGGCTGCGGTCGGGCGGCCTGAAGGATGCCCTGGACGGCGACTTCGCGATCGGCCTGGGGAAGCTCAAGCAGGCGGCCGCCGCCGACGCCGGCGATCCGATCGCCCGCGAGGCGGTGGTGCTGCTGGACGAGCATCTCAAGGCGTGGAACAAGTCGGCGCAGGGCCGCTCCGAGGAGTACCAGCGGGCCGTGGAGCGCGTCGGGCATTCGCGGGTCGCGCAGGCGTACATGGACAAGGCCGACGAGAAGCAGTCCGCGGCGATTCGCGAGGCCGTGGAGAAGGTGATCGAGTCGTTCAACGGCTGCGCCACGGGCGAGGTGCTGGAGGACAGCCCGGACGCCAACGAGACGGGGCGCCTGCGGGCCAAGAGCGTGCAGAAGCTGGCCGAGGCGCAGGAGAGGCTGGACAAGGCCCTGGCGGCGCTGCCGGCGAGCGACGGGGAGTACTTCGCGCTGTTCCGGCGGCTGTCGGGGATGGTGAAGACGGCCTTGGCCGAGTACAAGAAGGCCTGGGAGGCCGTGCCATCCGGCGACGGGCAGAAGATGGCGGACGCGACGCGAGCCGTCCGCGAGGCGGAGTATCGGCTGACGGACAACCTGGCGGACCTGGAGGCGATCATCGTGGTCAAGCCCTGGCAGGTGATGCTGGGGCAGGCGCGGCTGGCGATGCGGCTGGCGTCGGAGAAGGACAAGGGCGCCCTGAAGAAGGACGGGTGGCTTGGGCAGGTGGTGAGGGACGCGGAGAGCCGCGGCGAGGCATTCGTGAAGGAGGGCAAGTGGAGCGACGCGTTCAACGTGTGGGGGTCGCTGAAGGAACTGTTGGACGGCGAGGAGAAGTACGACCAGAAGTCGCACGTGGCGCTGCGGCACGTGCGGGTGCTGCGGATGTATGGCCCGCGCCCGACGACGGCGTCGGCCCCGGCGACCAAGCCGGCCGGGGGCGACGGCGGCGACGGCGCCGCAGTGGACGAGGAAGGCCCGGCGTGGCGCGAAGCCGTCGCCGGCGTCGACGCCGACATGGTCGAGAAGGTCATCCGTCAACTCGACCGCAGCTACGTCGCGGCCATCGACTACCGCAAGCTGGCGCGCGGCGCGCTGGTGAGCGTCCAGGTGCTGGCCGAGGCGCCGCAGGTGCGTGAGACGTTCGCGGCCCTGAAGGACGACGGGAAGCGCAATGCGTTCCTGAAGGCCATCGACGAGCAGATCCAGACCATCGAGAAGCGGGAGCGTCCCGACCATCTGGACCTGATCCTGGCGATGAACAGCGTGCTGGCGGCGTCGGACAAGACGGTCAACATCCCCGTGGAAGTGCTGTGCGTGGAGTTCACCGACGGGTTCCTGGACGAACTGGACAAGTTCAGCTCGATGATCTGGCCGGCCGACGTGGCGGACTTCGAGAAGCAGACGATGGGGCACTTCTGCGGCGTGGGCATCCAGATCGCCAAGGAGCCCGGCCAGCCGCTGAAGGTGGTGACGCCGTTGCTGGACACGCCGGCGTACAAGCTGGGGATCAAGGCGGGCGACTTCGTCGTGAAGGTGGACGGCAAGGCGACGGAGAGACTGTCCATCGACAAGCTGGTGAAGATGATCATGGGCGAGAAGGGGACCAAGGTCGTCCTGACGGTGAAGCGGGCCGGGCGGATGACGGACTACACGGTGGTGCGCGACCGCATCGACATCCTGACCGTGCGCGGGTGGAAGCGCGACTCCAGGAGCAATGAGTGGGACTACTTCGTCGATCCCAACGCGGGCGTGGGGTACATCCGCGTGACGCAGTTCACCGAGAAGACCATCGACGGCATCGACGAGGCCCTCAAGAAGATGCAGGACAAGGGGGCGCGGTCGGTGATCATGGACCTGCGGTTCAACCCCGGCGGGCTGCTGCGTTCGGCCACCGACGTGGCCAACGAATTCCTGATGGGCGGGCGGATCGTCTCGACCCGGGGGCGGCGCACGAGACCGACCGAGGTGAACGCCGACCCCAAGGGGCGGTTCCTGGACGGCGACCTGGTGGTGCTGGTGAACGAGTACAGCGCGTCGGCGGCGGAGATCGTGTCCGGCGCGCTGAAGGACTGGGGACGCGCCAAGATCGTCGGCACGCGGACGTACGGCAAGGGGAGCGTGCAGAACGTGATCGCGGTGCGGCGCGACAGCGCCCTGCTGAAGTTGACCACCGCCTACTACTACCTGCCCAAAGGCCGCCTGCTGCACCGCGAAAACGGCGCCAAGGAGTGGGGCGTCGACCCCGACATCGAAGTCTTCCTCACCCCACGGGAGACGCGCCGCTGGCTGGACATCCGCCGCCGAACCGACATTGTGCAGGAGGAAGACTCTGACGTGCTGAAGGACGACCTGAACCGCCAGTACCGGGCGGACGTGCAGCTTGAGACGGCCGTGCTGGTGCTGAAGCTGATGAGGCTCCAGCAGAAGGCACGGGCGGCGTAAGGAGACCGGGCACCGGGGGCCCGATGCCGTGGAACCGGGAATCCGAGGCTTCGCCCGCTTCAGCGGGCAGGTTCCCAGGGATTGGGAGCCGGTCGCCGAAGAATGCCAGCCGAAGGAGAATGACTGTGCGCCAGGGCCTGCTGCTGCTTGTCGCGATTTCGTTTCTGGTCGCCGGCTGCCCCAAGGCGGGGCCCAGGACGGACGCGAATGTATCGATCCACTCCATGACCGACGCCGTCAAGACCGTCGCGGTCAGGCCGTTCAGGATGGGCCAGCCCGACGGTCTGCTGCTGGTGACCGGCGGCAACGCCGGGCTGCTGGAGGTGTGCAACTGTCCCGGGCCGATGGCGGGCGGGCTGAGCCGGCGCGGCGGGCTGGTGAAGAGCTACCGGGCCGCGTATCCCACGGTGGCGATGGTGGACACGGGCGACTCGATCTGGGTCGAGCCGGCCAACGTCCGCAACGACTACGTGCTTCGCGGCTACGGGATGCTCGGCTACGATGCGATCGTCCTGGGCTCGCACGAGTGGGCGTGCGCCGACGATCGCCTCCAGCGCATGCTCAAGGACGCCAACCTCGCCGCGGTCTCGACCACCGTCAGCGCCAAGGGCGTGACGGCCCTCGGCGAGCTGCGGGTGACCTGGCCGGCGGGCAAGCTGGCCGTGGTCAGCGACGTCCGCGACAGCGCCCTGCGTTTCGTGGGTCCCGGGCGGCGCAAGGAGTTGGAGTTGGCCTCCGGCGGGGAACTGGCCAGGCGGATCGAGCGCCTGCGCGAGCAGGGATTCACCATCGTGCTGGCCGGGCTGATGACCGAAGAGGAACTGGCCGACGCGGCGAAGGCGTGTTCGCCGGACCTGATGCTGTGGGGGCACACGCGGGTGACGGCCCCGGGCGTGTTGCGCGTGGGCGGCGTGCCGACGGTGAAGGTCGGCGGACCCGAGCACGTGGGCGCCATCGCGATGAAGTTCATCGACGGCAAACTGGCTGATCTGGAGTTCCGGGCCGAGAGGGTAGACGAGACCTGGCCGATCGACGGCGAGATGATGCGGCTGTACCAGGCGTACTGCCACGAGGCGATGCGGCAGGCGATGGACGGCCCGCGGAAGGAGGGGCTGGAGCACGCGGGCTCGGCGGAGTGCGGGAAGTGCCACGGCAAGGTGCTGGAGTTCTGGAAGAGAACGCGGCACGGCAAGGCGTGGGCCACGCTGGTGCGGGTGAAGCGGACGGGCGACCCCGACTGCCTGATGTGCCACACCAGCGGCTTCAGGACGAAGAACGGATTCCGCACGATGGCCGACACGCCGAACCTGGCCGACGTGAACTGCCAGGACTGCCACCGGTTCAGCATGGCCGACCACAAGAGGAAGGACTTCAAGGTGCCGCCGGTGGGCAAGGAAGTCTGCGGCGCCTGCCACACGCATGTGACCGATCCGAACTTCCTGTACGAGACGCGGGTGAAGAAGATCCGCTGCCCGAGTAAGTAACCGGCGCCCCGCATCGAGGCTGACCGGTTCGGCGGCGTCGGTCGCTGGTCTCACGGCGGCTGGGGCGGGTCGTCGACGAGGAAATCGCCGTTGGGGGCGATGCTCACGTAATAGACGGCGTCGAAGCCTTCCTCGGTCGTGGGGATCTGCAAGCGGGCCTGGGCGGCGAAGATCGCCCCGTCGGGTACACGTCTGCCTTCGGGGCGCTGGGCATTCCGCTGGCGGCAGGCGTCCACGAGCGACTGGAAGTAGTACGCGATCACGCGGAAGCCGGCCTGCCTGGATTGCGGGATGTACCGGCGGCGGTCGTCGCGGGTGACGTTCGTGTTGTCCACGACGAAGGGCTGCCTGGCCTCCAGGCAGGCTCGGAACAGGACGTTCTCGCGATTGCGGGTCTTGAGCATGTCCAGGTTGATCCGCACGTGGGTGTCGAAGAAGCGGCGATGGAAGAACTCCGACTTGCCCGCCCCCTGGAGACCGACGAATATGACCGCCTGCATGCGACGCTCCTTGCCTGCGCCAACCGCCGGCCAATGTGAATCGCCGCCCGGAGCTTTGTCAACGGCGGGACGACGGCCCAGCGCGGGGAGTCGGCCAAGGTCCCGATCGCCGAAGGAAGGGGCGGCGCGCGCGGGTCCCGTCAGGCCAGCAGGGCGATGGCGACGTTCCACGCCGCGTGTGCGCCGACGGCGATGCCGAAGCCGCGGTACACGAACAGGCAGCCGAGGTAGGCTCCCGCCAGCGAGCGGAATGCGAACAGGCTGAACGGGAACGCCTCGACGCCGGTGAGCTGGCCCTTCGTGAAGTGGTACAGGCTGAACAGGATGCCGCCGACCAGGACCGCCGCGGTCGCGGCCGGGGCTCGCGGCAGGCTGAACACGTCGACCATCAGCAGCAGGGCCAGGCTGATCAGCGTCAGGCGGAAGAGGAACTCCTCGTAGACGCCGGCGCCGAGGGCGTTGTAGAGGTCGGTGGCGAGTTTGGCGCCCGCCACGGCCGCGCCGCCGGCGGGGGCCCCGTCGGGCTGGAAGAGCCATGCGTTGAGCACGTCCAGGCAGTACAGCGGAACGACCCAGATGAGCGACTCGATGAGCATGCCCACCAGCACGACGGGCTGTACGCGCCATCTGTGGTTATGGACGATGTGCTGGGCGAGCAGGACGGACACGATGACCAGGGGCGGCAGGAACCATCCGGTGGCGTTGAGGTGCTCCAGCAGCCAGCGCATGTGCAGCGGGGCGAGGATCTTCGTGCCATGGCGGATCGCCCCGTAGTGGTAGACCGCCAGCGGCAGCAGGATGAACAGCAGCCCGTACAGCGGACGTTGCGTCAGTCGCCGGTAGGTCTGATCGGCCACGCTGGGCGGGTTAGTGTTTCGTGACTTCGGCATCGCTGGCCATTCCGTTGGCATCGTCGAACGACAGCCACCCCGTCTCGGTCAGTTTCGCGGCGGTGCCCGGGCCGATGCCGTGCACGAGCGTCAGGTCGTTGGCGTCGGCGAACGCCCGCCCGCCGCGGCCCTGGCGGTAGGCGAGGATGGCCTTCGCCCTGGCCGGGCCGATGCCCGGCAGCCGCCGCAGCGACGCCGCGGAATCGGCGTTCGGGTTGATCCGCTCCCGCGCGGCCCGCGCGGCCGTGAAGCCCCCGAGCAGTTCGACGGTCCGATGGGGCCGCTGCACGTGCGTCCATGCCAGCAGCGCGCCGGCCGAAAGGCAGGCCGCCACGACGGCAAGGGTGTTCCACGCCGACCAGGCGAAGGAGACGGCCGCGGCCGGGC
>CAYWTX010000662.1:0-8819 GCA_964461295.1 uncultured Planctomycetaceae bacterium | reverse complement strand
CACCATCAGCTTCGGCACAATTGGCACACGAACTGAAGGGGGATCCATGCGGCCTTCGGCCGATGGCTCGACCTGTTCAGTCAACATCCGCACAGGGCGCTCGCCTTCAGAAGCCCTTACGAGGCAATCGTTCAACTCATCAATCCGGGCAGTATTGTAACGGTCGGGCAACTCGTTGACAAGTACATAAACTGGGTCGGACAGCATGCCCTCATCCCGCCGCGACGGGCGGCCGCATCCGGGCTTGGAGAGGCTGGACAGACTCAACGGGTTCCTGGAGCCCTACCGTGGCTGGCCAGTGAAGGATTTCGGTCCAGAGGAACTGCACGCTGTCCAGAAGGCCATGGTTCAGCACCGATACTCCAGGGGGGGGCAGCAAACCAACCGCACATACACGCAACGGCATCAACAAGGTGATCAGACACCCATGATACCTGGCAGCGGGGCATCGGCCGCGAGATCACAACAGAGGCCCAGAGGCAGAGGCTGAATGAAGTGCCTGCGCTGCGCATGGGCAGACCACTGCCAGAGACAATCTGAAACGGGCCGCCGTCACCGAGGAAGAGCTTGAAAAGGTTGCACAGAGCACAACAACGGTCGTAGCCGACATGCTGCCCCTCGTATGGCTCACCGCCATGCGGCCTGTTGAACCGGAAGGTGAACGCATCGAGGTAGTAGAGTTTGTGGAGGGATCGGAGCTCGCGGCTTGGCCTGCGCAGGAGGCTTTCTGTCGCTCCTTGAGGGCTTCTCGCCTAATCCATTGTATACCCGTGGCTTACGCCCCCGGTTGAATCCTGATCGCCCCTGCCGGGCGAGGAGGGACAGAGCTGCTTGGGCGACTGTTTCACAGACTCTGGGACTTCGTCCCTCTGCAACGGCTGGAGTCTGCTGTCCGCCGTCAGCGATCAACCATCGGCGAGCCCAACCGAATCGGCAGGCGAAGGGCGGTCCCGAGTCTCTTGTCCTTGGCGATAGCTGAAAGCTGATAGCCAGTAGCTTCCTCACTCCACCACGAGCTTGTCACCGGTGAACTGGACCGCGCGTTTGCCGATGGTGACCTTGGCCGTCGGGCCGTCGCCGGCCACCTGGGCCTTCGGGGCTTCGCCCTTCTGGAGCGTGATGACGGCCATCATCTTGCCGCCGGCGACGTCGAACTTCCCGGCAGCGTTGGCCTTGCCGCCCAGCACCAGGCAGTTCAGGCTCACGTCGCCCTGCGTGACGCGGAGGGAGTTGCCCTCGGCCGGGGCCTTGGCCGTCAGCGGCAGGGCCCAGGTGAAGTCCGCCGGCTGGGGCGGGGCGTCGGCGGCGGGCTTGACGCCCAGGTCCTCGACGATGACGAGCATGAGCGGCGCGCCGCTGGCGCCGGAGAAATCGACGGCCACGTGGCGCGTGCCGCGTACGCCGAAGTCGGCGAAGTTGGCGCCGAAGGTGGGCGAACTGGCGCCCTTGAGGGCGCCCATCGTCTTCGCCAGGTCATCGGCGGGAGTCTTTGCGCCCCGCGGCCGCTCAAGCGTCGGGCAGTAGGCCAGGGCGACGTCGAACTTCATCGTGGCGAGCCGGTCGGCGGCCCTCCATTCCAGCGTCTGCACGCCGGCCTGCTTGGCTGTGGCCTTCTCCTTGCCCTTTACGATGGGCAGGTACTGGCCCTTCATCCACTGCCGGCCGAGGCCGAAGAGGATCCACTCGGATGGGTTGCCGATGCGTTCGTAGTGGCAGGAGCCGCGCACGCCGCTGAGGAGGTTCCAGGTCAGCAGGACGTCGTCCTTGTCCTTCCACGTGTTGCGGAAGACCCAGTGCCCGTTGGTCGGGTCGGGGCTGATCCACGGGAAGCACTCGCTGGGCTGCTTCTCGGGCACGTCGAAGGGGTAGCTGGCCATGAGGTACGGCGCGTAGCAGGCCCGCTCCAGGCCGAAGGTCTTGTCGCCGGCGAGGCCGACATTGCGGTTGAGGAGGTACTTGATGCCGGGCATGGCATCGGCGGGGACCTCGCCCAGGCCGATGGTCCAGATGACTTCGATGAGGCTGTCGCTGTCGATTCCCTGGTCGCCCGCCTTGACGGGCGTCCTGGCGGCGCCGGCGGCATCATCGTCGGCCGCCGCGGCCGTCTCCGTCACGCCCGCCCCGGCCAGGGCGGTGAGCTTGCCCGGCTCGGCTTCCAGGAAGTAGCCGGTGATGATCTGGTCGCGCAGGCCGGGGACGTTGATTCGCTTGCCGGTGACCATCTCGTAGGCGCGGATGGAATGCATCATGCCGCGGACCATGGTCATGCCCTTGTAGAACACGCCTTCCATGAACCAGTAGCCGCCGCCCAGGCCGTCGCGCAGGAAGCCGTACTGGTCGAACGCCATGTCCTCGGCGATGGCCATCGGCTCGGCGTCGAGCACCTTGCCGGAGGAGGTCTTTTCCTTCCACACGGCCAGGGCGGCCAGGCCCGCGCCGCCGCAGCGGACGCCGTTGTGGTTGGACCAGTAGGCCCAGTTGGTGCCGCCCATGCTCTTGCCGGCGAACGTGCCGGTGCCGCACTCCTGCGCCCGCTGCCACAACTCCTCCACCACGCGCGTGCGGAACTTCTCGTCCCAGCCGTCGTAGCAGAGGTCGAACGTGAGGGCCAGGCCCTGCGCCGGCGGGCCGTGGTGGATGTCCTGTCCGCCCACCGGACCGCGATCGAAGAACTTCTTCTGCACCAGTTCCTTGGCGCGGTCGGCGTACTTCTTGTCGCCGGTCATCACGTACGCGAAGCCCAGGCCGATGCCCGGCCAGGAGTCGAACTTGTGGCTGGTGTCATGCTGGGTGTAGTCGATCACCTTCATGAACCGCTCCATGATCGCCTTGCCCTCGGGCGTCTGGGCGTTCTTGCGGAGCTTCTCGATGTCGGCCTTGCGGAAGATCAGCCGGGGATGCTCGCCGGCCTCGACGGGCACGTGTCCCTTTACCGCCGCCGGCCAGGGGAGTTTCGTGATGCCCGTCACCTTGCCGGAGACCTTGATTGCCTCGCCCTCGACGGGCTTGACGGACGCGCCCCCGCCAGCGGAACTGCTGCCGACCAGGCCGGCCAGTTCCGGCGGCAGGTCGGCGCCCCTGGGGCCCGCGGCGCTCGCGGCACGCAGCGGGGCGGTGGGCTTGGGCTCGGTGGTGCTCGTGTACGTGCCGTCGTAGGCGCCCTCGTACCCCTTGCCGTCGGCCGTGGGCTTCACAGTGATGGTGTACCGGGCGATGCCGCCCTGCATCCACAGGTCGGGCCTGACGCGGAGATCGATGGTCAACACGGTCGTGCCGTCCTTGGTCTGGACGCTCTTGACCGTGCCGGCGTGGCGGCCCTGGCCGCCCCCGCGCCCGCGGAGGAAGTCCTTCCGCCACTGTCCGTCGCGGACCTGGAACTCCAGCCGCAGATCGGGCGCACCGCCGGCGGGCTGGGCCGTCGCCTTGGACAGGTACAGCTCAACGTTGAAGTCCTGCTCAGGCGCAGCCGAGGCGGCGGCGGCGAGCGAGAGGGAAGCCAGCGCGGGAGCGATCCATGTCCTCGTCATAGTTCACCTGCATGCAGTTCCATGATTGCGGGGGCCGGTTCACTTCGACCGGATCAAAGGTTTATACCCTCCTGCGGCGACGGGTTCCACCGCCAATTGCCTTGCATGCGGGCCGGGGCCGCCGCTACCGTGAGCGACCATCCTGGGAGGCGACATGACGGAATCGAACGGCATGGCGACCGCGGACAGGGCGATCCTGCGCGAGCTGGCGGCGAAGGTGGCGGCGCACGCGGGCGAGGAGCCCAACGCGGCGAAGGCCAGGCTGTGGCTGGACCACAACGGCCTGCGCCCGACGCGGGCGGTGGTGCTGGCCAGTCCCGAAGGCGGCTGGCGCGATTGCGTGCCGGACACGGCCCTGCGTTGCGCGGTCGGGGCGGCCCGCGACTGGGAGCGGCAACTGCGCCAGACGATCTTCCGGGCCGAGCGAATCCGCGACGACGCGCCCATCACGCGGAACTTCAACGTCGGCTGGGTGCTCCACCGCGGCGATTACGGCGTGCCCGTGCCGCACGTCCGCACCGAGGACCTCGGCAGCTATCACTGGGACCCGCCGATCAAGGCGCCGGCGGACACGAGGAAGCTGCGGCCGCGGGAAATCCGCGTGGACCACGAGGCGAGCCAGGCGCGGCTGGCGCTGGCGGGCGAGGCGGTGGGCGACCTGCTGAACGTGCGACTGCACGGCTGGCCCGTGTGGACGGTGGGCCTGACGTGGGACCTGGTGCTGCTGCGGGGGCTGGACCAGGTGATGATGGACCTGTACGACGAGCCGGGCCTGATCCACGAGTTGATGGCGTTTCTGCGCGACGAGAAGATGCGAGAGTTGGGCGTGTACGAACGCGAGGGCGTCGTGCCGCCCAACTTCGGGCCTGACGACGGCGTGGGGTCCGGCGGCCTGGGGCACACCGATGAACTGCCCGTGGGGAGGGACGAGGCAGCAGGCAGCAGGGAGCAGGCAGCAGGCAGCTCTGGGTGTAAGCCCCGGAAAGAGGATCGTTCCAACGCGCGGAGCCCCGGAGAGGCGACAGAGAACCTGCGCATCGGCGACATCTGGGGCCTGTCCGAAAGCCAGGAGTTCGTCGGCGTGGGGCCGGATCAATTTGCCGAATTCGTCCTGCCCTACCAGCTTCCGCTGATCAATCGCTTCGGCCTGGCCTGCTACGGCTGCTGCGAACCGCTGGACCGGAAGTTCGATCTGGTGCTGCCGGCCATCCCGCGACTGCGGCGAGTGAGCGTCTCGCCGTGGTGCAACCGCGCCCTGGCGGCCGAGAAACTCGGCAACCGATACGTGTACTCGTGGAAGCCCAACCCGGCGATGGTCTGTGCGCCGAAGGTGGACTGGGCCTTGGTGGAGCAGTCGATCCGCGAGACGCTGGAGATCACCAAAGGCTGCCGCCTGGAGATGATCCTCAAGGACACGCACACGTTCAGCGGCGAGGCGGATCGGCCGGGCAGGTGGGCACAGATCGCCCTGCGGTGCGCGGAGGGGATGTAGCGGATCGCGACGTGTGGTGCGCAGCGAGAAGGGCAGGACCGAAGTCCTGCCCTTTGCCGGTTTGGTCTGAGAGTTTGTGGAAGAATCGGAACTCGCGGCCAGGCCCACGCGGGAGGCTTTGTGTTGCCCCTTCAGGGCATCTCGCCTAATCCATTCTCTACCTTGGGCTTACGCCCCCGGCCAGATTCTGGCCGCCCCTTTCGGGCGAAGAGGGATGGAACTGCTTCTGCAATTCCTTCACAGGCTCTGGGGTTGGCAACCGCCCGTCGCCAATCGGCGAATGCTACTCGACCTTGCGGGGCGGGACGCCGGGGCCAGAGGGCTTGAGGCCTGGCGTGGCGACGTCGCGGCGCTCCGCAGCCGCCAGAAGGTCTTGGGCGTGCTTCTCGCGGGGGCTGGGCTCGTTGTCCGGCCAGAGATCGGCGGCGACGTCGGGCGCCCAGTTGCAGACGTACTGTCGGATGTAGACCAACTCAAAATTCAGCATCTGGGCCGACCGCAGCAATTCCTTGTCCACTGCCATTTCACTACTCCTTATGCTTCTCGATGTGTTCCCAGGGCAAACGCAAGGGGCCATTGTATCGGCCGGCGGCGCGTGTGCAATTGCGAAATGAGCTTTCGGCGGTCCGTTCTCAGCCATCCGCATCTGGAGCGGGGAGCGGGCGCCTTGTTCTCGTGGCGGACAACGGGTCGCTGAAAGCTGACTGCTTGTTTGACACGCCCCGGCCGCGGGCATAGTATTCTGGGAACCAATCGCGACGGTCGACGGCTTGGATGTGTCGCCCGGCGCAAGGAGAAATTGATGCCGGACGAAATGGGACGCTTCAACGCGGTAGCCAAGTTTGCACGAACGGCCCTCGTCGCCACGGTGATTTTCCTGGCCATTGCGGCGGCGGCGACCGTCGCGGTGGCCGTCCTCAAACTGCTCGATCCGGCCGAGGGAACCAACGCCACGCAGTGGTTGCTCGCCCTGGTCGTCGAGATGATCGCGATGCTGTGGGCGTTCGTGCTGTACGGCGTGGTCGGCGTCTTGGTCGCCAGCGAAGCGGGCATCGCGTTGATCGCCGGCCGGATGGGCCGCGTCGAGACCATCGTCGAGGACGTGGGACGCAGCCTGAAGGAACTGGCTGAGGTGGCCCCGCTGTCGGACAACGCCAAGAGCCTGATCTATCGCGACCGCGAGTTGGAGGCCCTGCGCGAAGCGATCCACGGCGATATCATCCGCCAGGAGTACGCCCCGGCTCGCAAGCTCGTGGAAGTCATCGAGAGCCGCTTCGGCCAGGCCGACGAGGCCGCCAAGCTGCGCGAGGACATCGAGAAGTCGCGAGCCGCGACGCTGGAGGAGAAGGTCGACCTGGCCGTGCAGGGGATCGAGGATCTCTGCCGTGCGCGGCAGTGGGCGCGGGCGCTGCGGGAATCGCAGCGAATTATGCGGCTATTCGCAAACAATCCTAAAGCGGGCGCGCTGCCCGACCGCATCAAGGCCGCCCGAAGCGAGCACAAACGCGAGCTGTTGCAGGCATACGGCGAGGCCGTGCGGAAGAACGACGTCGACGCCGGCGTGGAAATGCTCAAGCAACTCGATGGCTACCTGACTCCGCAGGAGGCTGCGGCGCTCGAGGAATCGGCCCGGGGCGTGTTCAGGGCCCGGCTGCAGAATCTCGGCGTGCAATTCTCGATCTGCGTGGCCGATCAGCGGTGGACGGACGCCATAACTGCTGGCAATGCAATCAGTAGCGAGTTCCCCAACTCGCGGTTCGCCCAGGAAGTGCGGGAGAAGATGGGGCAACTGCAGCGATACGCGGAGTCGGCGGCGAAGCGGAAGGAGAGGAAGACGCAACAGGCTGATGACAAGTGAGTTAGGCTGACAATCGCCGCAGCGGGGGGGCGGCTCTCAATGGCGCTTGATTCGGGGTGGGCGAAGTGCTATAATTCGGGTGGCAAGCGAGTGGGCTTTGGTTGTGGGGGCGGTGGAATATCACTCAACCAACGTTCGGTAAGAATTGCACAGGATAGGCCTTAGAATCGATTCGCGGAGTTGTCGATAAGTTTTTTCGGATAATCCAAGAATTAGTCTTGACGGCGACTGCGAAACGGATAGACTTTGGGACCCTTCGCCAAACGGCCGAAGCGATGAGGCGGCGGCAAGTGGCGAAGGGCTGGCAGCAACAAGAGCTATTTCAAAAGTGAACAGTGGAGCCGTCACGAGGAAGCGTCCAACCCGCGGGGCAGTCACGCCCTGGCGGGGGGAAAGATCCGGCTCTCCCCACTTGCGAGCGGGAGAGCGACTCAAAATCCTCGTGACGAACTGCCAATGGATTTTGAGTTTAGCTTCCCCGTCCTTCGAGACGGGGGAGACCTGTCGGACCACCCCTAAAAGGTCCGACAAACTGGTTTCAAACCTCGTTGGGAAGTATTTATTCCGGCCTTCGGGCCGGGACAACGAATATCAACTGACGAGTTTGATCCTGGCTCAGAACGAACGCTGGCGGCGTGGCTAAAGCATGCAAGTCGCACGGGAAATCCGGCTTCGGTTGGAAAGTACAGTGGCGAAAGGGCGAGGAATGCATGGGTTACGTATCTTGAGCATGGGGATAGCTGCGGGAAACTGCAATTAATACCCAATAATACCAGCAATGGTCAAAGGCCGGGGATCCCTTCGGGGACCTGGCGGCACTTGAGCGGCCCATGTCCTATCAGCTAGTTGGTGAGGTAACGGCCCACCAAGGCAACGACGGGTACCGGGACTGAGAGGTTGGCCCGGCGCATTGGGACTGAGACACTGCCCAGACTCCTACGGGAGGCTGCAGCAACGAATATTCCGCAATGGGCGAAAGCCTGACGGAGCGACGCCGCGTGTAGGAATAAGTCCTTCGGGATGTAAACTACCGTCAGGGGCTGCCAAGCGACCGGAGTGAACAATTCCGGAAGTTGAGGAGCCCCAGAGGAAGCCACGGCTAACTTCGTGCCAGCAGCCGCGGTAAGACGAAGGTGGCAAGCGTTGTTCGGAATCACTGGGCTTAAAGCGCACGTAGGCGGTTTACCAAGCGTCTTGTGAAATCCCCCGGCCCAACCGGGGAACTGCTGGGCGAACTGGTAGACTTGAGGCAGGTAGGGGCGCGTGGAACTCTTGGTGGAGCGGTGGAATGCATAGATATCAAGAGGAACGCCGGAGGCGAAGGCGACGCGCTGGGCCTGTCCTGACGCTGAGGTGCGAAAGCCAGGGGAGCAAACGGGATTAGATACCCCGGTAGTCCTGGCCCTAAACGATGTCAACTAGGTCGGAGTCACTCTGACGTGTTTCTGGCCGAAACAAAAGCGTTAAGTTGACCGCCTGGGGAGTACGGTCGCAAGGCTAAAACTCAAAGGAATTGACGGGGGCTCACACAAGCGGTGGAGCATGTTGCTTAATTCGATGCAACGCGAAGAACCTTATCCTGGGCTTGACATGCTTGGATGCCTACCTGGAAACAGAATAGGCTGCCCTTCGGGGTGAAACTTGCACAGGTGCTGCATGGCTGTCGTCAGCTCGTGTCGTGAGATGTTGGGTTAAGTCCCGTAACGAGCGAAACCCTTGTCGCTAGTTGCCAGCGGGTTATGCCGGGAACTCTAGCGAGACTGCCGGTGTTAAACCGGAGGAAGGTGGGGATGACGTCAAGTCCTCATGGCCTTTATGCCCAGGGCTGCAAACGTGCTACAATGGCTGGTACAGACCGACGCAAGACCGCGAGGTGGAGCAAATCGGACAAAGCCGGCCCCAGTTCAGATTGGAGTCTGCAACCCGACTCCATGAAGTTGGA
>CAYWTX010000661.1:0-3728 GCA_964461295.1 uncultured Planctomycetaceae bacterium | reverse complement strand
TACGGCAGGCGAGCCAGCTCGGTCCACCCGGGCTGGCCGCCTCATCTTCCCCGCCTGCCGGCAGGCCCAAAAGCGCAAAATCCCGGGGGGGCTGGGGGGCAGGCCCCCCGAGAGCTACCCACACGAAACAGCGGGGAGCCTTCATGATCCGATGGCGTGTTCGCCAGGGATGACTATGCACTCGCGTGCGCAATTCGTATGATTTCGTGGGCGATATCCTCGGGTGACAGAATAAAATCTATATACCCGGTTGCTATGGCGCTCTTCGGCATATCTGGCTGCGCGGCTGAGTCTGGCTTCTGCGCGATCGTGATGCCCCCAACTTCCTTTATACCCCGTAACGCCTCTGCGCCATCACCGTCATAACCGGAGACAATGACAGCGATGAGTTTGCCATCCCAGTGCCGTGTAATGGAACGCAAGAACACCGTAATCACGTCGGGCCATCCTCTGGGCTTTGATATCGGTTTCAGACGGAACTCTCCGTTACGAACGTGCAGATCACGCTGTTCCGGGATGATGAATACGTGGTTGGGCTGGATGTCAAGTTTATCCGTGATCAGCTCAACCGGCATCTCTGTGTAGCGTGGGAGGATCTCGTGGAGCATGGTAGCTACGGTCCTCAGATGATTAACGATGACGATCGCGACCCCCATATCAGCCGGCAGATGCTGTAGTAACCGAGTATATGCGTTGAGGCCACCGGCTGAACCGCCCACGCAAACGACAGGAAAGTCTCTTGGAGCGAGTTGTGCTTTCATTGGTAACCGCTCTTCTGGGCCGACATGTCCCATGGGACTGTCTGCTGACGACCATCGCCAGCGGCTCCCGTGGTCTTGTCTCGCGGTCGCGGTCCGCCTCCAGCGGCCGTTCCGGACGCGTCGAGTGTCTTGTCGTGTTCCATCACGTCGCCTGCTCTCCATCCGTGCGAATCGTAAAGCAGAACGTCGATCCTTCGCCGGGCGAGGATCCTACCCAGATCCTGCCGCCATGGCGCTCGACGATCTTCTTGCAGATGGCCAGACCGATGCCGGTGCCGGGGTACTTCTCTCGGCCGTGCAGCCGCTGGAAGATCACGAACACCCGCTCCGACTGCTCCGGAGGGATGCCGATGCCGTTGTCGCGGACGGCGAAAACCCACTGGCCTTCGCTTTGTTTGGCGCTGATGTGAACCTGGCACGGCCGGTCGGGCGAGCGAAACTTGATGGCGTTGCCGATCAGGTTCTGGAAGAGCTGCATCACTTGCGTTGAGTCGGCCTTGACCGTGGGCAGTTCCTCGTGCGTCACCGTCGC
The DNA here is from genome assembly GCA_964461295.1 of uncultured Planctomycetaceae bacterium. Lineage (GTDB taxonomy): Bacteria > Planctomycetota > Phycisphaerae > SM23-33 > SM23-33 > CAYWTX01. Next base: position 2,435 of record CAYWTX010000661.1, on the reverse strand, counting down.
GCCGGCTTCCTGGATGCTGCCGCGAAGGTTGGCCATCGCGCCTGCCAGGGCTTTGTCGGCATCCGTCGGACGCAGTTCTTTGCCCTTGCTGCCCACCCGACTGTAGGCCAGCAAGTCGGTGATGAGTTGCGACATACGCGTCGCGCCTTCCACCGAGTAACCGATGTATTCGTTAGCCTTATCATCTAGTTGCGGTGCGTATCGATCCTCCAGGAGCTTGAGGAACCCGCTGACCATTCGCAGCGGTTCCTGGAGATCGTGGCTGGCGACGTTGGCGAACTGCTGGAGGTCCTCGTTGGACCGTTCGAGTTCCTCGGCCACGTGCCGCAACGCCTCCTCGGCCCGCTTCATTCGACTGGTGTCCAGGTTGATGCCTGCCCAGCAAAGAACCTCACCTTGCTTGTTTCGCACGGGCACTCCACGGGCCAGGATCGGATGCCACTGGCCGTCGACACCGCGATAGCGGTGCTCGATATCCCATTTCCCGCCGGTACGGACGCACTCCTTCCAGGCCGCAATCGTCCGCGCGGCGTCATCCGGATGGAGCACCTCGCCCCAGCCAAAATCTGAGCACTGCTCCTGAGTCAGTCCCACCAGCTTCAGAAGAGACGGGCTGGTGTAAGTATTGCGGCCGTCGGGGGCGCAGACCCACACGCCGAAGTCGATGGACTCGCCGATGGCGCGGTAGAGTTGCTCGCTGGCGCGCAGCGACTCATCCGCCCGCCTGCGCTCCAGTTCGCCGGCCGCGCGGACTGCAACAAGCTTCAGCACCGATTCCGCCAGACGGGTGCTCGCCAGGGGCTTGCGCCCGATGACGGCTATCAGGCCGATCGGTCTGCCGTCGAAACTCCACAAGGTGGTGCCGACATAACTCTCGGCCATCATCTTCTGGAGCACCGCATCCCTGGGAAACAACTGGCGCACGGCCTTGGGGAAGCAGCAGATCGTCTTTCCCACCACGTCGCCACAGGGGGTATCTTTCAGGGCGTATTCCACGCTATCCTGAAACTTTCCATTGTCGTAGATCGCTACCGTCTTGGCGGCCAGCCCGTCCCCAACAAGCTGGTCGATGCAGACGAAGTCCATTCCCAGGCTCTGGGCAAGGTACCGCGCCAGTGACTCGAAGAAATCCTCTCCCGTGGGCCGGCTGCCACACTGCAACAGGAATTGTTGCGCATCGTCAATCTGCTTGCGGTCGGAGATGTCGTTCATCGCCACGCGGATCACCGGGCTTGGACGCTGGGAGGGGCCTTCTGGGCGGGCCGGTCCAGACGGATGCTCTCCAGCCGGGCGAAGAATGTGGAACCATCCGCCCGCTTGAACGTCAGCTCGCAGGTCTGCTTGTCGGACGACTGTAGTACGCCTCTAAGATACCGATCCCACTGGCCCGACTCATCGGGCGCAACGAAACGCCCCAGCCTGCGGCGGACCAGCTTGGACCGCTCGACCCCCAGGAGGCCGGCCCCCGTGATGTTCACCTGGCCGATGGTCCCGTCCTGGTCGAGGGTGAAGTAGCCCACCGGCGCGAAATCGTACAGGTCCGTATACCGCTCCAGCCCCGCCTCGGTTTCCGAGCGGGCCGCCATCAGTTCCTCGTTCTGCATCTCCAGTTCGACCTGGTGGACCTGCAACTCGTGGAGCAGCCGCAGCGTGTCCTGTTCCGTTCCGGGCTTGGCCGCTTCGGTCTTTTGCTCTCGAAGGCGCTGCTCCGCCAAGCGACGCAGTTCGGCGGCCTTAGCCGGGGATCTCTTGCTCTTCGCCATAGCGGAATCTCTTGTGTTCACCTGGTTGGCGAAACCACGCAGTGTTCGCAACCCACACTATATCTGCTTCTCAATCTGCGGCAGGAATCTCTTCAACTCGATTTGCCAAAGTGAAGGTGAAGCAGGAGTTTAAGGGTATCTTCGAGATGCTTACGGCTGGAGATGTCCACCACCGCGATGCGGCACTCCTGCCCATCCTCGCTGGCCGTAGCCTCGATCTGCACCACGGGCGGCTCGCTGCCCTTCCTCGAGAGCATGACCACGCAGGATTCCCTGGCCGAGCCCGCAAACACCTTCTTCAGGAAGGCGTCGAAGTCGGGACGATTCTCCTCGGCGACAAACAGCTCGAATCGACGTTTGAGCAGCCCAGACCGCTCGACTCCCAGGAGGCTCGCACCCGTCAGGTTCGCCTGGCGTATGGCACCGTCCCGGCCCAGGGTGAAATATCCTACCGGCGCGAAATCGTACAGGTCCGTGTATCGCTCCAACGCGGCCTCCACCGCCGCACGGGCCTGCTTGAGCTCCTCATTCTGCATCTCCAGCTCGATCTGATGCACCTGGAGTTCGTGGAGGAGGCGTTGCGTGTCCAGTTCCGTTCCAGGGCGGGCCGTTCTACGTGTCGCCCATGCCGTTCGAGCCGTCGCGCACGCTGCCCGGCAAGTTCGGGGCCAT
>CAYWTX010000660.1:0-25524 GCA_964461295.1 uncultured Planctomycetaceae bacterium | reverse complement strand
CTCACCGTGACCTTGGAGGTGCGGGTGGGGGTCTTGGGCAGCCGCAACTCGTACTCCAGCGGCTCGCCATAGAGGTGCCCACGGGCCGGGGCATCCTCCCTGCGAAGAAAGAGCGGGTCGATGGCCTTGACGGGCTCATCGTTCACGGTGACGGCGACCCCGGCCCAGAGGAAGTACCGGAACCATTGGCCGAGGGACTCGTGCAGCCGTTGGAGAAGCGTGGACCTACGTTTGCAGTCCAGGCGGTCGCACCGTCGCCAGACAACGCACGTGCCCGACCGACGAGCGTAGGACGTCGCCCAGTCAGGGAGCGAGCGACGGCAGGTCAAAGGCACCTGGGTCATCCGCCCCGCAGCGATCTCGTCGACGTCGAGATAGCAGTAGACCGGATTCCTGGCGGCCCTCCAGGAGTAAACATCGATCCGTTTCGCCTGGCTAACTGAACTGTTCGGCAGTCCCATGCCGAAACGCCCCTGGCCGCCACGATCATCGAACCGGGTGCTGCCGCCGAAGCACAGGGCCGTGCGGAGGGTCCAGCCGTTCATCCCTGTCCCATCGTCGACAACGGCCAACGCAAGGCCGTCGCCGTCATCATCGTGCAGGATGACGTTGACATGGCGGGCACGTGCCTGCAGGGCGTTGTCCACCAACTCCGCCACAGCCGCCGCCGTCGACTTGTATCCGGTGTCTCTGGTCGCCAAGATAAACGTCCGTTCGAGAACAATGCTCTTTCGTTTAGCCATTCCCACGACTCCATTGCTGGTTGTCCGACCGCGTGCCCGGGCTGGTTCCAGCCGGGCACGCGGTCCTCACTCGCAATGAATCGGGCCGTGGGACCTCAATGTCTACTTCCGCTTGCTCGCAGCCGCTTTGGGTGGCCACGGGCGTCGACGCCAACGCTCGACGCCCGTGCAGCCACTTCCTGGACCGACGGCCCGTTCATGTCTGTAACAGGGCCGTCGTTTGTCTTAGAAGTCAAGTAGCCAGTGCCGATTACCGCAAACAGCCTGAAGCGACACCAGAAGCGAGTTGGCAGGCCCAACCAGCCGGAACCTGTCAGCGTGCGTCAGGCACCCTTCGATACCTTGGGTGCGGTAACCGGCTGCATCTGCATCTCCTCGGCCATGGCCGAGGCCTTGTCGCGCATCTCATCATTCGGCCGCAAGCGGTCCAGGGCGTACCGCAGCCGTTCAGACCAACCTGTGCGTGCGGCCTTGTAGAACGTTCCGGCGTCACCCTCCGCCTCGAGTTCCGCTTCCGCAAGGACCAGCAGCAGGACTTCCAGGGCGGAGCTGACCTCTGGCGACACGGCATACACCTTGGAGTAGAAGGGATGCTGAGTGTTGATGATTAGTCGCTTCTGTTCGCCCAGCCGGTGCGGGCGGTAGAACGGTCCTTCAGGGATGGGCTTGAACTCGACCGCGAACCGACGCTGCTGTGCAATGTCCTCCAGTTCCTTGACCACATCGGACTTCTTCCTCCCAGTGGTCTCGGCGATCTTCGCCGCGGCGTCCTCCAAGTTCTTCTTGCCCTCGGCCTTCTTGTCATCTGAAGGGGATTCCGGCCGGGCTCTGAATTTCTCGGTCTCCGTCATCGCCTCTTCGCTGGGACGCGGTTGGTTTGGACGCGTCTCCTGCTCGACGGCCGCCTGAAGTTTCCCCAACTCCTCGTCAAAATGCGCTCTGATGTCCCTGACGAGATCCCGCAGTCGCCCAACCTGCTCGATCTTGTCCCACATGACGTCGTCGATTACGACCTGCTGCTTGGCCGTGGTGATGCCGAAGAACTCATCCAGCAGAGGGTCGAAGTCAATTTCGATCTTGACGTTGACGTCCTGGTTCTGGAACTTGGTCCACCGCGGCGCGATGCAGTCGATCTGGCGACCTTCGCGGCAGACCAGGAGGCCGTTGTAGTCCCGCATGATCTTGAAGCGATTGTTCAACTTAACGCCGCGGCCGAACTTCTTCGGGTCCGCATTCTGGAAGTTGGGAGGCAGGAAAGACGCGCGAATCTTCACCCGGCCCGTCTTCCCGTCGGAGGTTTCCACCTCGAATGCCTTCGTGTCAACACGTTGGGCGCGGACCTCGGTCTCGTCGTGGTAGAGCCCGGTCTCCATCAAGAACAGCGGGTCGACGGGTTTGACGGCGTCCTTGTCGACCACTATTTTGGGCGTGGGCAGCCAATGCCGATAGATCACGCCGAAGAGCTGCATAAGCTTGGATTGCAGCGTGTTGGCGGTCCTCCACTGGAGGCGGTCCATCCGGTCCAGGACCACGACAGTCCCGGACTTGATCTTGCTCACGTCGATGTGCTTGCCTTCTTCCGCGACCCAGGACGGAGGGGCCTCTTGGCGCGGCTGGAGAAGCTCGTTCGTGGCCTTCAGGTCGGAGGCGACTTTGGCGAGGGCCTTGATGTCAACGGTGACGGCGTGCCACTTGCCGCCGGTGACCTTTGAGTAGACCGTATACCGTTCGGTGATGCTGACTGCCGAACTCGGCAGGCCAAAACCATAGCGCCCGAAGCCCTTTCGGTCGTCCTCGCGGTCGGTGCCGCCCCAGCGGACAGCGTAGCTGATCATCTTCGGGATCATCCCCACACCATTGTCGACCACCGCCAACATGTCGGGCTTGGCGCGGCTCTTGTTGCTCTTCTCATAGCCGAAGGCCACGTTGACCACGGTCGCCCCGGCCTGAACGGCGTTGTCGACCATCTCGGCCAGCGCCCAGCCGTTGCTCTTGTAGCCGATGTCCCGCATGCCTCGAATGAAGGCATCGGCGAAGACGAGGCCTAGGCCATCGCCCTTGGCCTCCTGGTCAGCAACGTACTTCTGCTGCCGTGCCGTCGTTTCCATTGTCAGTTTCTCGGTCATTGGTGATCTCCTTGTGCCGAACCCATTCTTTGGACTCAGCGTTCCTGTGTGGCCCAGCGACCTTAGGCGACGATGCCCAAGGCTGCCGGCATGCCAACGTTGGACTTTCGGTTCATCAGGCCGGCAAGGTCGCGGCGGCCTCGCACAACCAGTATTTGGCGCAATTGACTGATCCTGGGTTGGCTAACGCCCAATCGGGCAGATGCCTCTCGCTGGCTGAGCCCTTGGTGGTAAAGCGCCACGAAGACTTTCATCAGGATGCGGGGCAAGGTGCATATCCAACTGCGAACGCAGTCCCGGCAATCAAAGGGGGCGTCTGCCGTCTCCGTCTGCGCCTCTGCCGCCGCATCCAGTGGGCACTCGCCCCGGCGACAGGACTGCAGTCGCTGAGCGGCCTTCAGGGTCTCGTTGCTCACTGCCCGGGAGGCATAGTGGTTGAACGACGAGCCACGCGCAGGATCAAAAGCCTTGGCAGCGCTCAGCACTGCCAGGCGGCCGGCCTGAGCGATGTCGTCGCGCGAGGCCAGGCACTGGCTGCGGCGTCGGGCCGACGCAAGCACAATCGGTTCCCATCGACTAAGCAGGGGCTCGGCCGCATTACGATGCCCGGCCTGGATGGAGGTGAGTTCTTCGCGCGTTGGGGACGTGGGACACGCGATGCCCCGAAACGATGCACGCACCATAAGCAAGTCTCCTTACATTGTCTGCGGTCTGACGGACCATTCCGTCGTGACCTGCAGGGAGGCTTGCTCCTGGCGTTGGTTACATCCTTTGCCGTAGAGGCCCCGATCTTTGGAGCCCGGTGAGGAGAACCTCGCCTGCGTCTAACCGAGTATATCAGCAGCAGGTGGATTTGATAAGTGTTCGAGCATGGAATTCTTCCGACCACGGAATACGCTGTGCAGCACGGCGACCATAACATGCCTCCATAAAGCAAGTTAGAGCGTTCATGCTGGTCGATCTGCATCATCCAAAAAAACGATGGCGATTGTCGTTCATCTGCGTCTCGGCTAGGCCGGCGGACGTGCTGCGGCCGCATAGTCGGGGCAGAGATTCGGAAGGTGCGACCATTCTTGTCACCCCCTCCTGCTACGGTTGCCGGGCGGGAGGTGATCCTGGTGCGCCCTCCCGGCGGTTGGCGCAACAGACGTAATGGGCCAAGACGAGGCGAGTTGCGGATTGGCGTGAGAACGGGTACACTCCGCGTCGTCCGATCCGGCTGCCGCCCCAGCTCGTGACGTGCTGGCGGGGAATTTCGTTTCCTGGGCCGCGCGATGTTGCGGGCCGTGCATTTCATGGCGTCAAAGGCGGTAGCCCGCGCACGCAAGGAACGTGACGTTAAGGTTCGACCAGATGACCGACAGCGGTTTGACATTGCCGGTAGGCCGTTCAGTGCCCTTGCCGGGCCACTTCGACACGCCCGTCGTGCTCGAGGAGGCCCGCCGCTTGGGGTCTGGCTACGAATGCCGCGTGCGGCTGCCCAGCGGAGGCATTGAGGAGGTCGTGATTTCGGCCGAGGAGGCCACCGGCCTGGCTGCCCTGGTGGGCGTCGAGCAGCGGTCCAAGACCGTTGACCCGAAGGACCTTCAGTTGCTTGTCGAGTCGGCCCGCATCCGTTTGGCTTACGCCCATGACCGCCAGTTCGCCGTGAGCCTGTCGGGCATCCGCACACTGCCGCACCAGATCGAGGCCGTCTATCAGAAGATGCTGCCCCAGCCCTGCCTGCGGTTCCTCCTGGCGGATGACCCAGGTGCCGGCAAGACCATTATGGCCGGCCTCCTGGTCAAGGAGTTGAAGCTCCGCGAAGCCATTGAGCGCGTGCTCATCCTCTGCCCGGCCCCGCTGACGATCCAGTGGCAGGACGAGATGCAGCGGTGGTTCGGCGAGACGTTCGACATCATCTTCGCCGCCGTCGACCAGCAGCAACTCTCCAATCCCTGGCAGCGGACCAACCAGATCATCGCGTCCATCGACTACGCCAAGCAGGACGACGTCCGCGAGCGTATCTGGCAGCAGCACTGGGATCTGGTGATCATCGATGAGGCTCATAAATGCTCGGCTCGCACTGGCAGCGGCGGCGCGGGGCGCGAACCTCGCGTCATCAGCACCAAGCGATACGATCTTGCCTGGAAGCTGTCCGGCCAGTGCGACCACGTCCTCCTGCTGACGGCCACGCCGCACCACGGCGACGAGGATCGGTTCGCCCATTTCCTGCGACTGCTCGACCCGGACCTCTTCCCCGAGCCGCACAAGGTCGGCCAGCAGGCGTCGGACATCCGCAATGACGTGCTTCGACTTGGCGATGACTGCCCCTGGGCGCTCCGCCGCCTGAAGGAAGACCTGAAGGACATGAATGGTGGCCGGCTCTTCCCTGACCGCCATGCCATCACGGTGCCGTTCACGCTCAATGCTGACGAGTTCGCGCTCTACAAGGCCGTCACCGCCTACATCAACGAGTTTATCCCCCAGCAGACCGGCCAGCGCCGCACTTCCGCCGCCCTGGCCCGCACGGTGCTCCAACGCCGCCTGGCCAGCTCAGCCTGCGCCATCCACGAGTCCATGAAACGCCGCCTCCGCAAGCAGTCGGAGTTGCTGGACGAGTTGGAGAGGCTCTCGCCTGCCTAGCGTGCCAAACGCCTCGCAGCCCTCCAGGGCCGCTTGGTCGATATTGAGCAGGACGAAGACGACCTGGACGACGCCGACCGCGACGTCCTCATCGACGACTTCACGGCCGCTCAGGAGCTTGACCAACTCCGGGCCGAGATTGCCGCCCTGAAGGACCTGGTCGAACAGGCCCGGCTCGTCCGCGAAGCTGCTAACGACTCAAAGCTGAAGGCCCTGAAGAAATGCCTTGAACGCGCCCAGTTTGCCGAAGTCCATGACGGCCGCGGCAAGCTGCTCCTGTTCACCGAGCACCGCGACACGCTGAACTACGTCCGCGAGCACCTGGGCAAGTGGGGCTACACCACCTGCGAAATCCACGGCGGCATGAACCCGCACGAACGCAAGCGCGCCCAGGAGGCATTCCGCACCCAGGTTCAAATCTGCGTCGCCACCGAGGCGGCCGGCGAAGGCATCAACCTCCAGTTCTGCCACCTCATGATCAACTACGACATGCCGTGGAACCCCACACGACTGGAGCAGCGCCTCGGCCGTATCCACCGCATCGGCCAGCGGGACGAGTGCTACGCCTTCAACTTCGTGGCCACCGAGGGCGAAAGCGGTGACAGCATCGTCGAGGGCCGCATCCTCCAGCGGCTTCTGGAGAAGCTGGAGGTCATGAAGCAGTCCCTTGCCGGCCGCGTGTTTGACGTGATCGGCGAGATACTCACCCTCAACGACATCAACCTGCCCGAGATGCTCCGCGAGGCCGCCGTCGATCCGGGCCGGCTGGAAGACTACCTCGATCAGATCGACCGCATTGACCCCGACAAGCTCCGCGCCTACGAGCAGGCCACGGGCATCGCCTTGGCCCGTGGCCACGTCGACTTTTCAGGCTTTCAGCGCCGCAACCTGGAGGCCGAGGAACGTCGCCTCATGCCCCGGTACGTCTGCGAGCAGTTCGTCGCCGCCGCCAAGCGCATCGGCCTGCGGGTCGAACCCCGCGCCGACGGCCTGTGGCGCGTCGAACATGTCCTGGCCGACCTACGTTCCGAGCGGTTGGACGCCGTCCGACGGCTGGGCAAAGCCGAGTCCGAGTACCGCAAGGTCACGTTCGACAAAGTGGTGCTGGACCAGGACCAGCACATCGACGCGGTTCTGGTCGGCCCAGGGCATTCGCTCTACGCCGCCGTGGACGAGAAGCTCAATGAGTTCCTCGCACCCGCGCAGGGCGGGACGGCCTTGTTCCTGGACCCCCAGGCCGGCGCACCATACCACCTGCATTTCTTCGAGATAAGCATCAAGGGCAAGGACAGCCGTGGGGCCGACACGCCGCTCTACGGAGAAGTGGTCGCCGTCCGCGAAGAGGCCGGCCGCTTCGAGGTCGTGCCTGCCGACGTCCTGCTGGACCTGCCGCAGCACCCCCGGCCGGTGGAGCATGCCGACCCGATTGACTCCACGCCGGCCGCCGACTTCCTCAAGAGCAGCTACCAACTCCAGTGCCGCCAGCGATGCCAGCAAGACCGCCAGGGCTTCGCCGCCGTGATCCGCGACTACCTGGAGCGCTCGTTCTCGGCCCGCATGAAGAAGGCCCAGGAACGGTACATGTCCTTGATGGCCGAACTGGGCACCCGGCCGGAGTACAAACTCGCCGCCGACGAGGCCAAGAAGTATCTGGACGACCTGGAGCGGACAAAGCGCGAGCGAATGGCCGGGCTGGAACGCCTCCAGATCGCCCGCACCGGCCCCGTCCGTCATCTGGCGACAGCCATTGTCCTGACCGATGGTGACGTGGCGGCGCAACTTGGGGCCCTTGGCCGCGAACTGGACCCGAACTTGCGCCGCAAGAAGGAGCTTCGGGCCGAAGAGATCGTCATCGACCACTTGGTGGCCGAGGGCTTCCAGCGGGAGTGCATCGAGCGGGTAGGCTCGCAGAAGCTCGGCTTCGACATCCGCGCCCATCGCGTCACCGACGCCACGACCGGCCAGATCGAAGTTCGCCGCATCGAGGTCAAAGGCTACACGCGCGGCAACGACATCCAACTCACCGTCAACGAGTGGTACAAGGCCCAGCAACTCGGGCCGACGTACTGGCTCTACGTGGTCTGGGACCCGCTGGAGGACGGCCACGAGCTGGTCCGCATCCATAACCCGGCGGAGATACTTGACCACGCCAAGAAGGAAGTTGTCCTGGCCAGGATGTTCATCATCCCGGCACAGGCGATTCAAGCCTCCAGGAGATTGAGCGCGCCATGACAAGCACTATCGACATCAACACGCTGAAGGGCGAGGTGAACGAGGTCTTGCGGAAGCGTCCCGACTTCCTGCCCGACAACGCGTTCGTGCTCTGGTTCCTCCAGGCATTCCTGGTCGATGACGAGAAGACGGCTGCCGATTCCATCACTGGGGGCAGCGGCGACAAAGGAGCCGACGCGATCTACGTCGACCACCCGAACCGCAAGGCCTTCATCATTCAGGGCAAGTACCATGCTGGCGCGAATCCCCCGACCGAGGGACGGTCCGACCTGATTGCGCTTGCGGACCTGGCGGTGGCCCTGCATGGCCCTAAGGACGCCCTTAACAAGGTGCTGGCGGATGCGAGCCCCGTGGTGAAGACGCGGTTGTCCGAAGTGCATGGCTACCTACGGCGGCGCGGCTATGAATTGCAGATGTACTTTGTGACGGGCGGAAAGGTGAGCAGCGGCCTGGAAGCAGAGGCCCGATCCCGCGCCGAACAGGCCGACGGCCCTGTTGAACTGAACGTCTTCAACCGTCGCGAGGTGCTCAACCTGGCCTGCGACTATCTGGATGGAGCTCCACCCGTTCCGTCGCTTGACCTACAGATCGAAACGGGCGACGGCATCCGGGGCGGCGGCATCGTCAAACGCTACGACGAGTCCCGTGGGATCGAGTCCTGGATTTTCTCAATGGTCGGGGCTGACGTTGGCAGACTCTTCACCAAGGCAGGCGTCCGGTTGTTCGCCCGAAACATCCGGGGGTTCCTCGGCAATACGGACATCAACCGGGGGATGAAGCACACGCTGGAGAAACAGCCGGAGAACTTCTGGTACTACAACAACGGCGTGACCATCGTCTGCGACGGCGCTCGGAAGATTGAGGAGCGCGGCAAGGAAGTCCTCCGAGCCTTCAACCCGCAGATCATCAATGGACAGCAGACGACACGGATGCTGAAGGAGTACGGTTCGAGCAAGGCCAGTGTCCTGGTCAGGGTGATCGTCATCCCGCGGACGGATGATGACGGCTGGTCCCGGTTCGATGCCCTGGTCGGCGACATCGTCGCGGCCACGAACTGGCAGAACGAGATTCTACAGTCCGACCTCCGCGCCAACGACCGTGAGCAGGTGCGGATCGAGCGGGAGTTCCGTCGTCTGAACTATCAGTACCTCCGCAAGCGGCAGGCCAAGTCCGAGGTCCGGCAGATTTTCGGAACCTCCGGGCGCTTCCAGGTCAAGAAGGAGGACTTGGCAAAGGCGGTCGCGGCCTGCGAGTTCGACCCCATCGTCGTGCGGCTGGGCAAGGAGGGCCTGTTTGAGGATGAACGTTACCGGCGCATCTTCTGCGGCCGACCGGCCAAGGAATACCTGATGCATGTCTGGCTGGACCGCTTCGTGCGGTATCACGCCTCCGGTAAACCCGAACGGGCCTACGCGCGCTGGCTGGCGCTGCATTTCGTCTGGTCGCAGGTGCGGGCAACCGTCGGCCGCAATCCAGGCCGCGAGCTGTTCCTGCGTCTGGTGGAACGTCCAAGCTACCACGACGCGCTGACCGGGCTGGACCGCTACGTTGAGTTTGTATTCCAGGCCGCGTCAGCCTTCTACAGGGCCAAACGGGGCAAGGGCAGCGAAGCTCAAGACCCATCGGCCTTCTTCAAGCACGCCAACTTGCACCAGCAGTTCCAGAAATACTGGTACTCGAGCGCGAACCGTTTCCGTGGTCGGGCCCGTAAGGCGATCCAGAAGTTCCAGAGAGACCTAGACGCATCGGAAGAGCAATGAGTAGCGATATTCGACTGATAGAAGACTACCTGCCCATCGAGGCCATCAGTGCCGAGGCCTCGCGGGAGAAGTCCGTGCGCAAGGGGCACATCTCCACGCTGCACCTGTGGTGGGCGCGACGGCCGCTGGTGGCATGCAGGGCGGCGGTGTACGGCGCGCTTGTGCCAGCCGACCGGTGGGTGAAGGACGTGGAGTTGAAGAATCCGCCAGCCGACGAGGCGAAGGCGGAGGCCAAAAAGAATGGGAAGAAGCGCGGCCTTAACCGAAAGGCGGCCGGCGAGTTCGTCGAGCGGCTGTGCAAGTATCCCGGCGACTCGCGGGCCATCCAGCAGGCACAGGAGCACATCCTTGAGGCCCACGCCGAACGGCTGACGGTCGAGTTGGCCGAGGGGCACAAGACCGGCAAGATGCCCGCATGGGTCGCGGAGTTCAAGTTCACTGGCGACGAGGTGACGATCCAGGATATCGAGGCCGGCCGAGCGCCGCGCCCACGCGTGCTGGACATGTTCGCCGGCGGCGGGGCCATACCGCTGGAGGCGCTGCGCCTGGGTTGCGAGGCCTACGCACTGGACCTGAACCCGGTGGCGCACATCATCGAGCTCTGCACGCTGGTGTATCCGCAGAAGTACGGCCGACCCGACCCGAGCGCCAGGGGCATGACCGGCCCCACAAACGCCAAGGACGAGACCACATGGGGTGGCCTTGCCAATGAGGTCCAGTACTGGGGGCACTGGGTGCTGGAGAAGGTGCGAGCCGAGATCGGAGATCTGTACGCCCCCATCCCCGACCCCAAGGCCGGCAAAATCCGCAAGACATTGAAGAGTCCGCAGCTTGAGTTCGGCGGCGCTGAGTTCGACAAGCCCGGCCAACAGCCGTTATCGACCGAGACGCCTGTTGGCTACCTGACACCGGTGGCCTACCTGTGGACTCGCACCGTCCGATGCAAGAACCCGAGGTGTGGCGCGACTGTCCCGCTGGTCGGGCGGACGTGGATGCGCAAGAAGGACGCTGAATGCATCGCATTGAAGATCGTTGCCCCGAAAGGCAAGAAGGCCGTGCGCTTCGAGGTCGTCGAGGCCCCAACAGCACAAGCCCTTGGTTTCGACCCAAGTGATCTATCGTCAGCCGGCAATGCCACATGTCCGTTTTGCGGTACTGTTGCAGATAGTGACTATGTCAAGGGAGAAGGGTGCGCCGATCGTGTTGGCACACAGGCTATGGCTGTCATTTGCGTCCGCCCGCATGCTCAAGGGAAGGTCTACGTGGCTGTTTCCGACGCCACGGACCTTCCTCACCCAGACGCGATAGACGCCCGTCTCCGCTCATTGTGCAGGAGCACCGGCTTGTCCACCCCAGATGAGCCAATCGAGCGGAGGATGACCGGGGGTAGCTGCCTTCCGTATGGCTTGACTGACTTCGGGAAGCTTTCTACTCCGCGCCAAAAGCTATACCTGCTGACACTTGCCTCCAAGATAACGGAAGCAGAGACCGCAATGCGGCACAGTGGGTTGGCCCAAGGCATGGTTCTGGCCGCAACCACCTTCTTATGTATCCTCTGTGACCGACAGGTGGACTATTGCAGCAATCTCTGCATCTGGGAACCCGGGGGCGAGTTCATCAAGAGCACGTTCTCGCGGCAGGCACTAACCATGGTGCCGGACTTCGCCGAACTGGCACCGTTCGGCATGGGGTCTGGAAGTCCAGACGGCGCGATCGAATGGATCGTGAGTGTGATCGGGGAACTGTCGGGGACCGGCGTCCCCGCTACTGTTGAGCGGGGCTCGGCAACTGCGCTTCCGTGGTCGCCGAGATTGGTCGACGCCGTGGTCACTGACCCACCCTATTACGATAACGTGGACTACGCGAAGATTGCCGATTTCTTCTACGTGTGGCTGAAGCGGACGGCGGGACGATTGTACCCAGAGCATTTCGCAACAACAGCAACTCCTAAGAAGAATGAGGTCGTTGCCGACCCTGTGCGGCATGAGGGCTCACGCCAAAGGGCGAAGGAGTTTTATGAGCAGAGCATGGCAGGCGCATTTGCGCAGGCGGGCTCTGTCCTCAAGGATACGGGGGTTCTGGTAGTTGTTTACGCACACAAGACAACGCTGGGCTGGGCGACGCTGGTCGAGTCGTTGCGCCAGGCAGATTTCATGGTGGTGGAAGCCTGGCCTCTTGATACAGAACGTCCAGGACGTGTCATTTCGCTCCAAACCGCAGCCTTGGCATCGAGCATCTTTCTCGTTGCTCGGAAGAGAGATGGCCAGACTCGAACCGGCAGCTACGAGGATGTGGTCCAGCCGGAGCTTGCCCAGATCGTCCGTGAGAAGGTCGACGTGCTCTGGGAGATGGGCATAGCCGGGTCCGACCTGGTCATTGCGGCCGTCGGTGCCGGCCTACGGGCGTTCACAAAGTACGACAAGGTCGAATACGCGAACGGCGAAGAGGTCCCGGCCGAGAAGTTCCTGGCCGAGGTCGAGGGCGTGGTCCTGGATGCCATGATGGGTAAACTGGTCGGCGCGACCGGCGGCAACGTCAGCGCCGTGGACCCGGCCAGCCGCTTCTATACCCTCTGGCGCTACGTCTACAAGACGGCTGAGATCGACGCCGGCGAGGCCATCGTTTTCACCTACAGCCAGCACGTGGAACTTGACGGCCCGCAGGGCCTGTCTGTCGGCAAGGATGCGCTGGTCAAGAAGACCAAGGCGAAGTACGCTGCCCTGGACTACACGCAGCGCGGCGAGTACGAGCGGCTGGGCTTGCCAACCGACAACGGCCAGCCAGCCCCACTGATCGACGTGCTCCACCGCGTGCTGTGGCTAATGGACAACGCCCCGCGCAAGCTGGTGGAGTACCTGTACGAGGCCAAGCCGGATCGCGAGCGTCTCCGCGTGCTCGCCCAGGCGCTGGCTGGAGCTGGCCTGTCAGGCAAGAGCGAGAAGGATGCCGGAAAGCTGATCAGCACAACCCCGGCCGAACAGGCTGCTCTCGGCAAGTTGCTGGCGAACTGGAAGAGCTTGATCCCCGACAGCTTGTACGACGCGCGGCATACGAAGTGAACGGTGTTCCGTTGGGACTTGATGGCATAGCCCAAGGAGACTTGCGATGGCAGACAAGAGTCCAAAGACGATAGCCACGATCAACTTCAAAGGCGGCGTCGGCAAGACGACGGTCACCTGGTGCCTGGGCGACGTGCTTTCATCCATGTCCAAGGAACGCGTGTTGATGTTCGACCTGGACGCGCAGATGTCGCTTACGCAGGCCATCGCACTGAACGAGAACACCGGCACGTTGGAGGAGCGGTTCGGGAAGTGGTACGAGAAGGCCGTTGCCCGCAAGAAGACCATCTTCGACGCGCTCGACGCTTTCACGAAGCCCGCGGCGCACTTTGATTTCCCGGTGGGTTTCGACTTCGTGTACCAGCTTACCGAGCAGTTCCACTTCGTCCCGTCGGTCGAGGACCTTTACTGGCAGGAACTGGAAGTGTTTGACCGCGACAGCGTGAAGGACTTCATCCGCCGGCTGCTGGGGAAAATCACAAACTCCGAGCGTCTGCCCAAGTACGATTACGTCCTGTTCGATTGCCCCCCGTCTTTCACCCTGTTGTCCTACAGCGTGTTGAGCTGCTGCGACTTGATCCTGATCCCGGTGAACCCCGACTTCTTCGCTGCCCGCGGCACGAGCCTGATCCTGAACTCGCTGCGGATGCGTATCGAGCCGCACCCGTTGCCGAAGATAGGCGTCTTCATGAACAAGGCCAAGACCTGGAGCAACTCGCCCACCAAGGAAGTCCAGTTCTACGCACGCGAAGTCGAACGCGTGTGCAAAGACGCCGCAGAGAAACAGAAGATCGACGCCCGGTACTTCAAGTCCTACGTCCGTGAGCGTGTCGGGATCAAGCGAGCCATCACTGGTGGCGGCGTCCCAGCCGACATGGTCGACGACTTCAAGAACCTGTGGCGAGAATCCGTGGAGTACGTCAATGCCTGATCAAGACATGTTCAATACCCCTCCAGAGGAAGCGCGTCAGTTGGCTGACGAGTTGCGTCAGGTCAAGGAAGTCCTCAAGGACATCTCCGGCAAGCTGACTCGGATTGAGACGCGGGCCAGACGGGCGTTCCCGACAGCTTTCCCTAAACCCACCCCTCGTGAGCGCGGCGCGGCGAAGACGCAGCTAACTGCGCCTCCGACCATGACGCGAGAACAAGTCATGGCGGCCTACGATCAGGCCGTCAAGACGGCCAAGGCAGGAGACACGGAAGGCGCACGCGGGCAAATCGAAGGAATGGAACTGGGAAACCTGAACCTCCTGCGCACAGAACTGGGCGCGCCCATCGGAAAGAAGAAGCCCTCCAAGTCGGTGCTGCTTGCGGCCGTTCTCGGCCGGCTGAATGAGAGCGTCATGTTGGCGAAGCATACCAATCGCCAAGAGCTTATCGACCGTTCGGAGATGGGCGGAACCGACAAGAGTGCCTCGAATGAGGGCCAATCATGAGCATCCATACGTTGAAACCTTGGACAGAACTGGTCAAGCTCCACCCGGACGTCGAGAGCGGCTCACTGGCGGAGGCGGTCTTTGCGATAGACCTGGGGGCCATCGCCACCGACGAGCAATCGGTCCCGAAGGTGTACCTGGACCCCGACGCCTTCTTCGCGGCCACGTATGTCACGACCGACCTGCGGCGGCTGCTCGAAGAGGTCCTGGCGAGTCTGGCCGGCCAGGGGGCGTACAACCGGGTTCTGAAACTCCGTAGCCCGTTCGGCGGCGGCAAGAGTCATACGTTGGCTGCTCTGCTGCACGCGGCCCGGTCGCGCAAGAGCCTCAACCAGATACGCGACTGCAAGGGCCTGGCCGACCCCGGGCAGGTGGCCGTCGCGGTGTTTGACGGCGAGAAGTTCACCGCCACAGGGGGCAAGGACGTTGGTGACGGCAAGACCATCAACACGGTGTGGGGCTGGATCGGATGGCAACTGGGCAAGGATGCCTTCAAGGTCGTCCAGACGCATGACCGCGACCGCGTCTCGCCCAGTGGCGACGAGGTCAAAGACATGCTGGAGGCCGCGGGCAAGCCCGTGCTGCTCCTGCTGGACGAGGTACTTAAGTACATGGAGCGGGCGGCGGCCGTGGCCGTGCAGGAATCGACGCTCCAGCGGCAGGCGAAGGATTTCCTCCAGAACCTTACCGTCGAGATATCCAACAGCAAGAACGCCGTGATGGTGTATTCGCTCCAGTGGAGCGCCCGCGAGGCCCTGGGCAACGTGGCCTTGCTGGAGGAGTTGGACAAGCTGACCAGCCGCAAGGACCAGGTGCGTGAGCCGGTCACCGGCGACGAGATACTGGCCGTGGTGAAACGCCGGCTACTAAGCGCCGAACCCGCCGAAGATACGTCCCGCAGCATCGCCGAGGCATATTCCGACGTGGTCGGCGGGATGTTGCGGGCACGTGCGGAGACGCCGTCGGCCAAGCAGGACGCCGAAGAGCAGGCCGTCCAACTCCGCAGCCGGATGCAGGGCGCATATCCGTTCCACCCGGCCCTGATTGACATGATGAACAGCCGTTGGACCAGTGTGGACGGGTTCCAGCGGACACGCGGGGCGCTGCGATTCCTGGCAACCTGCCTGCATTCGCTCAAAGCCCGAGGCGGTGCCAGGCCGCTGCTGGGGCCGGCGGAAATCCCTTTGGCCGACGCCGAAGTGGCGCGTGCCATGCTGAAGGACCTAGACCCACGGCAGGAATACTCGCCCGTGCTGACCCACGACCTGGTTGGCCCCAACGCCAGGGCGAAGCGCATCGACGACCGGATGGCGAAGGAGACCCCTGCGCTGGCGAACGTCCGCCCGGCCCTTCGGCTGGCAACGGCGATCCTGGCGTACTCGTTCGGCGGCCTGAAGCGAGACCCCGCCAGCGGAAGCGAGACGCTGCCCCCGGGCGTGACGGAGGCGGAGCTGCTGGCGGCATGCATTGGCCCGGACATGGACAGCATTACGGCTTCAGCCGTCCTGGGAGAACTGCGTAACGCGTGCCTCTACTTGCACTACGATGGCGTGCGGTACTGCTTCAAGAAAGACCCCAACGTCACCAAGCTCATCGAGGATGCCGAGCAGGAAGTCGCCCGCGACCCGGACGGACTGCGTGAGCGGGTCAAGGAGATGCTCGAACAACGTCTGGCCGGCCGGGCGGAGGCGGTTGTCTGGCCGTCCACGTCGCAGGACCTGCCGGACAAGGAGCCGAACTTCCTTGTGGGATACATGCCGCTGGAGTTCGCCGGCAAGAATGTCTCACAGCAGGAAGATGCCGCCAAGAACATGCTGGCCAAGTGCGGTGACGGCCCGCGCCAATATCGGAACGGCGTATCACTCGCGATCCCCGACAAGAAGCCGATGGAGTCGCTGCGACGGGCCGTGCGCTACCTGATGGCGATAGACCGCGTGGAAGGCAAGAAGAGCCAACACCGCTTAACCAAGGACCAGCAGGACCAATTGAAGGAACGCAAGCGGACGGAGGAGGCGGCTGCCGAGACGGCATTCCGCCAACTCTACTCCAGCGTCTGGCTGCCGCGCGCCGCGACGGGCGGTTCGGTTGACATCGAGAGGGTGGAGGTCGGCGGTCGGCCGTTGCAGGCGACCGGCGTACACGAGCGGGTGATGGAGTTGCTCACGGCCGTGGGCACGCCAAAGATTCATGGCTCGCTGCATCCGCGAAAGGTCGCCGAGCGGGTCAAACTCGGCGAACCACTTGCTCCTGGCGAACCACCGCGCCAGGGCATTTCAGCCAAGGATGTGCGCGATGCTTTCTTCGGGTTCCTGGAGCCGCCCCGCATCGGCTCGGATGAAGTGCTCAGGAAGGCCATTGCCCGCGGCGTGGCCGAGGGCATGTTTGCCTACACCAGCGGGTGTCCGTCGCTCGGAAGCGATGGGCAATACCAGGTCGCGCCGGAGAAGGTGTTGCTGAACAAGCCGCTGGGCGTCGACGAGGTCGACCTCGACAGCGGTTTCCTTATGGTGCCAGCGGCGGTGCCGGAGCCGCCTCCGTTGGTCTGCCCCAAGTGCGGCAAACGCCCGTGCGAGTGCCCTACGCCTGTAGTGTGCTCCAGGTGCGGCCAGTCTCCCTGCCAATGCCCGCAACCTTGCCCCAAGTGCGGGAAGCGGCCGTGTCAATGCGGTGCGCCCTCAGTTTGCCCCGCCTGCGGGAAATACCCTTGCGTGTGTCCTGCGGCCAAGACGAGTGTGCGTATCAGCTTCGCCGCCACGCGGGACCAAGTGTTCAAGTCGTTCGGCGCGATCGCCAACCTGGCGGACAAGTCGGATGGCGGGAAGGTATCCCTCCAAGTCGAGGGCACGGCCGCGGCCGGTTTTGACCCGAACTGGCTTCGGAACGCGGTGCGAGAGCCATTAGACGAGGCGAATATCGACGGGCTCCAGATCGACCAGTAGTGGAAAATGCCTATGAAACCACAAGATCGCCCAAAGCGAACATCCGACGTGGTGCGGTTCCTGGCCCAGAACGGCCTGCGCGGCGTGAAGTTGATGAAGGGGCCAGGCTACTTCTGCTTTGAAGGCAAGCCCACGGATGACTGGATTGACCACACGGTCGAGGTGCCGTTTCTCAGCGACATGACCTACGACCAGTGGCTGCGGACGTTCAAGGCCATGAACGACAACCCGGCCAACAGCGTCAGCGTCCGCAAGGCCGCAAAGGGGTGAGAAGACCGCCCTTCGTGGACGGGGGGCCGAAGTCTCTGTTCCGTTCATCGCGTTGCCACTGCATCGGTCTGACTCAGATCTGGTAGTCGGACGGCGTCGGCCTTAACGGCGGAGGCTGTTCGGGCAGCTTGATGTGCCCCAGCCGGAGCAAGTTGCGATAGACGACGCTGATCACGTCCTGGGACAGTTCCTCCTCTGGCGGCGGGTCGGCCGGGCCGCCCTCTCGCAGCTTCGGCGGGATTTCACGGAGGGCCTCGGCCAGCCGCTTGACGTTGTCGAGGATTTCAATGGCCTCGTCGCGGCTGATCGCGCGGCCATAGGCCTTGGACCAGACGCGATGTGTCTCGATGAGCAACTCGTCAGTGATCCAGCCGCAGATCATGGGCTTCTGGCCCTCGCACCACATCCGACCAGAGTCGTCAGCATTCAGAGGGTCACATTGCATGGCGTTAAGCTACCGCCCGGGCGAATTGTCATCAACGGGTTGCAGAAGAGGTCTCAGCCGCACGGGCGGCCAATTCGGCCAATGCCTCCCAGTCGGGCATGGTGTCGGCCAGCTGGTAGGCCCGGCGGGCGGCACGGATGGCGTCGTGAAGGTCCGGCCAAACCTGCGACTCGTCTTCGGCCTCGAACAGATGGCCGATGGCGCGGAGGCGCGTTGCGTAGCCGTCCCGGTGCTCGGCCAGCAGCACCCAGGCCGCGCCGAGGTGCTTCTCGACGCACTCCAGGCAGCTTGTGCGGGTGACGGGAATCCCGGCCCGGCCGCGACGGGCCTTCCGGCAGCACGTTCTGGACTTGCTGGCCGTCATGGCGCAGGCTCCCAGTCGACCAGGAACGTGTGGGTCATGCCCACGTGGTAGAGGCCGTCGTTGGTACTGCCCCGGAACTCGAAGGTGTGCGGGCCGGCCGGCACGACCTCTTGAAAGACGCTCTCGCGGTCGGCCATCTCGCAGCCCAGGCCCTCTTCGCTGCTGGTGATCTCCGCGACGGTGTTGCCGTCCCGCTTGATCCAGGACGTGTCGAAGCCGGCGTTCTGTCGCTCGGTCGCGCCGGCGACGCGGTACGAGACGGTCATCGGCACGTCGAAGGTGACATGGCAGATGGCGTAGCCGGTCTGGGCGTCGCCGTTGGGCCCGTCGCAGTTGGCGCTATCCTCGAAGCGGAACGTGCCGTGGATGGACGTGCCGTCCAAGTCCGGGGCCGGCTGCCAGCCGAAGCTGTCAGGGTCGATGATTCCGTACTGCTCGCTCGTGCAGCCCAGGACGCAGCAGCACCGCTCGTGCATGGCAGCTTGGCCGCCCACGATCAGCACCTTGCCTTGCCAGAAGTAGACGCCCATGGGCTACTCCGGGCACTCCGTGCCGGTGTGGAAGGTTTCCCAGTCGGATTCAGCCCCGATCTGGCAGATGACGCCCTTGGTGACCTCGATCTGCCGGCTCTTCTTCTGGAAGTTCACGCCGTCCACGCGGACGTCGGTCACGAACGTCAGCGTGGCGGTCGGGCCGTCAAACCACTCCGGGCCGTTGGCCTGATACAGCAGCGGCCTTCCGGCGTCGGGCGAAGGTGCGAGCCACGACAGCAGACCGCCGCTGGTGGTGAGCAGCGAGCCGTCGTCGCCCTTGGCCTTCCACTCCGGGATGCCGTTGTTGACGTGTAAGAAGGACTGGTCGGCCCCGATGTTCAGCACGTCCCACAGGCCGTTGGGCGGGTCGGCCGTCATGTAGATCATCGCGCCTTTGGTCGGCAGCGCGTCGGCCGTGTCGTAATGCCACTTGTCGTCGAGCAGCGCGTGGTAGGACTGGCCCCAGCCGAAGACGCCGTTGGGGTCGATCCACAGGACCGCCCCGCGGCCGGTGGTGTCAGCCCCGTGACTCCACTGGACCGTGCCGCCATCCGTGACGAGGATGGACGGATCGTCGCCCTTGGCCAGCCAGTCAAGCTGCTGGTTGCGGGTGATGTAGATGGACTCGTCCAGGCCCCGTGGCTTCCATGCAAGCCCCTGCTGGCCGACGATCAGCATGGACTCGGCAAGCCCCGGGTTGAACCAGTCCAATTGCCCGTTGTTGACGTAGAGGATGGCCTGCTCCGCGCCCTTGGCGAGCCAATCGAACGTCCAGTTCCGGGTAATGAGCAGGTCTTCGTTCGCGCCGGGGCCGAACCACGCCAGGCCGAGCCAATCGTACATCAGTAGCGCCGGCGGCAGGCCGGGATTGAGCCAGTCGAGCGTGCCGGCGTTGTTGTAGAGGATGGAGTCCCAGCCGCCCGGCCCCAGCCAGTCAAGCTGCTGGTTCCGCGTGATGTAGATGGACTCGTCCAGCCCACGCGGCTTCCACGCCAGCCCTTGCTGGCCGGTAATCAGCATCGACTGGGGCAGGCCCGGATTGAACCAGTCCAGCAGGCCGTTGTCGACGTACAGCAGCGCCTGTTCCGCGCCCTTGGCCAGCCAGGCGAAGGTGTTGTTGCGGGAGACAAGCAGTTCTTCGTTCGCGCCCGGCGGCAACCACGCCAGCCCCAGCGCATCGTACATCAGCAGCGCCGGGGGCCAAGGCGGATTCAGCCAGTCCAGGGAACCCGCGTTGTTGTAGAGGATCGAATCCCAATTGCCCGGCCCCAGCCAGTCGAGCTGTCCATTCCGCGTGATGTAGACCGACTCGTTCAGGCCGCGGGGCTTCCACGCCAGGTTCCCGCCCGCCCCGGTGATGAGCATGGACTGCGCCAGCCCGGGATTGAACCAATCCAGCAAGCCCGCGTTGATGTACAGGAGGGACTGTTCCCCGCCCTTGGGCAGCCAGCCGGGCATGATGGGCGGGCCGGGGTCCACGTATAGCAGCGACTGCGCCGCCCCGACCGGCACACGATTCCACTTTACCGGGTCGCCCCAGGCGCTGATCAGGTCGCCCACGGCCGGGTCGGCGTCGGCCGTATCGGTATGGTTCGCACCGTCCAGCAGCTCGTTCTTGCCCGAGCCGCCGTAGATGTTGATGGCGTGGGCGAAGCTGACGCCCGTGCCGGGGTCGTAGGTGGGCAGTTCCACGCGGATCAGGTCGCCGGCCTTGAGCTTGACGCCCTTGACATTGGCCAAGTTCTCCGGGGAGTAGAGCCAGCACTTGACGTTGGCGGCGTAGCCGATTTCCAGGCCGTCTTCGTCCGTGAGCCGCACCATGACGAAGTTCTGGTTCTCCTGCCAGTCGTCGATGACCTTGCCCCAAACCGGATTCGACCACAGCCGGAAGGCCGTGCCTTCGGGCGTCCCGTCGCCGGCCGAGCCGATGGGCACGTAGGGAATGACGCTCCCGGCCCGCAGGTTCCAGAAGTACGGGGCGAGATGCCCGCTGTCTGGCCAGCCGATGTAGACCTTGACCTCCACGGCCGGGTCCGGGTTGCCCCCGCCCTTGTCGCATGGGTTGACAGTGACATAGTTGGGGCAGCCGTTCACGTCCCAATCGGAGGCGAGCACGCCCCAGCGGATGACCGGCTGGCCGCACGTGAACCGATACCGCTTGCCGCCGCCCTGGTCGGTGAACTCGAACATGTGGACGTAGACGGTGGGCGACTCGGTGTACAGGCCCTCGGCGTCGTTGAACTCCCGCGCGAGGCCCAGGTCGCCTTCGCCGCCCGAACCGTCGCCGAAGCGCGGCTCGTCCAGGTCGATGAAGTCGCCATTGGCGTCGAGGCCCTGTTCTTCCCATCCGTACTCGCCGGGCGTGTCCTCGGCCGTCAGCTTGGCGGGGAACGCGGCAGTGACCTGGTTGCCGATCCGCACGACCGCCCACAGCGGGCCGGTGCCCTCTTCCTTCCAGATGACCTGCGCCGAGCCGGTCGGGGCGCTTCGCAGCATCGTGGCGTCGCCGTCATACACGTCGGCGAAGGTGTGGCCCTCGTCGGCGATGTACAGCCAAGCCGGGCAGACGCCGGCGATGCACGCCCGACCGACCTCACCGGCGGCGATGGGTTCCAGCAGGATGACGAACTTGCCGGTGTGATCCACCGCCGTCGGGATGATGCCCTTCAGCGCGACCTGGTTCTTGAAGGCATCCTCGTCGTCGGTGGGCGTGAAGATCGGCGTCTCGATGCCCAGGATGTCGAACCGCTCGCGGTCCTCGCCGCTGTCGTTGCGGACGAAGACGATCCCGGTCTGACGAGATGCCTGCTGCGAGCCCTGTTCCTGCCCCAGCCGACGGGCCTGACTCTCGCGGGCGGCGTCCACGAAGGCGTTGTACGCCGCCGCGGGGATGGCCAGCGGCTCGCCGGGCCGGACCTTTCGGAACGAGTCGGCCATGTCAGATGCTCCCCAGAAGCCCGAAGTTGCCGTCCTCGTAGACCTTCTCCACGTAGGCGGCGACGGGCTTCTTGACGATGGCCTTGGCCGCGGCGTCCTCCGAGTCGGCATAGCGGACCCAGAGGTACTCCCAGCCCTTCTTTGATATGCCGGTCATGTCGCCGACCGTGATGCCGGTGCGGTTGGGGCTGGCGGCGAAGCGGTAGTTGACCTCGACGAACTCCGACGCGCTGGATTCATCCCCCGAGGCCCCCAGGAACAGGCATTCGCCGGCGGCGAAGTTGTACGTGTTGCCGTTGATGGTGACGGAGAAGCCGCCGCTGTTGACCTTGCCCGTGAGGGAATAGAGCGTCCCGACGTAGCTGGCGCTCCACTGCGCGATGGGAATCCGCCGGCTGACGGAGAAGTTGAAGACCGGCACGGTGATATCTACGCCTTCCACGTTGTCATGGGTGACGCCGATAGCGCCCTTGAAGTCCGGGGCGGTCTTGCCGGGCGGGGCGTAGCGGTGGACTGTGCCGAGCGACTGCGTGATGTGCTGCGTCCCGCCGGCCGTGTCGAAGCTGAAGGACGACTCCCCGACCTCCTGCGGCGGCCGGACGCCGTAGCGAATCGTCGCGACCCAGCGGCCATCGGCCCGGACGGTATCGACCCACTCCGGTTCCAGGTTGATCGACTGCCGCACCAGGCCGTTGTAGGTCTGGGCGGTGGAGTTCTCGATCAGCGTCTTGGCCGTCAGGTCGTCGCTCGTGCCGGTGAGGACGTAGACCATCTCCACCGAGGCGTTGTCGCCGGTGTTCCACTTGCGGCTGTCGAGTTTTTCGGTGAGTGTCAGCGGCATATATCACACGAACTCGGCCTTGTTGTTCCGCACGTCCTGACGGAGTCCCTCGACGCCCTTGGCCGTCCGCTCAGTCGCCTGGGCGATCCGGTCTTCCACGCCGCCGGCCTGCAATCCCAGCAGCGACGCGGCGTTGAACGTGCCCATGACGCCGGTGGTCTTCTTCATGGACTGGTCCATCAGGTCGCCAAGCCCGCCGAGCTTGTTGCGGACCTTGTCCAGCAGATCTTCGGGGGATTCCATCTTGCCCGGGCCGCCCTCAGCCTCCTTGGCCTTGCGCTTCTCCTTGGCGGCGGCGATGGCGTCCTGCCATTCCTTCCGGGCGGCGTCCAGTTCGCCCTGGTTGGACTTCATCTTCCGGTCGTACTCGTCCTGGAGCCGCTGCTTCTCGCCTTCGCCCTGGCGGACGAGTTCATTCAGCGTGCCCTCGTGGACCTGCCGCGCCTGCTCGCGCTGGCGTGCGCGATCGGCCTCGCGCTCGCCAAGTTGCCGCTTGGCCTGGTTCCACATCTCGTCGCGGGCCTTCTGATACTCCGACTCCACGGCCGCGTTGGCGGCGTTGGCGTCAAAGTCCTTGTCGAAGAGCGCCTTGACCTTGTTCCATGTCTCCTTGAGGCTCTTGACCACCCACATCCAGGCGTGGTGAATCCCGGCGCAGAAGTTCGTCCACACCGACGACAGGAACGCGGTGGTCTCGATCCACGCCACCTCCAGCCCATGCCAGATGTACTCGAGGCCCATGACCAGGCCGTAGAACGCCTCCGTCGCCCGCTGGCGCAGCCACAAGAGCGCCCCGTTCCAGATGGAGCTGATCCAGTTGACGCCTTTCTGCCACTCCATCTTCAGCGTCAGCCAAAGGATGCGGGCCGCCAGGCCGATGTCGCCGGCGGCGAGCGCATCGGCGATGCCCTGGTATGCCGCGACGGCGTCCTCCTTCAGCGCCCCGAAGCGCTCGGCCAGCCAGCCCAGCGCCTTTGCGCCCATGCCGGTGGCGTAGAGGATGTACGCTCCCAGCGCCACCACGCCGACGATCACCATGCCGATGGGCGAGAGCATCCACGCCAGCACCGACCCCAGGATGCCAAGGACGGTGCCCACGCCGGTGACGATGGTCGCCAGGGCGGAGAAGATCGCGCCCAGGGCCGAGATCGCGTACCCCAGCGCCACCAGGGCCAGCCCGCCGGCCACCACGGCCGCGGCGACCTTCAAGACCGTGACCACCAGTTCTTTGTTCTGTCGCAGCCACTGGCTGGTGACGGTGACGGCGTAGGTGATCTTCTGCGCCAGCGACTGGAGCAGCGGCGCAAGCGCCGAACCGATGGTGAACGCCGCCTGCTTGAGCACCTTCCACAGGTCGCCCAGTGCGTCGCCGAACTCATCCGTCGCCTTGGCGTCCTCGGTGGACATGATGATGCCCAGCTTGCGGGCGTGTTGCTCATAGGCATCCAGCGCCGCCGCGCCGCCCTCGAACATCGGCAACAAGCCCGTGCCCGATTTGCCGAAGACCTCCATCGCGGCGGCGGCCTTGAGCGTGGGATCGGCGATCTGGTCGATCCGGTCGGCTATCAGCTTGAACTGCTGCTCGGGCGAGAGGCCTGCCAGGTCAGCAACCGTCAACCCCAACAGCGCCAGAGACTCCTGGGCGGAAGTGGAACCCGATGCCGCATCCACAATGGTCTTCTGCATCTTCCGCAGGCCGACTTCCAGCGACTCGATCTCCGCCCCGGACTGCTCGGCCGCGTAGCCCAGGACCGACAGGGCCTCGACGGAGACGCCGGTGCGCTTGGACATGTCCCAGAGCTTGCTGCCCATGTCGGCAAAGCTCTTGGCAGCGCCGGCCAGCGGGGCGATGACGGCAGCGCCCAGCCCGGCCATCTTCAGGCCGATGTTGCGGACGCCTTCGCCGAAGGCCTTCAGCCGGGCCGAGGCGCGCCGAAGCCCTCGCACGAGCTTGCTGTCGTCAGCGAACAGCTCGACGAAGGCTTTTCCGGCGCGTATGCCCTTGGCTTCGGCCATCGAGAATCACCGTTTCCTTGACTGGACCGGGGGAGAGAGGTATTGTGCCGCCGTCAGCCCGGCTCCCCCCCGGCCGAGGCTGGCCACGGATCGGCGCGAACCCCCCGCGCGGCCGATCCACTTTTTTGCGCACTACGGCTGGGTCTTCTGGACCTCGTTGGCGATCCCGGCCCGGATGAAGCAGGCCTGCGCGGCCGCCCACACCGCCGCCAGCAGCGCCACGCCGTCGATCTGCCCGTCGGCCCAGGCGAGCACCGCGCCGGCCAGGCCGATGATGGCCGTGATGTACGCCTTCTTGCCCTTGAGGAACTCGCGAAGCTTGTTCACGTTGGACTCCTTTCCGTTGCCGCGATCAAAGACCCACCAGGCCGGCGAGCACCGACAGCACGATCGGCGCGAGCCGCAGGAGGATTTCCCGGCGGAGGTCGTCGCGGACCTTGTTGTAGTTGGCCACCGATTCCCAGCGGGCCGTGTTGGCCTTTACCTTGGCGATGAAGTCCTCGTTGGAGAGCTTCCCGTCCAGTTCGGCCACGACATCGAGGTCGCCCGCCATCAGCCTGCGCAGGTACGCCCACGCGTCCTCCTGCGCCAGCTCGAACAGGCGCGGCCCGTACTGGGCGATCAGAGCGCCCGCCGCCTGCCGCTGGTTCTCCGGGATGCGAGTCAGCAAGTCCTGAATGCGCTGATTGAGGTCGCTCATGGTCATTCACCCTCCAGCTTGGGGCCCCAGGCGAGGTCCTTCCGCGCCGACCGCACGAAGAACCGCCACTGCTTGAAGTTCTCCGCGAGGTATGCCTTCTCCCAGTCGGGAGTGGCCGGTTCCTTGTCCGCCCGCTGGACGGCCTGGTAGGCATCCAGCGTGCTGGTCTCGGCGGCCGTCAGAGCTTCGCCCTTGAGGTAGACGTTCCCGCAGCCGCCGGCAAAGAGGACCACTGCCAACACCGTCACCAACACCATCCACTTGCACGCCTTCATGTCAGACTCCTTTCCGCCCAATCGGGCGTCACTCGGGGTTATCCGCGGGGCCGCTGGCCGGCTGGGTCGTCGCCGGCTGCGTTGCTGCCACAGCCGCCGCGTACTCATCCGGCCCGGCGCAGGCGTAGCCCGCACCGGTCCACACCAGGCGGCAGACGGCGCACTTGGTGACGACCACCTGCCCGCCCGGGCAGTACGGGTCGGGCTTGAACTGGCAGCCGGC
>CAYWTX010000659.1:0-8160 GCA_964461295.1 uncultured Planctomycetaceae bacterium | reverse complement strand
CTCCCGCTCGATCCACTTGCGCCGAATCCACTCCGCCATGCACATCAGCAGCAGGAAGATCGCCGTCACCATCGATCCCCACATCAGCATCGGGCGGGCGTAGAGGTTCAGCGGCATCTTCTCCAGCACCACGTCCAGGTTCGCCAGCGTGCCCTTCACCCCCGCCTTCTCGTTGTCTCGCCTGGCCTGCATGTCCTGGGCAGGCAGATCGTGCCAAACCGTCTTCTCGAACGCCAACCCGTCCTGCTGCGGCTTGCCCTCCTGCCCGTTCTGTCCGTAGATCGCCGCCCGCTCCTTCCGCGTCAGACGATAGATGAAATCCCCGCGGGCCTCGTCGTACTGCTCCTGGCTCATCCCCGAGAGCTTCTCGACGTACTGCTTCTCCAGGCGGCTCCGCACCTTCCCGTAATCGTCCCCGCTCTCCGTCGACGACAACGCCGTCGCCGCCTCCCGCAACGTCTTCACCCGCGGACGCAGCTTCGCCTTCTTCTGGTTGAACTCCTCGCGCTCCGCCGCCGTCATCCGCCAGTACTGCCTCCCGATGCGGTCGCAACTGGAGGGGTCGGCAACCGCCAGGTACTCCGGAAGCTGGCTGAGTTCACGCTCGTCCACGTCGGCAAGTTGCCGCGGCAACGCGGCGGCCGCCGCCGCACTGGCCGCCGTCGTCTCCGCCAACCGCGCCGCCAATGCCTCCGTCAGCCCCAGCGACGCCAGCACCTCCGCCGGCGTCCGCTTCCGCAGGCGGCTGGCACCATCGGCCCCCAGTTCCTTCACCGCGGCCAGCAGCTTCGCCTCCGGCCGCGACGCCTGGCTCGTCGCCTCGCCCGTCGCTCCGTCCGGAGCGACGCCCGTCTTCCCGGCCGGACGCGTCGCCGCCTCCGACGCCAGGCGCCTCAGCCGGCGATCCTCCTGCGCGATCGCGTCGGTCACCAGCCGGTTCGCCGCCGTCCGCTTCTTGATGATGTCGCCGTCCTGAAGAAGCTGCAACAGCCGCTCGGCCTTGTTCCACGCCAAACCCTCGCGGGTCGGAACCACCGGAAACCATCCCGGCGAGCGGGCGTTGTAGGCCGTGCGGTATGTCCCCGTGCCGTGCTCGAGGTAGTCCTTGAACACCGCCCGCGACGACAGGAACATCTGCCGCACCAGCCCCAGGTTCATCACCGGCACCGCGATGGTCAGCATGCAGTACAGGATGACGAGGTTGGGCTTGCTCACCAGCCGCGTTCGCGCCGTCGCCCGCACCGCCGCCAGGACGAGGACCACCGCGAACAGCACCCCCACCGCCCAGCCCACCGGCGTGGCCGTCTCGATGTCCGCGTTCACCGTCATCACGGTGAGGAACTGGCTCACCGGCGCGATCACCGCGATCAACACCAGGCCCAGGAATATCGTCGCCACGTGCGACAGCAGCTTCATCGCTTGGTTACTCGGTTACTCGGTTGCTCGGTTACTCGGCCCATCGTTCGCTTGGTTGCTCGCTCACCTGATGCTTGGCTGCTCCATCCCCGCTCTCCAGTCCCCGGTGCCCGCTCTCCGGCATCCGGTATCCGATCCCCGGCCTCACTTGATCGACCCAACCGAAATCCTCAGGTCCTCGCGAGCAACCACGCGCTCGACCTTCCCGTCGCGCAGGTACACCACGCGGTCGGAAACGTCCAGCATCCGGTGGTCATGCGTCGCCGACACCACCGTCACGCCGTGCTCCTGGCTCAACTCGCTGAGGAGATGCACGATCTCGTGCCCGGTCCTGGAGTCCAGGTTGCCCGTCGGCTCGTCCGCCAGCAGCAGGCTCGGATCGTTCGCCAGCGAACGGGCAATGGCCACCCGCTGCTGCTGCCCGCCCGACAACTCGCCCGGCAGGTGGTCCATCCGGGCGCCCAGCCCCACGCGCTTCAGGATCCCGGCCGCCTTCTCCTTCGCCTCACCTTCCGGAATGCCCAGAATCCGCATCGGCAGCATGACGTTCTGCACGGCGCTGAAGACTTCCACCAGGTTGTAGTTCTGGAAGATGTAGCCGATGTTCACGCATCGCAGGTATGCCAGTTCCTTGGCCGACAGGCCGCCCAGGTCGCGCCCGCCGATGAAGATCCGCCCGCCGGTGGGGAAGTCCAAGGCCCCGATCATGTTGAAGAACGTGGTCTTGCCCGACCCGCTGGGGCCCATCAGCGAGACGTACTCGCCCCGATGGATCGTGAGAGTCACGTCCGCCAACGCGTAGACAACGGTCTCCCCCGTGACGTATTTCCGCTCCAGGTTGTGCGCCTCGATGAGGACTTCGTCTGTCGGAGGCATCATCTTCTCGCTGGCTTCAGGACTGCCTAAGCGGCGCCCGGCCGTCACGCCCTGCCGGGCTCGTCGATTATCCAAACCCTAAGCCGCGAGTCAAGTTCCTCGACGCCGCGCCCCTTCGCGAAAAAACCTCGCCCCCGCGGGATCCCAACGCAACCGCGTCTGCTGACGCCCTTGGTGCTTGGCCTGCCCCCCGGCGTCGCTCGCCCGACGCCGTCAGGCGCCACTACGGCTCGACGATCTCCACGCCGCAGAGGAGCGTTTCGCCCAGTTTGGACGTGAGTGTGAATTCCAGGGCCTTCGCCCCCGCCGGCAAGCGAACGTCGCGGAGTTCCTTCACCACCGGCAACATGCGAGCGCCCGCTTCGCCGAAGACGTCCAGATTCTCGATGGCGGGCTTGCCGCCCGGCCCGCCCGCCACAGCCCCCGCCGCCCCCATCCCCGGCGCGGCGATGCCCACGCTGAGCACCCGCTTGCCGGTCGAGGCGTGTTCCGGCTCGACAAACACCAGCCGGATCGTGACCGGCTTGCCGCCGCGAAGTTCCGCCAGCGGAACGGTGACCGACCTCGCGCCGATCAGCCCCGAGCCGCCCACCCACCGCCAGCGCGCCGGGCCCGTCAGGAGCAACGAATGGTTGTAGAACGTTCGCGACCCGCCTTCCGTGTTGGGATCCGGCGCCGGCGAGATCGTCGCCCGCGCCAGGCCGCCGAAGCGGGCCGGCACGGCGGGGGGCTCCGCCCGCCACAGCGTGCCGTCGTCGTCGACGCGGTCGCCGGGGGCCGCGAAGTTGAAGCCCACGCGCCCGATGGTGGGCGTGGCGCCGTAGGTCCAGTACTCGGCCTCGGCGTCATGCACCATGCCCAGCGACGTGCGGTTCTGGTAGGCGCAGCCGCAGGATCGCGTGTAGTCCGGCGCGTTGAGCACGCCGCAGGCGACGATCAGGTTCGACGTGCACCCGCTGCGGAAGCCCCCCAGGTTCGCCGTCCCGCCATCGCGGGCCAGGTCGTAGAACCCCGCGCACCCGCTGCGGAACGTGATGACGTGCCGAGCCCCCGCCGATGGTCCGCACCCGTGGCTGCGCCGATACCGCCACGCCCGCGTCGTTCCATTCGGCTCCGTCCATATTTTCTGCTCGCCCGTGAGCAGGTCGAACGCCGCCTGCCCCTGCGTGTAGATCGTGCGCCCGTTGATCATCGGCCCCCACTTGCCCCACCACAGCCGCTCGACCCCGCCCCGGACGCTGTCGGCGAAGCCAGGCCCCAGCGAGCACGGATCGGGCGCGTCCTTGATCGTCAGCCGGTCCCACAGCACCTTGCCGTCCTTGCCGCGCAGAGCGCCCGCGGCCAGCACGATGTCGTGCTCCTCGCTGTAGGACAGGCCCCGCCCGTCGCCGACGCAGCGGTCGCTCTGCCACACCACCTCGCCGGTCTTGATGTCCAACGCCAGCAGCGTCGTGCCCGTCGTGTTGGGGTCGATGCCGCGGCGGCGCAGTCTCTCGGCCGCGTCCGCCGAGAGGCGGTCGAAGCAGAAGACCTTGCCGGCCCCGGCGGCAACGGCGTAGTGGCCGAAGCCCCGGTCTGCCTGGCGCGTCCACAGGACGCTGCTCCCGCGGCGGTCGAGAACGGCCAGGCCCTTGCTGGTGGCGTCGGTGTTGTAGCGCCCGCGCACGTCGACCACGTCGGGGTCCATGCCGGCCACCAGCTTGTCGCCACAGGCGATCATGAACATCCACCCCGCGCCGCCGGGCAGCTTCAACTCGCGAAGACTGCCTCCGCTCCGGGCGTCCAGCACGAGGCAGCTCTTCTCGCGGGCAACGTATACCTCGTCGCCGGCGGCGAAGTAGTTGCTGCCCAGGGCGTGCGCGCCTCGCTGGTGCTTGGAAACGTTGTAGTACATCCCCAGGCCGGTCATGTCGCGCGTCCACAGCAGGCGCCCCGTGTACACGTCGGCGGCGCTGAGCGAGTCGGGGCCCTCGATGACCAGCCGCCCCGCCGCGACCTGCTCGACGGGCCCCTCGCCGTGCCGGGGCAGCACCAGGCTGTTGGGCATCGCGTTGCCGAACCATAGCAGCCCCAGCGGGGCCTTCACCAGATCGTCGCGGCTGCACCGCGTGTTGCCCGCGTCGGCGTTCTGGCCCAGCCATTCCGCCGAACCGCTCAGCGCCCCCTGCCGCGTCAGCAGCATCGTCTGCCCGCTCCAGGCCAGGTTCGCCCCGGCCAGGCCGTCGGTCTTCGCCGCCGTCGCGAATGCCTCGCGATTGCCGCCGCATTCCACGCGAGCCGCGCCCCCGTACGGACGCAACATGCGGAAAAGCCTTTCGGCGAACGCCTTGCCCGTGGCGGGCGTGAAGCCGGCCGCGTCCAGATCGGGCACGAGAACCTGTTCGGCGAAGTACGGCGGGAAGTCGAGGTCGGCGTCCAGGCGCCCGGCGATCATCGCCGCCCGCGTGCCGTACAGGCCCGCCTCGTCCAACTTGCGCCGCAGGCGCTCAAGACGTCCGGCGTCGGGCTCGACGCCCACCACGTGCACCACCCCTTCGCGAGCCGACTTCTCCAACTCCCCCGCCTCGCCGCCGCCGATGACGACGGAGTACCCCCCCGCCATCGCCTTGCCGGGCGCCGGCGTCGCCTCCGCCAGGCTGGGCGCCTCGAACGTCCGCCCGGCCACTTTCTCGGCCCCGAAACAGCAGATGCTCCCCTCCAGCGTGACGGCGATCAGCCGGCCGGCGGCGGCCAACACGTCCGACACCGCGCCGGTCACGTCGCCCTGCCAGACGCTGACGGCGTCCGCGGAGGGATCGGTCACGTCGAGCATCGCCAGCGTGGTCACCCCGGGCGCGCCTCTGGCGCCGCCGGTGACTACCAGGTGCGCCTTGGCGCCGCCCGCGCCGCCGGCCAGAAGCCACGGCGTGCCGATGCCGCGGTCGCGCCGGACGTCGGCCGTCGCCCTGAAGGAGCGGCTGATCTCCTCGCTGTTGGCGGCGGTCGTGATCTGCTCGGCGCCGATGCGCAGGCTGTCCGGATCGAGCACGGCGCCCGAAACATACCACGCCTTGCCTCCCAGCACGGCCGGGCCAACCCGGGCGCCTTCCAGGCGGACTTCGCGCCCGGTATCGAGGGCGAACATCCGCCCGCCGCAGAAGCCGAAGTTCCCGGCCGCCATCACCGAGTGCGTCTCGCCGGCGCCGAAGCGAAGGAACCGCCCGGTGCGGCGGTCGAAGATCCCGGGGGCGTCAATGCCGCCGGGGATGATGAGCTTGTCGCCGGCGACGGCGATGTGCCCCTGCGGCGAGAGCCCCGAGAACGAGAACGCGCCGGGGTGCGGCACCGAACGGAACGGGAAGCTGCCGTCCGTGCCGGTCCAGACGTTCCGGCCGGTCTCGGCGTCATACGCCGCGACGTACGCGCCCATGAACGGGAACACGCCCGCGGCGACGTAAACGTCGGTCTGTCCCGCCCGGGTGAGCGAGGCCGCGACGGCGGGTCCGCCGCGGCACGGCCAGGTCGAGATCACGCGGCGGTTGCCCACCAGCAGACGGCGCTGGGGGCAGGGGCGGCGCTTCCACGCCACGGCGCCGGTCTCGGCGCTGAGGCAGTACAGCCAGCCGTCGTCGCTGGCGACATAGAGAAAGCCCTTGCCTGCATTGGGCGGCGGCGTCTGGCCGGGCGCCAGTTGCGGCGTTGGCGTCCGCCACAACGCCGGCGCCACGCGAATGGGGCCTTCGGCGTAGAATGCCCACTTCTCCACGCCCGTGGCCAGGTCGTACGCCGTGACCCGATCGTTGATCGTCGAGGCGACGAACAACATTCCCCCCCCGGCTACCGGATGGTAGCCGCGGTCGAACTTCGCGCGGTCGTCGTCGGTCCACGCCGGCTGCTGCGGGGGCAGCTTGCGCACCCACTGAAGGTACAGCGGCGGCGACAACGGCGCCGCCGTCACCCCACGCCGCTCGGGCCCGCCTCGCCACGCGGGCCAGTCCGACGGCAAGGCGCTGTCGCCCGCGAACGCCGCCCCGGCCATCGCCAGCAAGCCGCACAGCACGCACGCACTCCGCCGCAACGCAAACGTCTCACTTGCCAGCGACACCAGCCGCCTCTCCGTTCTTCTTCGCTGCCGCCTTCTGCACTTCGCCGGCCGAGGCATATACAGCCTCCACGGCCCGGTACACGTCATCGTAGCTTGTTCCGCGCCGAGTTGCGCCATTCGCCGCGGCAACGTAGTTCGACAGCGCCTGTTCGGCCCGGTCGGTCAACTCGGTACGCGGCGCCGCCGGCGAGACGGCGAGATCATACGCGCCCTTGAGGAGTGTGCCCTTCACGGCCCCGCTGCGCGGCACGCCCTCGAACGTTCCCTCGTACGTGCCGACGATGCCGTCGCCCTTGTGTTCCAGGCGGATCGTGTACTTCCCCTCTCCGCCCTCCGTACCCCACCCGTCCTTCTTCATCGACACCGCCACCTCGTACGCCTTGCCTCGCTGGGCCGGCACAACCTTGATCGTGCCGCTGTGGTCCTTCGAGCCGTTCAGGGTCGGAGCGGCCACCAGCACTTCGCACTTGTCGCCGTCCTCCCAGATGGACAGTTCCAGTTCGCAGAACTTCGGCTCGCCGCCCAGGGGCTTGCCGTCCCTGCGCGGGAAAACCGCTTTGTCCACAAACAGCTCCGCCAGGTCGATCGGCCGCGTCACGGGATCCAGCAGCCTGTGCAGCCCCCGGCGAATGGCCAGCGCCGCCTCGCACTGCTGCGTGGCCTCCCGAAGCACCTCGAACTGCTGGGTTGCCACGGCGCCCGCGGGGCCGGGCACGGCCATCGCGCGCGGCGTGCCCCCCACCATGTTGCCGAACCCCACGTAGCTGTTCAGCGCGCTGCGCAGCGCGCCCGTTTCCGTCTTGTACGGCCAGTAGTCGATCCCCTTCCAGCAGTATCCCTCGTAGCCGAAGCCGACGATCGAATCGCCCGCCAGGCACAGGTACGACCCCGGATTGCTGCCGACGTTGTCGCGGCTGTTGGTGCAGACGGGCAGTTCCTCGCTCCCGGTGTAGAACTTCGGCACGCGGCGGGCCATCTCCAGCAGGTCGATCACCATGCCGTTGGGCTGCGTCCGTTTGGCGACGCTGGCCCCCCACTTGGGGCTGCCCACCCCGTGCGTCAGCGACCGCCACCCCACGCCGGGCGCCACCTTGCCGAAGAACGCCGCCGTCTGGTCGCTGGGCCACGTGTCGCCGCTGGTGCCCAGCAGCAGCCGCGTGTCCTTCCACTTCATCTCCGCAAGCAAGGCCCGCATCTGCTCGAACAGCGGCTTCCACTGCTCCTCGGATCCCGGTTGCCCGTACATGGGCACGTTGGCGTCCACCAGTTCCGTGCCGCGAAGCTCCTTCACCGCGAAGGTCTTGACCTCGAACTTCGTCGTCCCGCCGTCGCGCCCGCCCCCCTTGTAGTACATGCCGTAGTTCCACACGTGCACCACCAGGTACGCCGGCGCCCCCGCGTGCTTGCCGTACGTCGCCAGGTAACGCCGCAGGTGCTTCAGTTCCGGCACATGGCCGCCCCCCTCCTTCCGGAACACGATCACCGGGTCGTCGCCGAAGACGCTCCTGCTCACGGCCGAGACGCCCAGGATGTCGTTGCCGATCAGCCCCATCAGGGCCATCGACGGCTCGATCAACTCGAAATGCCTGTCCGACCACATCGGCACGTTGTAGTAGCGTGCGACCGATTCCGCCGATTGCAGGCAGTTCACCCACACCCGCTGCTGCCGCGGCGGCGGGACCTGAAACGGCAGCACCGTCAGTTCGATGGGCGCCTCGGCCGTGCCCGTCGCCGCCGTCACCCGGGCAACGCCGCGTGCGCTTCTGCGCGCGCAGCGTGTTGTC
>CAYWTX010000658.1:0-2391 GCA_964461295.1 uncultured Planctomycetaceae bacterium | reverse complement strand
AAAGAGCGGGATGCGGCCTTGGACCAGTTCGGGCGGGACGTGAAGAAAACCGCGGCTGATGTCAGGGACTTCCGAGTGTTCTTTCGGGATGTCGCATCCAGCGGGTCGCTCCGCACCGCGACGGGCCGGACGATGGGTAGGATCTTCATTGCCCTCTTGATGCCGGCGATCTCCGCCTGCGTGAACGCGGAAGACCGGGCGGTGACTGCCGAGGGGATGGCGGAAGTCGTGTTTGCCCTGGCCGCCTATCGCGCCGACCACGGCTCGTACCCGGCGGACCTGGCCGCGCTGGTGCCCAAGTACCTCCCGGCGATCCCTGAGGACCTCTTCTCCGGCGGGCCGGTCCGCTACAAGCGTGAGGACGCCGGGTACGTCGTTTACAGCGTGGGCATCAACCGCAAGGACGACGGGGGCCGTACCTTTGGAGAGGGAGGGCATGGCGAGAGCTGCGACGACTGGGTTATTCGCGTGCCGGCGAAGAAGCAGTAGCTCACTTTCCATAGCCCAGGCATTCATGCCTCGTTGTTACGCACAAGTTAAGCGTCGGTTTCGGCGTCGGGGCCGAAGAGTTCCCAACAGGTGGCGAAGTCATGCATGCGTTGCAGCCCGATCCAGATGGTTTGAGGGCCAGGGGGATCGGTTCGTTTTCGATTGACGTAGCCGCCGAGCTGCGCCACCATTCGGATGAAGACTCCCAAGGCAGGCGGCCGGGCGGGAGGATCCTCGCGGCGGACCACCTTCCAAACCGATTTCCACTCGGCCGGCTCGAAGACGACCTCGCAACTGATCTCCGGACAACTGCGTCCCAAACGGCACACATACAAGGTTCGCCATGCCACAATGAGGTACACTGCCACGCAGGTCAGCAAACGGTCCATGTATTCAAACAGTCGCTCCTCGACCCGGCAGCCCGACTTCAAAACGCGGAAGAACACCTCGATCATCCACCGCACACAGTAGTACTGGATGACCCGACGCACCTGCTCGACGTCGTCTACGGGAAGGCTGGTCAGCAGCAGCCATTCCACGGGTTCGTCGTCGGGCGGCGGATTCACCTCCCTGACCAACACCACGTTGACGGTCACCGGCGGCAGTTTGCGGTCGGCACGCCAAGGGGGACGCAGGGTCACGCGGGCCGCACGCACCACGACCTCTGCCTCACGCGACTGCCGCGGCTGACGTCGGCCACGGGTTTCGCAAGCGACCTTAGCCTTTCGGCCACGGACCGAAATCGTCTTTCCAAACAACACTGGTTGTCCGAGAACGTGTTCGCGCAAATGCTTTTCCGCCGCCTTTTCCCCCTTCTCGCACAGCAACGCACGATCCTGACACGCACGCACGATCCATGCCCCGCTTTGCGGTTCGGCCGTTCCCTCGACGAGAACTTCATAGATGTCCCCTTCGCTGTCCGCCACACTGATGAACTGCGTCGAGGAGCAATGCTGGGCTTCCTCGCGTGCCTGCCGCAGCGCGACCACCCATCGATGGCTCTCTTTCTCTTCGATGGGCACAGCGGCGCGCTCGGCCCGCGACAACGATGCACAAACCGGTTCTTCCTCGCGCACCCACGCCGTTCCATGCACGGTTCCCAGCGGTGTGCCATCCGGCGTAAAGGCATGCAGCAGATGGAGCAACGCCCCGCGACGAGAATCGCCGTCCAACGGGCCAGCGCCCGCCACTTGTTGTTCCGGCCGCGTTACGTCGACTTCCGACGTGTCTTGCACGAGCAGTACCACGGGCTGTGCGGCTATCCGTTGCCGCGTTGCATCGATGTGCGTCTGCAGGAGGTTGTCAAACGTCGTTTTCGGGTTTGCCAAAAGCCGGTAGGCGCCGTCCATCTCGGCGCGTCCGCCACAAGCTGCGGGTATGCTCGCCGTGGGTCGTGCCGCCAACTCGGAAAGCACTTCCCCAAAGCGCTTGTTCAAACGTTTGTCTTTGAGATCTGCAGTCTTCATTTCATCAATGACCCACGGGGCGAGCATGAGAGTTCCTCCTTGACTCGCTTCGCCCCCCTGCGCCCATTTACCTGTTTCCCATGATGACCCAACGCTCCCAATCCGCCAATAGCAGTCCGGAGATGTGCGTAACAACGAGGGCAACGCCCTGGGCTGTCGAATTCGAGCCTTTCAGGCTCAAGAAGGCGGCAACCAAGTGGTGAAACGAGTGTGCCGGCCTATCTCCTCTACGCGCCCACGTCCCATAACCTGATCGTGTCGTCGTCACTCCCCGAAGCCAGGGTCTTGCCATCTGGACTCCATGCCACGGATTCGACGGCGCCGGAGTGTCCCTTAAGCGTGGCGATCTCCTTGCCACTGGCCACGTCCCAGAGCTTGATCGTCTTATCTCGGCTCCCCGATGCCAGGGTCTTACCGTCCGGGCTGAATGCCACCG
>CAYWTX010000657.1:0-2570 GCA_964461295.1 uncultured Planctomycetaceae bacterium | reverse complement strand
CGCTGCGCCCGAGATGGCCAAGCGGTACAGCAAAAGCGACCTCCGGCGCATGGTGGAGCAGCCCGCCGCGCCGAAGGTCGTGGATCTCAAGGTTGTGGGGTAAGGCGCCCCAGCGTCGCGTTGGCCTGGATCCGGACGTCGCGGTTGCACCAGGTCCAGCACGCGCCGTCGTCGTTTTGGAAGCAGACCCACATAAGGTCTGCCTCCGGGCCGTAGTCGATCACCAGATGCGCCCACGCCTTCCCCTTCGGCGTAGTCAGCGGCAGGGGCGGGTTTAGCTGCGTCAGCATCACCCGCCCCTGTACTCGAGGCCGGTGGGCTCCACCAGCGCCTCCCGCGCGGCCCGCACCAGATACTCGGCTAGCCTCAGCGCCTGCGCTGGCGTCAGCGTCCCCACGCGGTCGTCCGCATAGTCGTAACCGTGCAACGCAAGGCGGATCTGCCTGCTGTCGTCCAGATACGCGACGGCTTCCTTAAGCTTCGGCAGGTAGTATTCCGGCATTACACGGCCCCCTTCGACCAAGACGAAGCCGGCACCAGCCCGCCGCCCGGCAGGCGGGCGCGGGGGAAGCCCAGCCCCCGCAGAATGGTGGCCTCCAGCATATGCAGCTGGTGCGACCAGTCTTGGATCATCTCCGCGTCGTCGCCATTGTCGCCCGCATAGCGGTCCAGCAGCATCGCCACGCGCTCCGCCACGGCGAAGGCGTCCGACATGGCCGCGTCGGCGGCCTGCTTCTTTTCGTCCTGTCCCATCTCGTCCTCCATCATCCTGCGCTCCGGCAGGGCGTGCACATCCTATTCCCTGGCCCCTCGCTGTCAAACTTTTTTTGGCAGCGAAGGCATTTCCGGGGTGTGGTCGGCGGGGCGTTGATGAAGCGAGTCCCCTTCAACTCCGCCAGATACGCCTTGCGCTGCGCCCTGGTTCGGTGCGCCCACCAGGCCGACAAGCCCTTGCCGGTGATGTTGCCCACCTCGTCGGCCAGCGCCTCCCAGGATTTACCCGCGACGCGGCCGGCGGAGACAATCGCCACCCGCCGCGCGATGTAATCACTTGCGAATGTCGGCATCAGCCCCTCCGCAACGGCCGGATGTTGGCGTAGGGCGCCCCGTCCCAGTCCTGCCGGCGCCAGTGCGGCGGCACGTCCGTGCCCTCCAGGCTGCGTGCTCGCGCGGCGAGGTCGCCCAAAATGATGGCAATCATCTCCAACGCCGCGGTGCGGTTGGCCGGGTTGGGGTCGTTCGCGAGCGTGGCAGCGGATCCCGCCACGCTCCTAAGATCCTCGCTCAGGCTCATGCGGCGGCTCCTGGCAGCTTGGCGGGTTGGCGGCCGTTGTGGCGTGCCCACACGGCCTCAGCGTCGTCCAATTGGCGGCCCAGAGCGGCAAGGGTCCGCTGGATCTGCCAATGCTCATGGCCGCCTTCGTAGGCCTGCTTCAACAGCGCCTCATGCACTTCGATGGCGGCGCATAGGACGCGGATCGTCCGGAATGGTGGCGGGTTGGTGTTCATCGCCAGTCGTCCTCCTCATCCACTTGGCGCAGCAGCACCCACGCTGCCACCAGGAAGGCGCCGACCCCGGATAGGACCAGCGCCAAGCCAAGTATGATCCAGTCGATTATGTCCATTGCTTCGCTCCCATGCTGTGCGTAGAGTTCGCAGTGGCGGTGCTGCGGTGGTCGCGTGCCGCCATGCGAAAGCGGTCCTCCCCCGCGCTTCGCATTATCCGCCCCGGCGCGTCGATTGTCCCGTCCGCGCCGGGGCGGCTTTTCCCTTCACCTTCGCTGCGAACATCTCCACTAGCCGCCGGTCCCCCGGATGCTGCGAGCGGATCAGCAGGCCCCAATCCTCGAGCTTGTCCGCGGTGCGGGTGACCGACGGCTTCGGGATCCCCATCACGGTCGCGACGGCGCCGACGGTCAAGCCTGGGTTGGCCGTAACGATGGCCAGGATAGCGGCCTGCCGGCAGGTCATGTTGGGATCGTCGGCCCATCGCAGGAACGGCCGCGCGTCGTCCGGGATCGTGATGGTATCGGCCTGATCGGTGGCGGGTTGCTTGCCCATAATCAGCGGTCCTTTTGCGGGTTGGCGGTGGCGGTGCTGGCGACCAGCACGCGGAGTTCAAACGAGTCGCGCCGGATGACGACAGCGCGGGGGCGGTTGTCGCGTGTCCATTCGATCTCGATGTCGTCTGGCGATAGCAGCGCGTCCGGGACGGCCAACCCGTCCCGCGCGGCCATGGCTTGCGCGTATAGCGCCACGCGGTATCGGTCGAGATCCTCGCCGCGGTAGCGGTGATGGGTGTCGTCGTCGCTCATGGTTTGGTCCTCCGGTTGGTGATCAGTAGGGTGATGGCGCGCAGGATCAGACCCAGCACGCTACGCCTCACACATACGGCGAAGGCAATCCGCAGCGGCTTGCCAAGTAGCGGCGGCAGCGGCGGCGTCGGCGGCGCGGGCGGCGGCGGCGGCGGCGGCGGCGCGGGCGGCGGCGGCGGCGGCGCGGGCGTCGGCGTCGGCGGCGCGGGCGGCGGCGCGGGCGTCGGCGGCGCGGGCGGCGGCGGCGGCGGCTTG
>CAYWTX010000656.1:0-11529 GCA_964461295.1 uncultured Planctomycetaceae bacterium | reverse complement strand
CTAAATGACCGTGCGCGAATAGTAGCCACGAATTCTGGGTTAGGCCGCAAGGGAGTAGATCCTAACTTTGTGTAGTCGACTGCGTGGTTTGAGGAACGCATGCACGTTCTCCATCAACTCGTCCATCGTCGGGTGATTATGGTTACGCGTGACCTCACTGTGCAAGTCCTGCCACAGCCGCTCGATCCTGTTCTCATTGGGGCAGTACGGCGGAAGAAAGTGCAGCACGATCCGGCCGTCGAACTCCGCCAATGCTCGCAGGCTGATCTGGCTGCTGTGGATGCGGTAGTTGTCCAGAATCACGTGGATCTTCCGCGCCTGCCGGTAGTCTTCACGCAGGGCCTTGAGCAGGGCGACGAACAAGGCACTATTCTTCTGCTCGCCTTCGACCACGGTCAGTTCCCCAGTTCGAGCGTTCATCGCTCCGGCCAGGTATCGCTTCTGGTTCTGTCCGGGTGTCACCACTTCCTTCTGTTGTCCCCGGTTCATCCAGTCCAGGCCAATCTTCGGATTCAGATGAATGTCGACCTCATCCTCATAGACAACGGCCTCATCGCTTCGAGCATTCGCCAGCACCTGTCCAATCGCGCGAATCCGCTTGTTCTTGGCCCGCGTGGACCACGGGCACCGCACCACCGGCCGTGGCCGGCCTCGCCGCGCGCCGATGATTCTCAAGGCCCTGCTCAACGTGGCCACATGGACACGAATCCCCGTTTGTTGTGCCATCACCGCCACCAGCAACTCCCGTGTCCATGTCGGGCGGCGATGCCCGTAATCCGACGGCCGTCCCGACACCAGTTCGTACAACTGACCCAGGTATTCCTCCGTCAGTTTGTCGGGACCATTGTCCTCCCGCCCGTCCAGCAGGCCCACCAACCCAGCCTGCCGAAAACGCGTCAGGACACGCGAAACCCACGATCGATGACAACCGACGGCCTCGGCAATCTGCCGAGACCCGCGGCCCTTGGCCGCATGCAGCACGATCTGACATCGCGTCGCCAAACCAGCCTCTCGCGTCGAGCGCCGAATCCGGCGAAGCTCCATCTTGATTCGGCGCGGCAACTCCAAGATAATCCGTTCCATCGGGACTCCTTTCCGTATGGGTCTTTGGCAAAAGCACCATACATGGGAGTCCCGTTCTTTTCAAGATACAACACATTGATATAACAGTACTTCCAGTGGCGCGCATTTGCGCACGGCGATTTAGAGTGCCGACAGACCTTCCACCACGATCACGATTGAACAACGCAGCCCTCCGAAGGCGCGAACGGCGAGAGATGCCTTCCTTTACGACGCCAGCACTCTACCGCGCCGCCCGGTCCTGTCAAGTCGGGCATTCACTTTACAGCGAAGTTCTTGACGCCGGGAGGGTCGGGCAGTAGTGTGGCGAGTGGTGAACTCAAGGAATTGTCGGGAGAGGAACTACGGTTACAGGATAGAAACGCACCTATGCCGGTTCAGATGCATCCGAATTGCCAGGATCCGGACGACTGGAAAGCCGCGATCTGGCGGTATATGGATTTCACGAAGTTCGTCGCGATACTGGAAAGAAGGGCACTTTACTTCGCAACTATAGCCGAACTCCAGAGTGCAGACCCGTTCGAGGGATCATCCTTTCCGTCACCTATGCTGCGTGGCAATAGCCAACTTTTCAACCTTGATATGGCAAGACAGACGTTCCAGAACCTTGTGCGTGATATACGTGTAAACTGTTGGCATATCAACCGTGGGGAATCGGCAGCCCTGTGGAGGTTGTACCTCAAGAGTAACGAGGGGATTGCGATCCAGTCTACCTGTGAGCGACTTCGGCAATCGCTCGGTGCTGCCCCTCACAACGTCTATTTGGGCTGCATCGCCTACATAGACTACGCGAGTGGAGTTTTTGCGGGAGACTCGGAGAATCTCTTCAGAGCCTGCCTGCACAAACGGCAATCTTTTGAGCATGAGAGGGAGTTACGGGCATTGATCTGGGAACCGGATCGAGTTAATGGCCCTTTTGTGCCTGTGGACTTAGATGTGTTGATGGAGCAGGTGTATGTCGCCCCGGAGGCGCCCCAGTGGGTGGTAGACCTGGTGGAGGCAACATGCAGGAGGTTCAGTCTCACGACCAGTGTACTACAATCGACTCTGTTGGACCACCCACCGTATTGAAGCCCTCGCCCGTGACGAATGAAGGGACGGACATTACTCGTACCGCACCCCCACCGCCACTCGTCCAGGATCAGCAGGCACCTCGCCAAAACCATCCCCGTGTACACGCAGTTGGGCGTCGAGAAGATGTGCCCGCCGCCCGGGATGCCGTGCTTCAGGGCGTACCGGGCAGATTCCGCGCACTGCTCGTCCGTGCGCATATCCACCGGGCCGCGACGCCTACTGCCCGAACTTGATCCCGTCCGCCTGCACTGTGACGGCCTGCGGGCCGGCCTGGATCGCGCCGGCTGCGCCGCTTACGGCGGGCGCCGTCTGCCCCTTTTCCTGGAGTGTCAGGACTACCAGCACGTTCTTGTCGCAGGGAAAGTCGATCCACTTGTTGTTGATGTACTTCTTGCCGCGGTAGGGGAAGCCGACGTGCCCGGCCCCGCCGCCGCGCTCGAACGTCCCCGTGCGGAACGTCGCCTTGGCCGGCACGAGCACCGTCGCCTTCAGCGTCGAGCCCGTCGGGCCGGTGATCGTGAACGTGTTCCCTGCCGTGGCGATCTCGTTGAACTCCGGCGTGTTCAGCCGCCACAGCGCGCCGTTGGCGCTGATCTCGCTGACGATGAAGAGCGCCGCCGCGCCGCTCTTGCGCGAGAAGTCCACGCCGAACACGCGCTTCTGCCCCGTCACGCCCACGCACGAGCCGCTGGTGACGGCGCAGCCGCCGCCGTCGGGGGCGAACAACGCCGCGTCCAGCTTGCCCAGAGTGGATCCCTCGCCCTTGCCCGGCTTCTTCGGCTCGCCGGGGAAGAGGTTGGTCTGCCCCGCGGGGTCGCCCGTCCGCCCGCTGCCCACCGCCCAGCAACTGCCCAGGCCCATGATGCGCAGCGCGTTGGTGTCGGACCCGCCGTGGCAGCCCTGCGGCTGGCGGCTGTGCCCGTTCACCACGGCCACGATGTCGTTCTCGTCCTTGAACGCGTCGCGGAAAATGGCGATGCCGTGCGATTTGTCGGTGTAGTTGGGCCCCAGGCCCGGCACCTTCGCGGGGTCCTGCCCGGCCAGGTCGGCCGGGTAATACAGCACCGAGAACAGCCCGCCCATCGACCCGGTCGCCCACGACCGGTC
This sequence comes from uncultured Planctomycetaceae bacterium, assembly GCA_964461295.1. Lineage (GTDB taxonomy): Bacteria > Planctomycetota > Phycisphaerae > SM23-33 > SM23-33 > CAYWTX01. The sequence goes on along the minus strand of CAYWTX010000656.1, from coordinate 8,268 downwards.
GCCCTTGGCCCCGCAGAGATAATCATACATGTACTTGAGGCCGGGCATCTGCCCGGGCGGGGCATACCAGAACGCCATGCCGCACGTGCCGTCGCCGCTCCAGCCGGGGTGATCGTCGCTGAGGTCGGCGCGGAGCCCCAGCCCGCCCGTGTTGGGGATCGCCACCGTGCCGGCGTAGATCGTCCAGAACGTCAGCGCAGCCTTCTTCACCTCCTTGCGGAGGTCGCCGATGCCCGCACGCTCCGCCGCGATTCCCAGCGGCCCCGTGAACTGCCACGGGTACTGCGTGTAGCCGATCCCCTCGGGGTTCCAGCCGTTGTCGCCCAGGTTCGCCCCCAGGTGGCGCTTCAGGCTGCCGTACGCCTCCCTGGCCTTCTCGACGCCGCCGGGCTCGTCGCTAGCCAGCGCCGCCAGCCCCGCCCCGCCGTAACGCACCGCCTGCCAGTTGTTCGCCAGGCCGCTGTTGGCGCCCTGGCCCATCGACTTGAGCATCCCCTCGGCCGCCGAACGCAACTTCGCGCTGACGAGCTTGCGGCTGGGCTCGCCCCAGGCCTCGAAGCACAGGTCGAACGCCAGCGACGCCCGCAGGGCGCCGGCCGCCCGGGTCAGCCCTTTGCTGCCGGGGTTGTTCCAGAACGTCTTGTCGTTCACCATCGCCAGGACGATCTTCTCGGCCTCGGCGGCGAACTTCTTGTCGCCCGTCAGGACGAACAACGCGGCGTAGTCGCCCGCCCGGTCGTCGTACAGGACGCTCTTGCTCTCGTCGGGCTTGACCTCCACGCGGGCCTGGATCGCCTTGACCATCGAGGCGTACGGCTCCTGCTTTGCCCGGGCGCGGATCTTCTCCACGTCGGCCTTGCCCACCAGCAGCCGGGGATGCTCGCCCCCCTCGCCCAGGGCCCACGTGCCCGCCACGGCAATCGCCAGAGCCGCCGCCACAATGCGAACCGTCGCATGTTCTGCCCGCGTCATGTTCGTCTCCCGAGAAGAGCCCGCGTCCATCGGCACCATTCCGCGAATGGTACGTCGCGCCTGGCGGTCCTGTCCAGAACCCCTGCCCGAAACCCCCTTGCGCCTTCGCGGCCAATTCGAGTATACTTCTCGTTGCCGACCGTTGATTTCCTTCCGGCCGCTGGTATAGTGGCCGGACTTTCAGCCGGGACAATCTCCGGCTGGGCGCCGATGGAATCGGCCCCATCGTCTAGAGGCCTAGGACACCGGGTTTTCATCCCGGCGACAGGGGTTCGAATCCCCTTGGGGTCATATGTTTGCTTGCGAATGATTCGCACCCGCCCGCGGTATCCCGCAAAGCCCCGCAAAGTGCGGGGCTTCCTGCGCCCGCCCCTGCCGGATCGTCCAGGAATTCCATGACGAAGTGCAGGGCGCCGCGCATCGCGATGGCGGCGGCGAAGGGGCCGCGAAGCAACGGGGCGCAGACGGGGAACCGCCCGGCCGCGAGCGAGACCCATTCCCGCGTGAACCGCAACAGGCGTTGCAGCCACGCGTTGTCGGCCAGGTTCGCCTTCTCGATGGCCAGGTCGTCGAACGCGTAGTCGGTGACGCCAACGTTGCTTGTCGCCATGGTCCACTTCCTCCCTTCCACCATCCCGCCACGCCGTTCCGCAGAACGCCGATGCCTTCGATGTCCGCCTCGTGCAGGTCGCCGCCCTTAAGCCACACCGGCGGCTTGCGGGCGAACCCGCACCCGGCCGGCAAGGGGCTCCGCGGCCCTTGACCGTTCTTGCATCGCCTCTTCAGCCTGAAGGGCTGAGATATGACAGCCCTTCAGGCTGAAGAATCCGATGCAGATCCCAAACCCGGTCTCAGCAACTACGGTCATGCACCAAGGGGCTCCGCGGCCCTTGTCTGGAGGGGTTCGCTCCGGTATCATCACACCTGCAAACAATGACTTCCGAACCTTGCCCAACTACCCCTCGACCCCTCCGCAAGCGAATGGCCCCGCCGATTGGGACCGCACTGGTCCTGGCATGCCTCATGTGGGGCTGCACTCCGCGGGCCGGCGCGGGCGACTGGCCCCAATGGGGCCGGACGCCCGGGCGCAACATGGTCTCGAACCAAACACCGCTGCCGGAGACGTTCGATCCGGGCCTGTGCGGCGATGGGGTGCGCGAACCGAACCTGCCGGCCAGCGCGAACGTCAAGTGGACGGCGAAGCTCGGGCCGCGAACGTATGGCAGCCCCGTGGTCGCCGGCGGGCGGGTGCTGATCGGCAGCACGACGGCGGGGCTGGCCCACGTCGTGGGGCCGGCGCCCAAGGGCGTCGGCAAGTCGGGCGGGCTGATCCTCTGCCTCGACGAGGCCACCGGAAAGCTCCTGTGGGAGCTGCCGCTGGCCAAGCTCTCCAGCCGCAAGTCGCCCCATGGCGACACCGGCTATGGGGTCTGTTCGACCCCCACGATCGAGAACGGGCGCGCGTACATCGTCAGCAACCGCGGGGAGGTCCTCTGCATGGACATGGAGGGCATGGCCAACGGCAACGACGGCCCGTACGTCGATGAGGCCGCCCTGCTGGGCGGGCTGGACGACGGGGGCAAGCCCCTCCCTCGCACCGACCTGCCTGCCAGGTGCGGCGACGTGCTGTGGTGTTACGACATGGTGTCAGAACTCAAGGTCCGCCCCCACGACGGCTCGAGTTCCTCGGTGCTGATCCACGGAGACTACCTCTACGTGGGCACGGGCAACGGGCGGAACGAACGCGAGAACCTGGTGCCCAGCCCGCAGGCGCCCAGCCTGATCGTGCTGAACAAGCGCACCGGCCGGCTTGTCGCCCAGGACGACGAGAAGATCGGCACGCGCCTGTGGAAGAGCCAGTGGTCGTCGCCATCGCTCTCGGTCGCCGACGGGCGGGAGCGGATCATCTACGGCGCCGGCGACGGTTGCTGCTACGCGTTCGATTCCATCGCTCGGGAAGACTCCCAGCGCGTGTTGTCGCTGCGGAAGCTTTGGTCGATCGACTGCAACCATTCGGAGTACCGCGACGGGAACTTCGTCCTTCCGGAGCGCCCGACCCGCATGCCGGCGCCCAGCGAGATCATCGGCACGCCCGTCTGCCACGACGGGCGGGTGTACGTGACCGTCGGGCGCGACCCGGCCCACCCCCTCGCCAAGGGCTGCCTCACCTGCCTTGACGCCGCGACGGGACGGCGCCTGTGGGCCTATGAGGACATCGGCATGTGCCTCGCGGCCCCCACCGTCGCCGACGGACTGCTGTACATCGGCGAGATTCTCGGCGTGATCCACTGCCTCGACGTCGAGACAGGCCGGCCTCGCTGGACCCGCAAGATCAAGGGCGAGGTGTGGGGCGCCGCGCTCATCGCCGACGGCAAAGTCTACGTCCCCACCAGCGACGGCCTGCTCGTCTTCGCTGCCGGCAGCGAGGGATCGCTCCTGAGCGCCGTCCGCCTGGACGGAGCGGTCTACACCGCCCCCTGCGCGGCCAACGGAGTGCTCTTCGTGGCCTCGGTTCGCCACCTCTACGCCGTGTGCCCGCGGCGCTGACCGGCGCCCCCTTGCCCGCCGACGCCGAGGGCGGACTGGCGCGGGCCCTTTTCATCTCTGCTGACTGTCTCCCGGCGTCGGCGTATACTGGCCCCCATGCCTGATCTGTTTCGCCAGTCCGAGGAGGCAGCGATGGCGGCCGCGGCGCCGCTGGCCGTGCGGATGCGCCCCCGGGGCATCGACGACATCGTCGGGCAGGAGCAGTTCCTGGGGCCGGGCAAGATGCTCCGCCGCATGTTGGAGGCCGACCGGCTGAGCAGCCTGGTTTTCCACGGCCCGCCGGGCAGCGGCAAGACCACGCTGGCGAACGTGATCGCCCGCGGCATCGAATGCGACTTTCACATGCTCAACGGCGCGTCGGCGTCGGTGAAGGACGTTCGCGACGTGATCGACCGCGCCCGCAAGACGCTGGCGGCGACGGGGCGGCGCACGGTGCTGTTCCTCGACGAGATGCACCGCTTCAACCGGGGCCAGCAGGACGTGCTGCTCAACGACGTGGAGAACGGCGCGATCATCCTCATCGGCGCGACGACGGAGAACCCGTTCTTCACAATCAACTCGCCGCTGCTGAGTCGCTCCACGATCTTCAAGTTCGAACCGCTCGCCGAGGGCGACATCGTCCGCCTGCTGCGCCGAGCCCTGGGCGACGCCCAGCGCGGCCTGGGCAGCTACAACGTGCAGGCCACCGACGAGGCGCTGGAGCACCTGGCCAAGACGTCCGACGGCGACGCCCGGCGGGCGTTGACGGCGCTGGAGGTGGGCGTTCTAAGCCAAGGCAAGGGGCGCGAGGGGCCCATCGCGTTCGACCTGGCCGTCGCGCAGGAGTCGATCCAGCGGAAGGCGATCCAGTACGACCGGGCCGGCGACATGCACTACGACGCCGCCAGCGCGTTCATCAAGTCGATGCGCGGCAGCGACCCCGACGCGGCTGTGTACTGGCTGGCGCGGATGCTCGCCGCGGGGGAAGATCCGCGGTTCGTCGCCAGGCGGATCGCGATCCTGGCCAGCGAAGACATCGGCAACGCCGACCCGCGGGCGATCTCGGTGGCGGCGGCCGCGATGGACATCACCGAGCGGATCGGCATGCCGGAGTGCCGGATCACGCTGGCCCAGGCGGCGGTGTACATGGCGTGCGCGCCCAAGAGCAACGCCGGCTACCGCGCGATCGCGGCGGCCATGGAAGACGTGGAGCACAACCGCACCGTGCCGGTGCCCAGGCATCTGCGGAACGCTCCCCACCCGGCCATGGCCGAACGGTACGGCTACTCGAAGGGCTACCAGTACAGCCACGACTTCGAGGGCGGGATCAGCCCCGATCAGGAGTACCTCGGCGTGGGCAGGAAGTACTACTTCCCCACGCAGCGCGGGTACGAGAAGCACATCACGGAGTACCTCAAGTGGGCCGAAGCTCTGCGGCAGGAGGCAAAGCAAGCCGACCACGAAGGCACGGCTTCGGGGACCGGTGGGGCCGGCGCCTCGTGACCTTCCGCGGCGACCTGAAGCCGGGCGCGCCATCCTCGTCTGGAGCGCGGGCCATCGGGTGGAACCCCCTTCCTCCGTCGCGTGAGGAACGCCTCGGTCGTCCTCCGGTCGGCCCGCGATCGTGATCCGTGATCGTCTGTTTCCCGGCCCCTCCCGTTTGCCGTCGGTTGTTTCGCTCTCCGCTTTTCCCGTACCATTGCCTTCCATGCGTTTGCGGCGATACGGCACGTTCACCGGCGGCATCGATCTGCCCGACGAGAAGGGCTCCGCGCTGGATGAGTCCATCCAGCCCTGCCCGCCGCTCAGCCGCCTGCGCGTGCCGTTGGCGCCGTGCGGAGGCGCGCCCGCCGTGTCGTTGGTCGCCCCCGGCGATCGCGTCGCGGCGGGGCAGCGCATCGCCGCGGGGCGCTGCGGCGGCGTGGACGTCTTCGCGCCGCTGAACGGCACGGTGGAGGCCGTCGTCACCGTGCCCGTCGCGGCCGGGGGCAGCTTCCAGTCGTCGCCCGCGATCGAGTTGACCGACCTCTCGGCGTTCGGCGCCCTCCCGGGCGCGCCGGCATCGGGCGAAACGCCCGGGCCGCGAGCCGGCACGCCCGGCAGCTTGCTTCGCGGCGCTTCTCCCGACGATCTGTGCTCGCGTCTGAGCGAGGGCTCGCTGGCGACGTTCCGTCGGCGTCCTCAACCCTTGACAACCTGGCTCGCCCACGCCCGTGGCGCCCGCTGCCACACCCTCATCGCCAACTGCATCGAGCACGAACCCCTCCTCGTCGCCGACCATCGCCTGCTTGTCGAGCGGCCGGCGCAAGTCGTCGAGGGCCTGGCGATTCTCGCCCGCGCAATCGGCGCACGGCGCACCGTCCTGGCCGCCGATGCCCGCCGCACCCGCCGCTACGAACCCGCGGCGGAGGCAGCCGATCGCCTCGGCGTCGAGCAGGTCGCCCTGCCCCACAAGTACCCCATGGGCGCGGACGTCATCCTCGCCAAGGTCGTCGCCCGCCGCGAGACCCCGCCCGGGGGCGACACCACGGCCATGGGCGTGGCCGTCATCGATGCCGCGACCTGCCTGGCGGCCTGGCTGTGGGCAGCTCGCGGCGAGCGGGTGACGGGACGGGTGGTCTCGCTGTCGGGCCTGGGCATCGCCCAGCCGCGGAACCTCTACCTGCCGTTCGGCGCCGACTGCGCCGAACTACTCGCCGCGGTCGGAGGCCAAACCGCCACGGCCGTGCATGGCGGAATCATGGCCGGGATGCCGCTGGTGCCGCAGGCCGTGGTCTCGCCCGCCACCAACCTGCTGCTGGCCATGGAGCCGGACCCCGCCCCCGGCCCGGGGCCCTGCATTCGCTGCTCGTGGTGCACGGATCACTGTCCGGCTCGCCTGAACGTGCCCGCATTGAACGACGCGTATGAGCTGTCGCTGCTGGAGCGTGCGCGGGCCGGGCACGCCGATGCCTGCATCGGCTGCGGCGTGTGCAGCTACGTCTGCCCCGCGAAGCTGCCCCTCACCGAGCGAGTGCAGAAACTCAAGACGCTGGTAAGAGCAACGACGCGGAAGACGTGCCCGCAAACGGAAGGCACGGAGCCGGGGCGTGTCGCCCCGGTCGGGTCCGAACCCGGCGCCGCGCCCGAACCCGGCGCCGCGCCCGAAACGCCCGCGCCCGAAACGCCCGCGCCCTTGCTCGAAGTCGACCGGACCGGCACGGTCCGGCTCCGTACGAACAAGGAACGGGCAGGCGAACGGGAACGGGCGAACGAGCTTCCCGAATCCCCCCGCATGGGCAGCGCCCCGTTCCTCCACGCACCGGAGGGAGTCCGGACCATCTTCATCGTGACTCTGCTGGCCGCGTGCGCGCCGCTGGCGAGCGGGCTGCTGCTGTTCGGCTGGCGGGCCGCGATGGTCGTCGCCATGTCCGTCATGAGCTGCGCCCTGGTCGAGATGATCTACTACCGTGTCACCCGCGTCCCGTCGCTGTGGGGTCGCTCGCACGGCATCCTCACCGGCCTGTTGCTGGGGCTGACGCTGCCCGCCTTCGTGCCCTGGTACGTGCCCGTCATCGCCGGGGCGTTCGCGGTCATCGTCGGCAAGGCTGTGTTCGGCGGCGTGGGGCACTTCGTCTGGCAACCGGCCCTGGTGGGGCGCCTGGCCGTCACCGTGCTGCTGCCGGTGCCGCTGATCGTGGCGTCGGCCCCCCACGCCGGGCCGCCCGCCCTCCAGCCGGTGCTCGCGCGCGGGCACCTGCTCACCGGCGACGTCGCCAAAGCCGCCGTCGTCGAGGGCGACCTGCTCTGGCGCGGCCGCATCCCGCAGCGCGGGACCGACGCCTTCCTCCTCGCGCCCCCCGCCGAGGTCCTTCGCGGCCTGAGCAGCCGCGACGACGCCCGCTTCAGCGCCCTGGTCTACGTGCCGCAGGACCTGCCCGACGCCCGCCCCGCCGGGCTGCTCCGCCTGCCCCCCATGGGCGACCTGCTTTACGGCATCCGCCCCGGCGGCATCGGCGAGACCGGCATCCTCCTCATCATCGTGGCCGGGATGTACCTGATCTACCGCCACTTCGTGAAGTGGCAGTTGCCGCTGTTCATGATCGCCTCGGCCGCGGCCGTCGCGGCCATCGCGCCCATCTGCCTGGTGGGGGCAAACGACGTGGTGGAAACGCACTGGCTGCCGGTCAAGACGGCCGAGGGGCTCGGGGCCGGCTTCACGTACCTGAGCTATCAACTCTTCTCGACGGAGCTGGTGCTGGCGGCGTTCTTCTTCGCCACGGAGATGACCAGCCGGCCCGTGGCGGCCGCGTCGCAGGTGCTGTTCGGCATCGGCTGCGGAGCCGCCGGCATGCTGATGCACCTGTACACCGAACTGCCCACGCCGTTCTTCATGGGCGTGCTGCTGATGAACACGCTGACGCCGACGCTGGACCGCCTGTGGCGCCCGAGGGTCTTCGGAACCGAAAGGTAGCTGGCAGGAAGGGGATGAAAGCGGTGGGAAAGGGATCATCTCTTCTCTTCTGTCCTATCCCTTTCATCCCCTTCATCCCTGCTCGTCTTCTTTCTCCTCGCGAATACGCCAAGCCAGCCCGCCGCGGCGGTGATCGACAGCAGCGGCTCCACCGGCACGCGGAATCGCGGGTGACTCGCCGGGCCGGGCAGCAGGAACGATATGAGCACCAGGCCGACGAAGACAATGAGGACAGGCAGCAGGATGCACGGGATACACGGGATGGTTCCTTCCGAAGTACAACTCCTATCCCGTGCATCCCGTGCGTCCTGCCCTCT
>CAYWTX010000655.1:0-3821 GCA_964461295.1 uncultured Planctomycetaceae bacterium | reverse complement strand
TGAACCCAAACGTCCATCCTCCTCCCATCCATGGCGACAATCGTACAAGTGTCGCCGGAGCCGAGCGGACATTTCTACTGGGGCGAAGTAGCGGACATTTCTACTGGGCCTTGACAGGTTTCGGGAAAACGCTGGAAACTTCCCCGCGAACCGGCCTCCCTTGGCGGCTCGCCTCGAACCACCGTCGCTCGCACTCGATGCCGAGGGCCCGCACTTCGCCGGCACCCGCGAGCCTCGCTGGAACCGTGTGCGCACGCACAGTCACTCCAGCGAACGCCGGTTGCCCGCATCTGGGATCCGCCCAACCCGGTCTGTCCCTCGAAGTGTGCGTGTGCGCACGGTTGGGCACGCTCTGCCCGCCCCCCAACATCCAGAGGCACTCCAGCAGGCGCGTGTGGTTACAATACCTGCAGGCCGTTGGGCGCGCGTACCGCGCGCACCGCCTGCGCCAAACTAGGAGACGCAATGAGCCACTCTCATCGCCACGCCGCTGCCACGATGGATCGACCCCTCATGTTCGCCGCGGCTGTGTCGGCCCTTGTGGTCCTGGCCGGAGCGACGGCGGCGGGGCCGCCAACGGTCGCCGGGATGAAGCCCGCCGGCGCCGCCGAAGCCATGAGAGCCGCCGCGCCCGCCCCGGCGCCGGCAGCGGACATCAACGGCTTCGATTCGCTTCGACTGGCCGTGGAGGACTTGGCCGCCACCTTCGGCGCCGGCTACCCCAAGGCGGGCGAGTACCTCTCGCGCCTGGCCAAGCTGAAGCAGGCGGAGGACCGCACCGGGTTGGACGCCCTGCGAACGGAGGCCCTGCTGGCCAACCCGCTGCTGGACTTCGAGCGTCTGCTCGTCGTGCGGCGAGACAGCAGGAACCTGGGCCTGCCGCAGAACTGGGTGGGCAACTGCTCCCTGGCCCGCAAGGGGTTCGACAACGAGGTCGCCGTCCTTTCGCCCGTACGCCCCGGCGGAACGCTCACCACGGTATACAAGCCCGCCAACGCTTCCTGGGTCGGCGACGTCGACCTCCACTTCAACGCCGACCGCATCCTGTTCAGTGCCGTGGCCGACCACGGCCGCTGGGCTGTGTTCGAGATGCGGATCGACCCGGCCACCGGCAAAGCCCTCGGCGAGCCGCGAGAGGTCGTCAAGCCCGAGGCAGACGTGGATCTCTACGACGCCTGCTACCTGCCCGACGGGCGGGTCATCTTCGATTCCACCGCCCCGCTACAGGGCGTGCCCTGCATCGGCGGCGGCGCCCAGGTCGCCAACCTCTACATCTGCGATCCCAACGCCGGCGGCCCCACCAGCCGTATGCGCCGCCTCTGCTTCGATCAGGACCACGACTGGTGCCCCACCGTCCTCAACGACGGCCGCGTCATGTTCACCCGCTGGGAGTACAGCGACACGCCGCACTACTTCACGCGAATCCTGATGGCGATGAACCCCGACGGGACGGCCCAGACGGCCATATACGGCAGCAATTCCTACTGGCCGAACTCGCTGTTCTTCACGCGGCCGGTCCCGGGCCACCCCACCAAGCTTGTGGGCATCGTGTCGGGGCATCACGGCGTGCCGCGGATGGGCGAGATGGTCGTGTTCGACACGGCGAGGTCGTCCCACGAAGCCGACGGCGCCATCCAGCAGATCCCCGGCCACGGGCGCAAGGTGGCCGCAAGGATCGTTGATGGCCTGGTCAACGGCAGCAAGCCGAAGTTCCTGCACCCGTATCCGCTGAGCGAGAAGCATTTCCTGGTTTCGTGCGACCTGGGCGGCTCATGGGCGGTGTACCTGGTGGACACGTTCGACAACTTCGTGAAGCTGTGCGAGGTCCCCGGCTCGGCCGTGCTGGAGCCGGTGCCGCTGCGGCAGACGGCCCGGCCCCGTGCGATCCCCGACAAGGTCAAGCCCGGCGGCAAGGACGCCGTCGTCTACCTCAGCGACGTGTACGCCGGGCCGGGCCTGGCCGGCGTGCCCCGCGGCACGGTGAAGAGCCTGCGACTGTTCGCGTTCGACTTCGGCTACCACGGCCTGGCCAACCACACCTACATCGGCATCGACGGGCCGTGGGACGTGCACCGCATCCTCGGCACCGTGCCGGTGGAGGCGGACGGCTCGGCCGTCTTCCGCGTGCCCGCCAACACGCCGATCTCGGTGCAGCCGCTGGACGCCTCCGGCCGGGCGGTGCAGATCATGCGGAGCTGGTTCGTCGGCATGCCCGGCGAGAACGTCTCGTGCGTCGGCTGCCACGAACGCGGCACCGACAGTCCGGCCGTGCGGAACACCCTGGCGATGCAGAAGCCCCCGGCGGAGATCGCGGCGTGGTGCGGCCCGGCCCGCGGCTTCAGCTTCAAACGCGACGTGCAGCCGGTGCTGGACAAGTACTGCGCGAGCTGCCACAACGGCCAGGCGCCGGCAGCGAAGCCGACCCCGACCCCGGGCGGGGCCAAGCCCAACGCGGCCGCGGACCTCGCCGGCCCGGGCGCGTCCGCTGTGCCGGCCGTGCCGAAGTACGTCCGCAACCAACCGGACTTCACGCCCGGCAAGATCGGCTCCTTCACGCGCGGGTACACCAACCTGCATCCGTTCGTCTACCGCCCGGGGCCCGAGAGCGACTACCACCTGCTCGTGCCCGGCGAGTACCACGCTGATTCCAGCGAACTCATCCAGATGCTCGCCAAGGGCCACCACGGGGTGAAGCTCAGCCGCGAGGCATGGCAGCGGCTGTACACGTGGATCGACCTCAACGTGCCCGACCACGGCACGTGGAGCGAGTTCCGTGCAATCCCCGGCGAGCAGCGGGCCCGCCGTAGCGAACTGAGAAAGCTGCACTGCGGGCTCGACGAGGACTACGAGAAGATCCCCGAGCTGCCCAAGCCGCTGGCCGACGACACGCCGATGGAGACCGCGCCCAAGGGCGCAGCGCCGCGAAGCAAACTGGACGCGAACGCCGCGCCGCCGGTCGTCGCCGGGTGGCCCTTCAGCGAGGAAGAAGCGAAGAAGAAACAGGACGCCCTCGGGCAGACGAGGAAGACGCTCGATCTCGGTGACGGCGTGGAGTTCAACCTGGTGCTTATTCCCGCCGGCGAGTTTGTCATGGGCGACCCGCGGGGCGCGCCCGACGAGCGGCCATGCCGCGCGAAGATCGACAAACCGTTCTGGATGGGCAAGTGCGAGGTGTCCAACGCACAGTTCGCACGTTTCGATCCCGCCCACGACAGCCGCTACTACAACCCCATGGGCAAGGACCAGTCCACCCGCGGCATCCCCATGAATCGCCCGGATCAGCCGGCCGTGCGCGTGTCGTGGCAGCAGGCGGCCGCCTTCTGCAAGTGGCTGGGCGAGAAGACGGGCGAGAAGGCAGCCCTGCCTACCGAGACGCAATGGGAATGGGCCTGCCGGGCAGGCTCCGGCACCGACTTGTTCTTCGGCAATGCCGGCGTGGGCTTCTCGACATGGGCCAACCTCGCCGACCGGGCCTTCGGCCAACTCAAGGGCAGCAAGGGCGCCCCCGGCTGGCGCCCCGCTGACCTCGACGTCAGCGATCGCAACCTGGTGACCGCTCCCGTGGGCAGCTACCAGCCCAACGCCTGGGGCCTGCACGACATGCACGGCAACGCGGCGGAATGGACGACCAGCGAGTATTGCCAACGGTCGATCCCCGATTGCCGATCGAGCAACACAGGCAGTGAGACCCTCTCGGCCGTCGCGAGTGGAGCGGGAAATCCATCGGCCAGCAGCGATGGACCGGCAACGGGCAATGGGCGGTCGGCAACGCTGTTCGTCGTTCGTGGCGGGTCGTTCCATGATCGCGCGCACCGCGCGAC
>CAYWTX010000654.1:0-9232 GCA_964461295.1 uncultured Planctomycetaceae bacterium | reverse complement strand
GTTCATTTGCCATCTCCCACGGCTCCGCCCGGCCCCCCTTCCTTGCTCGTCTCCATCAACGCCCTGCGGATCGCCCGCGTGATGGCCGGATCGCGGTCGATCCGCAGGACGGTCCTGCCCGCCCCGGAGGTAATGTAATGCTTCTCCACCTTTGCCGAACTCAGGATCTCCTCGCGAGTCTCGTCCCACAGCCGCTTCATCGTGAACGACGGGGCCTTCCGGTACGCCGGCAGCAACTCGTTGAACCGCTTCACCCGCTGCTTGACGGCCTCGATTGTGCTCGTGCGGTAGCCCTGCGCCTCGGCGATGACGCCGCTGGCGTCGCCGACCGTCGAGCCGCTCGCCAGCACCGCGTCGATCCGATCCAGCAGCGCCGCGGCTTCCGCGCCGCTGGACCGCTCGTACCGCCCGATCAGGTCGTACTCCGCGCTGGCGTCGCCCGGCCCCGACCCCGGGCGCGCGCGGATGATGTCGTCGGGGTTGCCCACCAGTTTCACGTATGCCGGCCCCGCCGTCGCGTTCAGCACCCGCAACGCCTCCGCCGTCGCGTTGCTCCGCTTGGCCTCCGCCTCGCTGATCGCCCTGTTCGCCGCGTCATAGTCCGCCAGCGTCGCCAGCGGCCAGGCCTTCTCGTCGATCATCACCTTGCCCAGCAGAATCCCGCACCCCAACGCGTCCAGCCTCTGCTGCGCCAGCTTCTTCACCCGCTCCTCGAAGCCCGTCGCCACGCCCTCGAAGCTCTTGAGCGCGCTGCGCTGCAATGCGTCGGCCGTCCACGCCCCGGCCGACCGTATCGCCGCCTCGGCCAGCACCGACTTCATCAGCCCGTTCGCGTCGAGCTGTCCGGCGTTGGGCCCCTCCCGCGCCCGCGGCACGTTCCGCCAGTACAGCAGGATCGGGTCCTCCGCCGGGGCGTCGGCCGAGCGGCCGATCTGGTACGTCGCCTTCAACCGCATGTGCAGGAGGTTCCGGTCGCCCGTCAGCAGCGCCCCGTCCAGCCCCGGGCGCAGGCCCCCGCGAGGCACCTCCCGGCTCCGCAGTTTCTTGCCCGATTCCTCCGCCGTCGTGTGCATCCAGAATTCGTCCAACCCCACGCTTCGCTCGCCCACGCCGATCGTCTCGATGCCGCCGATGGGCCGCGGCCAGTTGATCGCCAGCCCGCGCTGCGTCGTCCCCACCACCTTGCCGAAGACCGTCCGCACCGCCGCCTGCCCCGGCGCCACCGACACGAACCCCGTCTGCACGAAGAACCCCACGGCCACCACCATCAGCACGCCCAGCAGCAGGAAGCTCGTCCGCAGCGCCGACGCCAGGCTCGCCCCCGCCGGGTCGCGAATCTCGATCTCCGGGCCGTCGTCCTCCCCGTGCGCGCAGCACGACAGCGGATCGTGCCCCTCCTGCCGCTCAGGCGAACCATCCTGCCCGCACCCGCACGGCTCGTCGTGTTCGTGTTCGTGTTCGTGTTCGCTCACGCGTCACCTTTGCTTGCGTACCGCATCCCGCACCGTCCCTTCCTCGTGCCCGGCCGGGGCGCCACGCCCCGGCTGCGTCCCCTTCGCTTGCGGATGGTTCTTTCCGCTCCGCAATCCGGATTCCGCACCTACTGGGCGCCGGCGCCCTGCCCCTTGGGCTGCGTCGTCGCCTCCGCCGGCAGCGACGGCCCCTGCCGGAACATCTCCACGCCCGTGCCTTCGCTGCCGTCCAGCAGGAAGACCGACCGGCTCGACAGCTCCTTCTTCATCGACTCCAGCTTCCGCAGGAACGCGGCGAACTGCCAGTCGTTCTCGAATTCCGAGTACCACGCCGCCGCGGCGCGGTCGCCCTGGGCGCGGGTGTCGCCCGCCTTGCGCCGCGCGAACGCCATGATCTGCTCGCTGGCGGCGCGGGCCCGCTCGCGAATGGCCTGCGCCTGCGCCTCCCCGGCGGCGAGGTACGTTCCCGCCGCCTCCTGCCGCTCCTGCTTCATCGCCTCGATCACCTGGCTGCTGACGTTCTCCGGCAGCGACAGGCTCTTGATGCCCACCAGGGCGACCTCCACCCCGTAGTCGGCCAGCGCCTCCACCCGCACCAGGTCCAGGATCTGCTGCTCGATCTGGGCCAGCTTCATCCGCGAGGGGTCGGTGTTCACCAACTCGCTCATGTTGGTCCTGCCGATAACGGCGCTCTTCGCGCTGCGCAGCTTGCCTCGCAGCTTCTCGCGGGCGTCGGCCTCGTCGCGAGTCTGCGTCTGAAACACGTTGGGATCCCTGATCCGCCACGCGCAGAACACCGACAGGATAATGTTCTGCTTGTCGTTGGTCGTGATCTCGTGCATGGGATCCTCGAACACCATCGTCCGCTGGTCGTAGTGCACCACCGTGTTCGCGAACGGCGCCATGAAGTGCAGGCCGGCGTCGGTCCGCCCGTCCAGCACCCGCGTCGTCTTGCCGAACGTCCGGACGATCGCGAACTCGGTGAACTTCACCTGGAACGTGAACATCCACGCCAGCAGCACCAGCACGGCCAGGGCGGCCAGGGTCAACGTCGCCTTCATTCCCTTGTTCTTCGCCATCTCCGGTTCCTCGTCATCTGCTCCGCAAGCGGTCACGATTTCCGAATCCGCAATCGCTCGCCTGACAGCTTGTTTCGCGGCGCTTCCGGCGCCGGCCCTTAGGGTCCGTCACGAAATAACCTGAGCAAGCCAGTCTTGGTGGCACAGCTTTCCAAGCTGTGCAGCACAGGTCGGAGACCTGTGCCACCTGGGAAACGTGAACAAGTTATTTCGTGACGGCGCTCACTTGCTCTCGCTGGACTCCATCACGCCTTCCATCCGGGCGCCCTGCCCGTTCTCCCAGTTCAGCCACAGTTCCACCCGCTCGCGCGGCACGCCCAGCACGTACTTCGTCGCGTCGGGCAGCACCTTGTCCCACACGCTCAGCCAGCGGTCCAGCCGGTATAGCCGCGGGCTGGCCTTCCAGGCCAGGAGTTCCTTCTCGAACGCCTCCGCCCGCGTCCGCTCGTCCATCTCCCTGGTCCAGCGGTATGCCTTCGCCGCCGCCACTTGGGCCGCCGGTTCGCCGGCCGCCCGGGCAAACAACTCGTCGGCCCGCTTGCGGGCCCGCTCCACCTCGGCCTTGAGGTCCGCCGACGAGGGGCTGGTCTCCAGCCGCTTGAGCAACTCGATCTGCCGCTCGCACTCGCCGGCCAGGTGCGCCTTGCCCCCCCCCTCGCCGCCGGCCAACTTGCCCAGCAGGGCCTCGCGGCCCAGTTCCTCGCGCAGCATCCGGAGGTTCTCCTCGATGCTCCGCCTGTACCCGCCCAAGTCTCGCCGCATCGCCGCCGCGTCGACGGCCAGGCCCGCCAGGTTCTCCATGGCCTCCAACTCGCCAATCGCCATCGAAAGCTCCAACGCCGACGTCGCGTCGCCCGCCACACGGCACAGCGTCCGGCTCGCCTCGCCCTCGGCCTTGTACCGCAACCGATCCTGCGCCCGCTCCGCCGCCAGGACTTCCTCATACGCCGGCGCCGCTTCCGGCGGCGGATGCACGGCCGTGAGGACCACGTTCACGATCCGCACGCCCAGATCGAGTCCCCGAGGCCCCACGGCCCGCTCAATCCGCTCGCCCAGCGCGGCGGCGGCCTTCAGCCAGCCGCTGGTCATGATGGCCTCCGGCCGATTCCCGTCGCCGCCGGCGGCGTCGGCCAGCGTGGCGCTGGCGCAGTACCGCACCATCTCGCGGTAGGCGGCGCACTCCAGCAGCTTCGCCGCGTCGGTGAAGCGATAGCCGAACCTCTCCACGTCCACCACCTGGTACTGCACCGAGACAACCAGCTTGATCACGTTCACCGGCGGCGGCTTCTGCTCGGCGCCCGCGATCCCCGGCTGTGTCGCTGCGCCCGCGGCCTCCGACGGCGCCTCCCGCGACCGCGGCGGGATCGCCAGCAGGAAGTCCAGCTCCTGGTACGGCCCGTGCGCCGTCGTCCAAAGCTGCAACTCGCGCCCGTTCACCGTCACCGGCTGACGCTCCGCCCCCACGCCCAGCAGCGACTGGCGCACCTGCCCCACGTCGAACTGCTCGGCCGTCTCGATCGGCCAGGGCCACTTCACGTGCAGGCCCGACCCCAGGAACGGTCCCGCCCGCCGCTGGCCCCAGCGCAGCACCACGCACTGGCGCCCTTCCTGCACGATCACCAGCGACGACATCCCCGCCAACACCAGCAACGCGAACAACGCCAGCGGAACCACCGCCTTGCTCACCAGCCGGTAGAACCACGACCGCGACACCTCGAAGCCAAACTGGTAGTTCAGCGTCTCAGCAAACGTGTGGCCAACCCGGTTCGGCTCCGCCAGCAGCCCCAGCAACCGGCTGTCGTAGCTCAGACGGTCATCCCGCCCCAGCACCCGCGGGCGGTACAGATCCAGCACCACGCCGAGGACCGTCTCGGCCGCCAGGATCAACTGCACGATGGCCACCGCGAACGCCACGCCCACGTCCACCTGACGGTAGCCCCACCACGCCGCGCCCAACGCCGCCGCCGAGGCGCCGATCATCATCGCGCCCATCAGCGACATGCTGCCGGCCGGCCGCAGCGGCCGCCACTCCGCCCGGCTGGACATGCCCGTGGCGTAGCGGCTGAACAGGAACGCCACGAACCCCGCCAGCAGCAACAGCATGACGCCCGCGCCGGCGTTGGTGATGCCCGGCAGGCCGCCGTCGCGGTACAGCGCGCCCATCATGCTCAGGAGCATCAGGCCGACGACCGCCAGGTACGCCGCCCACACCAACGCGAAGCACAGAACCCCCCACCGCTCGACGAGACGCCGCCGGGCCGCCCCCGGCCGAGACGCCGCGCCCGGGCCCTCGGCAAAGATCGACGGCCCGTTCGCCCCGCCCGACAATTCCGCCAACTCCGTCGCTTCCTGCTGCTCGAGCTGCCGGCAGTAGAACAGCACCGCCGACAGGATCCACACGCCCAGCCCGCCGGCGAGGAACCAGGCCCCCGCGATGGCCGACCTGGCGCCGGTCCACGCGCCGGTGCATAGCAGGACGACCACGCAGCCCGCCTGAACGGCCAGGCCCGCCAACGCCGTGTTCCTTCCGCGACACTCCGCCTTCATGGATTACCTCTGTCCCTCTGCATCAGCGGACCCTAGAATTCCGCTTCCGTCGCCAACCGCGGCCCCGTTGGTTGCGTAACAAGGACGCTCGCCCGCGGCGAGCGGAGACCAAACACCCATGGCTGACATCCCGGGCATCCTGGCCGAGACGACCTCCGGCGGCGCCGGCGTGCTCGTCGCCGCCGCCGTCGCCACCGCCGCCCTGGGCGCCCTGCTCGTCTGGAAGGCCGGCGCCATCGCCAAAACCACGTTCCTCCAGACCATCCGCCAGCCCATCTATACGGTGCTTGTGCTGGCGACGTTCGCCCTGCTCGTGTTCACCCTTCCGCTCGCCGGCTGGACGCTTTCCATCGATTACCACGAGTCCGACCAGCGGATGCTCGAGGACCTCGGCCTGGGCGCGCTGCGAATCTCCGGCCTGCTCGTCGCCGCCTTCAGCGCTTCGGGCGTCCTGCGCCGCGAAATCGACGACAAGACCGCCCTCATCGTCATGACCAAACCCGTCTCCAGAACCACCTTCATCCTCGGCAAGTTCGCCGGCGTCTTCGCCGCCGTCGCGGCCGCCTACTACCTCTGCACGCTGGTCTTCCTCTTCACCGTGCGCCACAAGGTCATGCCCGCCGCCGGCGACACCGGCGACTGGCCCGTCCTCCTCATCGGCGGCGGGGCCTTCCTGCTCGTCGTTGCCCTGTCCATGCTGGGAAACCTGTGGTTCGGCTGGTCGTTCACCTCCACCGGCGTCTGGGCCGCCCTCGGCCTGCTCACGCTGGCCATGCTGGCCATCGGCCTGGTCAACAAGCAATGGCACGTCGTGCCGCTCTCCCAGTTCGGCCAGGGAATCCGCGGCCAACTCATCCTCGAACTGGCCATGATGCTGCTGGCCCTCATGGTCCTCGCCGCGCTCGCCATCGCCGTCAGCACGCGGCTGGGGCAGACCATGACGCTGCTGGTCTGCGCGGCCGTGTTCATCCTTGGCTCCGGCCACCCCCTGGTGTTCGCCCGCTGGGGCGACGACCTGCTCCTGGCCCGCGTGGGCGGCTGGTTCGTGCCCAACTTCACCCAGTTCTACCCCCAGGACGACCTGACGGTCGGAAGGCTCTCCATGGGCCTGCTGGGGCGCAGTTGGCTCTACGGCCTGCTGTATGCCGGCGGCATGCTCGCCGCCGGCGTCGCCCTGTTCCAGACGCGCGAGCTGGAGTCCTCGGCCGGGGCGTCCTCCACGCCGGGGCCCGTCGGCTTGCTGGCGTGGGCGATGCGAATCGCCGCGGCCGTCGCGGGCCTGGCGGGCCTGGCCCTGCCCTCGCTGCCGCAGTTCCGCACCCTCGCCGGGCTGGCCGGCGCCATCGGCATGGCCGTCGGCGCGGCCGCGCTGTGGCTGCTGGCCGGCGCCTTCGCCCGCGGCCGACGGTGGAGCTACTGGGCCGTGGGCGCGCTCGCCGCCGCAGCCTTGGCGGGCGCCGCCGTCATGCTCCTCCGCGGCGAGACCGGGGCCATCGAGCGGCCGATTCGCGCCCTGGCCGGCGCCGCCGTCGCGGCTGCCACGCTGCTGGTCCTGATCCTGCCCAACACCCGTCGTCACTTCCAGGCGGCAGGCAGCAGGCAATAGGCGGCAGGAGTCGGGCGACCCGTCCTGGATTCCTGCCTTCTGCCGCATCCGGTTGCTCCTGAACTACCGACCCGGGGTTTGCTTCCTGCCCGCCGCCTGTCCCTACGCCGCCACCGCTTTCGCCCTCATCTCGCGAGGACGCTGCTCAACCGTCGGCCCCTGCATCTCCTCGCCGAACCGCACCAGCCGCGCGCTGTTGAAGATCACGCCCGTCGCCGCCACCACGTGCAGCACCGCGCCCATCACCGGGCTGATCCACCCCATCGCCGCCAGCACCTCAAACAGCGTGATGAAAGCCGCCCCGAACAGCAGGTTCTGGTGCACCACCGACTTCGTCTTGCGGCTGAGATTCAGAAAGAACGGAAGCCTCCGCAGGTCGTTGTTCATCAGCGCGATCATCGACGAGTTGATCGCCACGTCGCTGCCCGCGGCTCCCATCGCGATGGAAACGTCCCCGGCCGCCAGGGCCGGGGCGTCGTTCACGCCGTCGCCCACCACCGCCACCTTGTGCCCCCGCTCCTTCAACGCCGCCACCAGGTCCAGCTTGTCCCCCGGCAGGACCTCCGCCTGCACCTCGGTGCAGCCCATGTCCCGGGCGACCCGACGCGCCACCGACCACCGGTCCCCCGTCACCATCACCAGTTCCTTCAGCCCCAGCGCGCGAAGTTCGTCCATCGCCGCCCGCGCTTCCGGCCGCGTGCGGTCCTCCAATCCGATCCACCCCAGCAGCGTTCCGCCTTGGGCCACGTGCAGGGAGCTCAACCCCTCCGGCTCGGCGTATTGCTCGCCCGCCATCGGCGCCATCGACACCCCCTGCTCGGCCAGCCACGTCTTGCGGCCCACAAGCACGCCCAGGCCGTTCACTGTGGCCCGCACGCCGCGCCCGCTCAGTTCCTCGAAGTCGGTCGCCTCGCCCAGCGCCACGCGGGCCCGCTCCGCCACCGCCATCACCGCCCGCGCCACCGGGTGTTTCGACAAATGCTCCGCCGACGCCGCGACCGCCAGCAGGGCCGCCCCATCCACGCCCTCGGCAGGCATCATCCGCGTCACCGCCAGCTGCCCCGTCGTCAGCGTGCCGGTCTTGTCGAACACGAACGCGCTCAGTTCGCCCGCCAGCTCGATCGTCGAAACGTCCTTCACCAGAATCCCCAGCCGCGCCGCGCACGACAGCGCCGCCACCATCGCCGTCGGCACGGCCAGGATCAACGCGCACGGGCACGCCACGATCAGCATCGTCACCGACCGCGTCATGTCGCCCGTCAGCAGCAGCACCGTCGCCGCCAGCATCAGGATCACCGGCGTGTACCACGCCGCGTACCGGTCGATCAGCCGCATGATCGGAATCCGCGTCCGCTCGGCCTGGAGGATCAGCTTCTTCACCTTGCCCAGCGTGGTGTCCTCGCCCGCCCGCGTCACACGCACGTCGACCGCCCCCGCCACGTTGCTCGTGCCGCTGAACACCTCGTCCCCCTCGGCCTTGTCCACCGGCAGCGACTCGCCCGTCACGTTCGCCTGGTCCACGCTCGAACTGCCGCTCACCACCACCCCGTCGGCGGGGATGTTATCCCCCGGCCGAACGCGCACCAGGTCCCCTTGCCGCAGTTCCCGCGGGTCGATCAGTTCCTCGCCGCCCGCCGCCAGCACGCGATGCGCCTTCGTAGGCGAAATCCTCATCAGCCCCGCGATGCTCGCCCGCGCGCCCAGTGCCGTCCGCCGCTCGATCAGGTTGCTCAGCAGCAGGAAGAACGCCACCGTCGCGGCCGCCTGATAGTCCCCCGCCGCCAGCGCCGCCATCACGCCCAGGGCCACCAGCTCATCCATGTGCATGTGGCCCTCAAAGGCCTCCTTCACGGCATGGATCACGATGGGGATGCCCAACACCAGCGCCCCGGCCAGGGCCAGGGCGTTGCTGTGGAAGGAGTCCTCGAAGAACCATGCGGCCAGGTACGAATTGACGACTAGCACCCCTCCCATGAGGATGCCGACGATGAACACCGCGGCCCTTCCGGTCTGGGCCTCGATTGACTCGTTCAGGATTCCGTGGGCCATTCCATGCTCCGCTTACGGGCGTATACCCCCCGGCTCGCCTTACCACGTCTTACGTCAAGCCCCAGCTGCAAGTTCGGCGTCTTCAGCCTTCCCTATGGTCGCTCCTGGTTCGGCCGGGCAGCTTCCTCGCCGCCTCTTCGAGGGCCTTGAGCGCATCCTGCTCTCCCTCGGCTTGCCCCCGGCTGGCGGGGCCGATCGCGCCCTCATCTTTCGGCAAGGGGGCGGGCACGTTCGGGGCTTTCTCCTTCACAGGGCCTTCCAAGTTGTGCAGCATACGCAATCTAAGCGGCCGTCAAGGCGCCGTCAAGGTGGCGACAGGCGGGGTGAACGGTGGAGGCGGTCTGTCCCCGACGCGTCGCCGATTGCGATGGCGATCCTCCCCTCCCGCCCGCGCCCGCGATGGAACCGGGACCAACTCAACGAACCCGGTGAGCGATTCCGCAACCCAACAGAGCCGTGCCGTGTCGGCACGGTCGGGT
>CAYWTX010000653.1:0-5728 GCA_964461295.1 uncultured Planctomycetaceae bacterium | reverse complement strand
CACCGCCTGGATGAGCCACGGCGACCAGGTGAACGACCTCGGCGAGGACTTCATCCCCCTGGCGGCCACCAGCACCTGCCCCGTGGCCGCGGTGAAGCATCGCCTCCGCCCCGTCTACGGCGTGCAGTTTCACCCCGAGGTGACCCACACCCCGCACGGCAACGAAATCTTCATGAACTTCCTGTACGAAATCTGCGCCTGCAAGGGCCTCTGGCGGATGGGCTCCTTCGCCGATTCGGTCATCGCCGACGTGCGGCGCCGCGTGGCCCCCGACGAGCGAGTCATCTGCGGCCTGTCCGGCGGCGTGGACAGCTCCGTCGTCGCCGCCCTGCTGCACCGCGCCATCGGCGACCGCCTCGCCTGCATCTTCGTCGACAACGGCCTGCTCCGGCTCAACGAGGTCCCCCTCGTCCGCGACACCTTCGCCGCCCACTTCGGCGTCCACCTCACCGTCGTCGACGCCGAAGACGAGTTCCTCACCAAGCTCGCCGGCGTCACCGACCCGCAGCACAAGCGGCGGATCATCGGCCACACGTTCATCGACGTGTTCAAGCAGGCGGCCAAGGCCGTCCCCAACGCCCGCTGGCTCGCCCAGGGCACGCTCTACCCCGACGTGATCGAAAGCGGGCATTCCCTGGCCGGACAGGCCGCGAACATCAAGCTGCACCACAACGTCGGCGGCCTGCCGGCCGAACTGGGCTTCGAACTCATCGAGCCGCTGCGCGACCTGTTCAAGGACGAGGTCCGAAAGGTGGGCGAACTGCTCGGCCTGCCCTCCCCGGTCGTCTGGCGCCATCCCTTCCCAGGCCCCGGCCTCGCCGTGCGCTGCATCGGCGAGATTACCCGCCAGCGCCTCGACCTGCTTCGCCTCGCCGACAACATCCTGCTGGAAGAGATCGAGTCCGCCGGGCTCTACCGCAAGTGCGCCCAGACCTTCGCCGTCCTGCTGCCGGTCCGCTCCGTCGGCGTCATGGGCGACGGCCGAACCTATGACAACGTCGTCGCCGTCCGCTCGGTGGACACGACGGACTTCATGACCGCCGACTGGTCGCGCATCCCCTACGACGTGCTGGCGCTGATCTCCAACCGCATCATCAATGAGGTCAAGGGCGTCAACCGCGTCGTGTACGACATCTCCAGCAAACCCCCCGCGACCATCGAGTGGGAATAACGGCCATGCTCCTATCGATTGCGACACAGACGAAGGCGGCGGCGTTTCTGAAGGACTTCGCGCGCCCGCTCGAGCGGGCGCTGTATGGGTTCCACTTCCGATCCGCTGGCCGCGAAGGTGTGCTCGAGGCGCTCGCGCCCTATCAGAACGCCGACGGCGGGTTTGGCCACGGCGTCGAGCCTGATCTCGCATCAGGCGCCAGTTCGGTGATCTGCACCGTGCGGGCGCTCGAATTGCTGGCCCAGGTCGGCGCCCCGCCGCGGCACCCGCTGGTCGGCGGCGCCGTCGCGTACCTGCTGGCCGCGTGCGACCCGGCCACGCTGCTCTGGGAGATCGTGCCTCGCCCGGTGAACGACGAGCCGCACGCGCCGTGGTGGCACTACGATGACGACAGCGCCAAGCAAAGCGCCGTCTGGGGCGGCTACCGGGTCAACCCCCGGGCCGAGGTCGTCGCATGCCTCTACTCCTACGCGTCGCTGGTCCCGCCCGATTTCGTGCGGCGGGTGACCGACTCGCTTCTGACGCACCTCGAAGGCCAGGCCGAGCCGAAGGACATGCACGAGATCGCCTGTTGGTTGACGCTGATCGAAACGGCAGCGACTCCGCCGGCGCTCCGCGAGAGGCTGGTCGAGCGGCTACGGCCGGCCGTCGCCCACGCCGTCCAGCGCGACCCCGCCAAGTGGGACAGCTACTGCCTCCGTCCCGCGGGATACATGGCGGCCGTCCGTTCGCCGCAGTCGCCGCTGGCCGAGGGGCTGGCCGAGGACGTGGACCGCTGCCTCGACTTTCTCATCGCCCGGCAGCAGCCCGACGGTTCGTGGGTGCCTACTTGGTCGTGGGGCGAGGCTTACCCGGCGGCGTGGGAGCAGGCCAGGCGGGCCTGGCAAGGCATCCTGACGTTGGCGACGCTCCGGACCCTCCGCGCCTTCGGGCGCCTCGAGGCCGCGTCGGGGCCAACGGCTGCCTGACTCAACAGAGCCGTGGCGTCTCGCCACGGTCGCCCGCGACAACGGTCCCGCTCGCACGCGCCCTACCGCCTCGGCCACAGCCACGTCCTGAGCGGGAACGAGCACGCCTCCGCCCCGGCCGCGGGGAGGTAGCACCGCATCGCGTAGTCCAGCACCATTCGCCGCGCGCTGAACCGCCACGCCAGCGTTTTGATCGCGCGCTTCTGGCGCGCGACCCACTTGCGCGGCACCCCGTGCTCGTCGCGGTCGTAGAACAGCGGCACGATCTGCTTCTCCAGCACGTCGAACACCCCGCCGGCGTCCAAAATGTCCTGCTTCTCCCAGTCCACGCTCTCGGCCGAGTTGCCCACCGCGAACCCGTTCTGGCCGTCGTACGCTTCCGCCCACCACCCGTCGAGGATGGAAAGGTTCAGCCCGCCGTTGAGGATCGTCTTCATCCCGCTGGTGCCGCAGGCCTCCAGCGGGCGGCGCGGCAGATTCATCCACACGTCGGCTCCCTGCACCAGGTGCCGCCCCACGTTGATGTCGTGGTCCTCCAGGAACACGATCTTGCCCGCGAAGCACGGGTCGCACGCCACCCGGCAGACGTGCTGGATCAGCTTCTTGCCCCCCTCGTCGCGCGGGTGCGCCTTGCCCGCGAAGATGATCTGCACCGGCCGCTCCGGGTCGGCCACGATCCCCGCCAACCGGTCCAGGTATCGCAGCAGCAAGTCGCCCCGTTTGTACTGCGCGAAGCGCCGGGCGAAGCCGATGGTCAGCGCGGAAGGGTCCAGCCGCGGCAGCAAGTCCGGGTTCTGCCCGCGCCGCTGGGCCTGCTGGCGCATCCGCCGCTCCACGTAGTCCACCAGGTTCGCCTTCAGAATCTGGTGCTGCTCCCACAACTCCACGTCGCTGATCCTGTCCACCAACGCCAGCACCTTCGGGTCGTACATCTGCGCCAGCCAGTTGGCGCCCAGGTGCTCCGTGAACAGCGGCGCGATCGGCACGGCCATCCAACTGGCCACGTGCACCCCGTTGGTGATGTGCCCGATGGGCACCTCATGCTCCGCGACGTTCGGCCAAAGCTCGTGCCACATCGCCCGGCTCAACCGCCCGTGCCGCGCCGACACCGCGTTCCGCGACCGCGACATCTTCAGCCCCAGCACCGTCATGCAGAACGGCTCGTTGCGGTCCTCCGGCCGAACGCGCCCCAACGCCATCAACTCCTGCTCGCCGATGCCGATCTGCCTGCGAAGCGGGCCCAGCGTCGCCTCCAGCATCCCCGGTTCGAACCGGTCGTGCCCCGCCTCCACCGGCGTGTGCGTCGTGAACACCGTCATCGACGCCGCCTCTTCCCGCACGCCCGCGAAGTCCTTCCCGTCGCGCTCCATCAACCAGCGGGCCAGTTCCAGCACGGCGAACGCGCTATGCCCCTCGTTCATGTGGATCACCCCCGGCGCGATGCCCATCGCCTCCAGCGCCCGCAGGCCGCCCACCCCCAACACCAACTCCTGCAGGATTCGCACCCGCTGGTCGCCGCCGTACAGCTGAGCCGTCAGATTGCGATGCGAATCGTCGTTGCCTTCCACGTTGGTGTCCAGCAGGATCAGCCGGTTGCGCCCGACCTTCGCGGTCCACACCCCCGCCCAGATCTGCTCCGTGCTGGTCTGCACGAGAATGCGGAGCTGCCCGGCGTGGTTGGTGGCCCGGCGAATCGGCAGCTTGTTCACGTCCGAGGCGAAGTACTCCTCGTGCTGCAAACCGTTTTCGTCCAGACGCTGGTGGAAGTACCCTTGCGCGTAGAACAGCCCGATCCCCACCAGCGGAACGCCCATGTCGCTGGCCGACTTGAGGTGGTCGCCCGCAAGCACCCCCAGGCCGCCCGAGTAGATCGGCAGCGATTCGTGCAGGCCGAACTCCGCCGAGAAATACGCCACCGGCCGTGAGTGCAGCGGCCCGGCGTGCCAGGCGCCCCACGTGTCGTTGGATTCGAGGTACTCCTGCATCTCGTGGAACGCCTGGCTGACGCGAGCGCTCAAGGCCAGCTCGCCCGCCTTGCGGCTGAGCGTGTCGTCGTCCAGTCGCGCAAGCAGCTCCACCGGGTTGTGGTTGACCTCCCGCCACAGGTGCGGGTCGATGTCGCGGAAGATTTCGATGACCCGAGGGTGCCAGCTCCAGTACAGGTTCTGCGTCAACTCTTCAAGGCGCGTGCGTATGTCCATGCGTGCCCTTTCTCGGCGGAGCCCGAAAGCCGCCGGCCCGAGCGGCCCGGCCGCTCCGCCGAACCGCCCGCCTTCCAACCCGTCCTCAACCGCCTACATCTTCCCCTGCCGATCGACGAGAAACTCGATCAACGCCTTGTCGAACGTCATGCCGTTGTGAACCGTGGTGAAGTCCGCCCGCATCGCCTGGCACTGCCTCTTGTACCCGCCAATAAAGCGGCCGAACTCCTCCATGTACGACGCCCGGATCGCCCGCGGGTCGGCGTCCACGCTGTCGCCGGTCTCCGGGTCCTCAAATCGCACCAAGCCGTCGAACTCGAACGCCACTTCGCTGTGATCCAGCACCTGGAAGATGATGATGTCGTGCCCGCGAAACCGCAAGTGGTGCAACGCCTTGAGCACCTGCTCCTGCTCATCGAGCAGGTCGCTCAGCAGCACGATCAGGCTGCGCTTCCTGATGCGCCCGGCAATGTCGTGCAACGCCGTCGCCAGGCCGGTGCGGCCGTACGGCTTGGTGCGGGCCAGTTGGCCCAGGATGTTCACCAGGTGCGCGCGATTGGTCTTCGGCGGCAGGTAGGCCCGCACCTTCTCGTCAAACGTGAACAGCCCCACCGAGTCCTGCTGGTGGACCATCAGATAGCCCAACGCCGCGGCCAGGCAGATGGCGTAGTCCATCTTGGTCATGCGCCCGCCGAGGGTGAAGTCCATGCTGCCCGAGCAGTCCACCAGCAGGTGGCAATCGAGGTTCGTCTCGGCCTGGAACTTCTTGATGTAGTACCTGTCGGTCTTGCCGTACACGTTCCAGTCGATCATGCGGATGTCGTCGCCCGGCGTGTACTTGCGGTGCTCGGAGAACTCGACCGAAAAGCCGTGGAACGGCGAGCCGTGCAGCCCCGACATCAATCCCTCGACAATGAACCGCGCCTTCAGGTCCAGCCGCCGCACCTGCTGGATCACGTCCGGGCGAAGATACTGTTCCGCGCTCAGGGCCATCGAGCCACAGTCTACGCAGATCCCCCGCCCGAAGGTAGCCTTCACAATCCACCAGCGCCGCCGGCGCGGCGCGCCCCGGCCTTGTTCTCCCGCGCAGGCGGACTTCGCATCGGAATGGGCGAAGCCGAACCGTGCCGATCGGGCTCCGCAAGGCGCCGCTTCCCTGGACTTCCGCGCCCGCCGGCGTCCCTACTTCGGGAAGTACTCCTGCAACGGGCGGACCGTCCAGGCGCTGTCGGGGTCCTGCTCGCTCTCCGCGGCAGCTTTCAGGGCAGCGATCGCGGCCGTTGCCGCGTCCGCCGCGGTCATCGTCGTGATCAGCGAGATGTTGTGGATCGTGGCCAGCGCGCGGATCTTGCCTTCGTCGGTCGTCGGCCCGCGGCCGGTCGGCGTGT
>CAYWTX010000652.1:0-2796 GCA_964461295.1 uncultured Planctomycetaceae bacterium | reverse complement strand
GCGTTCTTTGCGCTCTCTGCGGTTCATGTGTTGGCTGTCTCTTGCAGCGCCGCTACGAGGGCCGCGTTCTGTTCGTCGGCGCCGACCGAGATGCGGAGTTTGTCGTCCAGGCGCGGCTCATTGAAATATCGAATCAGAATGCCCTTTGCCTTGAGGGCTTCGTAGACCTTCCTCGCGCCCGGCGCCGACGGGGGCTGCGCGAGAAGGAAGTTCGATTGACTCGGCCAGACGCGGAAGCCCATCCGCTCCAGCTCGCTTGTCAGGGCGGCCCGCGAGGCCCGCACCTTCGCCACGCACGCGGCGAGGTAGGCCTGATCGGCAACCGCGGCCGCACCCACCAGGCACGCCACCGAACTGACGTTGTAGTGGTCCTTCACCTTGGCCAGTTGTGCGAGCACCTCCGGCCGGGCCACGCCGAAGCCGAGCCTCAGGCCGGCCAGCGAGTAGCCCTTGGACATCGTGCGGAGAACGACGACGTTCTGACGGCGGCGCACAAGGTCCATCGCGTTCTCATCGGCGAAATCGGCGTAGGCCTCATCGATCACCAGCAGCCCGCGCACGCGGCCGGCCAGGGCGTCCAGTTCCGCCGTCGCGAATCCCGTGCCCGAAGGGCTGTTGGGGCTGGCGACGAACGTGACGGCAGCGTTGGCGGCGGCGAGGGCATCGGCGGGCAGGCGGTAGTCGTCGTCGAAGGGCGTCTCGGCGCAGGCGGCGCCCTGCACGGCGGCCAGGGTGCGGTAGTAGGTGTAACTGGGCATGGGGAAGGCAACGGTGTCGCCCGGCCCCGCGCAGGCGCGGCAGATCATTCCCAGCACGTCGTCGCTGCCGTTGCCGGGCATGATCCACTCGACGGGCAGGCCGAGCACCTCGGCCACCACGGCGCGGAATTCGCGGGCCATGGGGTGCGAGTAGAGGCGAAGCCGCTCGCCGTCGAAGTCCCGCATCGCCGCCATCGCCTTCGGCGAGGGCGGGTAGGGGTTCTCGTTGGTGTTGAGCTTGATGACCTTCTCGCCCGGCTGCGGCTGCTCGCCGGGGACGTAGGCCCGCATGTTGATGATGTTGTCGCGAAATCTCGCCATCGTGATGGATTAGCAGGGATACAGGGGATGCAGGGGATGAAGATAAGTTCTCTTCATCTCCTTCATCCCTTTTATCCCTGCTACTTTCTCTTCTCTGTTCTCATACGCACGGCCGTCGCGTGGGCGGTCAGGCCCTCGCGGGTCGCGAAGTCGATCACGTCGGCCGCGTCGGCCGCGAGCGAATCGGCGTCGTAGCGGAGGATGCTGGAGGCCTTCAGGAACTCGTTGCAGCTCAGCGGCGAGAAGAACCTCGCCGTGCCGCCCGTGGGCAGCACGTGGCTGGGACCGGCGTAGTAGTCGCCCACCGGCACGGGCGTGTTCGGTCCCAGGAAGATCGCGCCCGCGTTGCGGATGCGGGCCAGGCAGGCGTCGTCGTCGGCCGTGATGATTTGCAGGTGCTCCGTGGCGAAGTCATCGGCCACGCCGCACGCGGCGGCGAGGTCGGGAACGACGAGGATGGCGCTGAACTGTTCCAGCGCGGTCTTGATGGCGGCCGCGCGCTCCAGTTTCGGCAATTGCCGCTCCACCGCCGCCGCGACCGCGTCGGCCAACTCACGCGACGGCGTGACCAGCACGGCCGAACCGGGGTCGTGCTCGGCCTGGGCGAGCATGTCGGCCGCGACGCATTCGGCATCGGCCGTGTCGTCGGCGACGATGAGCACCTCGCTGGGTCCGGCCAGGCTGTCGATGCCGACGCGGCCGAAAAGCTGCCGCTTGGCCTCGGTGATGAACGCGTTGCCAGGCCCGACGATCTTCTGCACGCGGCGGATACTCGCGGTGCCGATGGCGAGGGCGGCAAGGCCGGCCGTGCCGCTGGCGCGGTAGACCTCGGCGATGCCCAGTTCGTCGGCGACGGCGAGGATCATCGGGCTGACATCGCCGTTGACGGTAGGGGGGCTGACGAGGGCGATCTCGCCAACGCCGGCGACCTGGGCGGGCACGATGGTCATCAGCATGGTGGAGACGAGCACCGCCCCGCTGCCGCTGCCGCCGGGCACGAAGACGCCCACGCGGTCCACCGGCGTGTACCGCACGCCCAGTTCGCGCCCGCCTCGCCGCAGCGGAGGTCCGTCGCGGTGGAGGATGCCCCGCTGGTAATCGCGGATGTTGGCCGCCGCGCGGTGGACGAGAGCGAGGAAGGCCGGCTCGGCGGCGGCATGGGCGGCCGCAAGCACGGCCGGCTCGACGCGCAACGTCAGCGGCGTCAGGCGGACCTTCTCGATGCGAACGGTGAGGTCGATGACGGCCTGGTCGCCGCGGGCGAGCACGTCGGCGATGCAGGCCTCGACGGCCGACCGCACGTCGGCCCCGGCGGCCCGCGTGCCGGTGATTCCTCCGCTGCGCAGCACGTCGCGGACGGCCATCACGGCCGGGTCGGCAAGCGGGCTGCCGGATTCGATGATGCGTATCGCCATGGCGGCGAGAATATACGCGGCGGGGGGGGTTGTTCGCAATGGAGGGAGGCGTGAATGGAAGCGGCGCCCTTTGCGGTTCGGCGCGGGGCGAGCGGTCCCTGGTTCGGACCCGACCGGGGCGACACGCCCCGGCTCCGTTCTTTCCGCGAGGAGGCGTTCTTCTCGTTCGTTCCGCGAGGGGAGCGGTCCCTGGTTCGGACCCAACCGGGGCGACACGCCCCGGCTCTGTTCTTTCCGCGAGGAGGCGTTCTTCTCGTTCGTTCCGCGCGAGGAGGCGTTCTTCTCGTTCGTTCCGCGAGGGG
>CAYWTX010000651.1:0-25765 GCA_964461295.1 uncultured Planctomycetaceae bacterium | reverse complement strand
AATGCGGGGGAGGGAAGTGCGTTAAGCACGCAACGAGGTGCTCGCCAAGAGGCGAGCCGTATCAGGAATCCATCGGGATACGAGGATCGAACATGAAGGCAGTGCAGACCATCGCGGTGTTGGCCTTTGCGGCGTCGATAGCCTTTGCGGCCCCGAGGGCGAAGCCGAGGGACGGCAACGCGGCGGTGGTCGAGGGCGGCGGGGGCGAAGGGATCACGATCATCGGTCCCGGGCAGATCGGCGGGGGGGCCGCGGTGGCGCGGGGCTCCAAGGCGCAGCCGACCGGCCTGGGGCGATGGGAGCCCATGAAGGCCGACGCCAACATGACGGGTGAACAGGAGGCGAAGGTCAAGGAGATCGTGCAGAGGCACTGGGACAAGCGGCGCGAGTGGCAGGCGTCGGAGGAGGCGAAGAGAACGCGCGAGTTGTACCGGAAGCTGGGCGATTTGGGCGAGAAAGACGACGAGGCGTCGCGGAAGGAGCGGGAGCAACTGCGCAAGCAGATCGCCGAGAGGCAGGCCGCGCAGGCGAAGATGGCGACCGACGAGGAGGTCGAGGTGCTAGGCCTGCTGAAGCCCGAGCAGCGCCTGGCGTGGGAGAAGGCGTCGCTGGCGCGGCGGATGGCGGGCCACTTGCGGCCGTTGGCCCTGGGCGAGAAGCAGCAGGCGAAGGTGGACGAGCTGGTCGAGAAGGCGGCGTTCAGGTATGTGGATCTGAAGGATCTGACCGACCGGCAGAAGCTGGACAACCAGATCCTGGACGAGATCGCCAAGGACGTGCTGGATGCTGCCCAGACGGAGAAGCTGAAGGAGATGCGGGCACACCGTCAGAGCGGGTGGACGCGGGGCGGGACGACCGCGGGGCGGATCATATTCGGCGGGGCCGGGGGCGGGGGCGGGGGGATGGTTGTCAAGATCGTGGGCGGCGTTGGCGGCGCGAACGGGAACGTGGTGGTCGAAGCGGTGAGGGAGCCGACGAGCAAGCCCGCGGAGAAGAAGTAGCGAATGCGACCTCAACCCGTGACGCGGCTGGCGCCCTCGCCGACGGGTGCGCTGCACCTGGGCAACGCGCGGACGTTCCTGATCAATCACCTGCTGGCGGCGCAGCGCGGCTGGCGGATGCTCCTGCGTGTGGAGGACCTGGACGGCCCGCGGGTGAAGAAGGGGTCGGCCGAGGAGATGCTGGAGGAACTGGCGTGGCTGGGGCTGAAGTGGGAGGGGCCCGCGGTGCGGCAGTCGCAGCGGCGGGAGGCGTATCGAGCGGCGCTGGAGCGGCTTGCGGCGGCGGGATGGGCGTATCCGTGCACGTGCAGCCGGAAGGATGCACGGAACGCGTCGTCGGCGCCGCACGCGGAGGATGGGGCGGGGGTGTACCCGGGAACGTGTCGCCCGCGAGGCGGGAACGTCGCTGGTGCGGCAGGAGAGGGGACCTGCGCCGCTGAGGCGGGAGAGGGAAGGACCTGCGCCGCTGAAGCGGGAGAGGGAAGGACCTGCGTTGCTGAGGCGGGAGAGGGAAGGATCTGCGCCGCTGAAGCGGGCAGGCCTCAAGGACGAGCAGCGTGGCGGGTGAGGGTGCCCGAAGGGGCGATCTCATTTGCGGATCGATTCGCGGGGGAGCAGACGTTTGACCTGGCGCGGACGTGTGGGGACTTCGTGATCTTCAAGAATGACGGGCTTGCGGCGTACCAACTTGCGGTGGTGGTGGACGATTGCGCCGCGGGCGTCACGGCCGTGGTGAGGGGCGATGACCTGCTGGAGTCGGCGGCGAGGCAGATTCACTTGAGGCGGCTGCTGGGGCTGGGGCCGGAGGTGGAGTACTGGCACTTGCCGCTGGTGGTGGGGTCCGACGGGCGGCGGCTGGCGAAGCGGCACGGGGACACGCGGTTGGGGCGGTATCGGCGGGCGGGGGCGACGCGAGAGCGGGTGCTGGGGCTGTTGGGGTACTGGTCGGGCCTGCTGGATACGCGCCGCGAGGCGAGCATGGCGGAGTTGCTGGCGCGATTCGAAATAGAGCGCGTGCCGAAGGCGCGCGTGGTGTTCACGCGGGAGGACGATGAGTTCCTGGCCGCGGCGGCGCGGAGGGCGGGGGAGATGGGTGGAAACGACAAACACAGATGAAGGGGATGGGAGGAGGCATTTTCTCCTTATCGGCGGTCATCCGTGTTCGGTACTTGTTGCCGCTTCGTCTTCCCTCGGCGTCTCCGCGTCCGGGCGGTCAGGGCCATCGGCCCGGGGCGACCAGCCGAAGATGCGGAGGCCGTAGAGCAGTCGGCCGGTGACGTAGTTGTAGGCGTCCTGGCCGAAGTCGCGGAAGATGTCGCGGACCTTGCCGGCGCCGGGATCGGGCATGCCGAAGAGCAGACAAAGGGCGGCGACGCGCCCGCCGAAGGAGAGCAGGAAGGTGGCGTGCCAGTTGTTCCACTCGAAGGCCCCGATGCGCAGCGGGGCGTACCAGGGAGCGGAGGCGATCGTGTGGGCGACCCACCCGCCGAAGGTGGCCCCGACGATTCCGCCCACGCTGAGCAGCACGGCGTGGGCGGCCACGTACTTGCTGCGTCCCTGGCCGTCGGCAAAGCCCAGGATGATGCCGCTCTGGGCGAGCATGACGCCGAACCAGCCGGCGCCGCCGAAGAA
This sequence comes from uncultured Planctomycetaceae bacterium, assembly GCA_964461295.1. Classification (GTDB taxonomy): domain Bacteria; phylum Planctomycetota; class Phycisphaerae; order SM23-33; family SM23-33; genus CAYWTX01. Next base: position 23,132 of record CAYWTX010000651.1, on the reverse strand, counting down.
GGCCATGGGCAGCATGACGAGGAAAGCGCCGACGGGGGCCTGCGGCCCGAGGCCCTGCCAGTGGACGGAAACGCCCGCCCAGCCGAGGGAGGCGTTGACGGCGTGTTGGGCGGCCTGGACGGCCCAGGCGGCGGCGTCGACGGCGAACTGCGGATTGGGCGTGTGTCGCGAGGCGAGGAAGTAGGGGATGACCGAGCAGCAGACCATGGCGGTGCTGATCATGAGCACGGGGCGGCGGCCCCAGCGGTCGATGAGCCGGCCCCACAGTTGAGCGGCGAACAGCCCCATCACGGGCGCGATGACCATGAACATCAGGTCGGTTGCGGTCTGGCTGAAGCGGATGGATTCGAGCATGTCGCGCCAGAAGAACGGTTCGGCGACGGTGCCGGCGAAGGTGATGGTGGCGCCGTAGATGACGTAGCGGCGGAAGACGCGGTCGCGCATGGGGGAGATGAGCATCTCGCTGGCCATGGCGGCCGAGTAGCGAAGCGGCCAGAGGGCCGCGGCGAAGGGGCGGGGCAGGCGCAGGGCGCGGAGGACGATGCTCACGGCCGGTCGTCGCGGTTCCGTCGGGCGAGAGCGGACGACCTCGCGGATTCGCAGGAACAGCAGGACGTCGACGAGGCCGAAGATTGCCCCAAGGGCGAAGATGGCGCAGACCGCCCACTGCACGACCGGCTGCGCCGCGGCCGTGAGCGGCTTGTGCGGGTCCACCAGGATGTCCATGGTGATGGCCAGGGCGAACACCGCGGCGAACTGGGCCATTCGTGTGGCGCTGGCGCGGATGGCGAGGTATCGGCCGCGGATGCGGCGGGGGATGAGGTCGCCCATCCAGGTGTACCAGGCGGGCTGGCCCATGGCGGACAGGAAGTGCGACACCAGGAGGATGGAGAGCATGACGGCGATGGCAACGGGTCCGGGACCGAGGGCCAGGGGCACGGCGGCGACGGCGAGCCAGAGCAGTCGCGAGGCGGCCATGCAGTAGATGAACTGGTACTTTCGCAGGCCGGTCTGCTCGATGATGAGGGTGGCGAAGAGTTGGCCGAAGGTGGCGATGAAGGACAAGGAGGTGAGCAGGCCGAAGTGCCAGTCGTCGAAGCCGAGCATGCGTCCGAAGACGTTCATGCGGCTGCCGCCGACACAGGTCATCCAGACGATGCCGAACATCCATCCGGCGGTGACCATGCGCAGGCTATGCCGCAGCTCGCGCCGCCGGACGCTGAGTGCCGGGAGAACTTCGTAAGATTGCTTGTCCCAAAACATGCTTGCCACGCCAAGGCGTGGTGGGTATATTACTCGGCTCGCCTTCTTCGGGGCGGGCAACTACGGCACAATTTTTAGCGAGACCGCACCATGCAGTATCCGCACAGGATATCAAAACGTAAACGGGCGAAGAAGATCGGGTTCCGGACGCGGATGCGCACGCCGTCCGGACGCAAGCTCATCAGCCGCAAGCGCCGGCGCGGGCGCACGGTGCAGGCCGTCTAGCGCGGGCGTGCCCCGAAGACGTCTGAACGGTCCTTGCTCAGGCGCTGGGAGAGCCGCCAAGGGGCAAGCCAAGGGCGGAGCCGGCACGGGGATCGCAGAGGGCCGTTCGCTCCGGATACCCCTGCTGCTTCGCTGGCACGATGTCGGCGGGGTGCTTCGCGCCGTCGGCGGGGGCGGGGGCATCGTCCACGTCGGGGGAGCCGTCACGTGGTTACACCTTGCACGCCTTCCGCAGGTCCTTCACCATGTCGGTCTTCTCCCAGGTGAAGCCGTCGCGTCCGAAGTGCCCGTCGTGGGCCGTGTCCTGGTAGATCGGCCGCAGGAGCTTGAGGTGCTCGATGATCGCCCGCGGGCGCAGCGGGAACACGTCGCGTATGGCCTGGCAGAGCGTGTCGTCGGCGACGACGGCCGTGCCTTCGGTGTTGACCAGTATGCTGATGGGGTCGGCCACGCCGATGGCGTAGGAGAGCTGCACTTCGCAGACCTTGGCGAGTTTGGCGGCGACGATGTTCTTGGCGATGTAGCGGCCCATGTAGCTGGCGGAGCGGTCGACCTTGGAGGGGTCCTTTCCGCTGAAGGCCCCGCCGCCGTGGGCGCCGCGCCCGCCGTAGGTGTCCACGATGATCTTGCGTCCGGTGACGCCGCTGTCGCCGTGCGGCCCGCCGATGACGAAGCGGCCCGTCGGGTTGATGTGGAAGCAGATGCGGCCGGACCAGAGATCAGGGCAGTGCGCGTCGATGGCGGGCTTGATGATCTTGTCGACCAGTTCGCGGCGCGCCTTGGCGGACATATTGCCCGTCTTGGGGTCGATCGCGTCCTCGGTGTGCTGCGTGGAAAGCACGATGGTGTCCAGCCCGGCCGGGACGCCGTCGATGTACTTGACGGTGACCTGGCTCTTGCCGTCGGGGCGCAGCCACTTGATCTGGCCGCTTTCGCGGGCCTCGCTGAGGCGGTAGGTCAGGCGATGGGCGAGGTGGATGGGCAGCGGCATGAGGGCCTTCGTCTCGTCGCAGGCGAAGCCGAACATGATGCCCTGGTCGCCGGCGCCCTGTTCCTTCTCCTTCGTCGCGGTGACGCCCTGGCTGATGTCGGCCGACTGGCTGTGCAGCGTCTTGATGACGGCGCACGAGCGGTAGTCGAAGCCGGTGGCGGGGTCGTCGTAGCCGATGGAACGGATGACGTTGCGGACGGTCTCTTCGACCTGCAACAGGGCCTCCTCGGCTTTGTGGTTGTGGACGGTGATCTCGCCGGCCAGGACGACCAGGCCGGTGGTGACGAGGGTCTCGCACGCCACGCGGGCGCGGGGATCCCGGGCGATGAGGCTATCGAGAACGCCGTCGGATATCTGGTCGGCCACCTTGTCGGGGTGTCCCTTGGTGACCGATTCGCTGGTGAAGTAGTTCACAACCTGCTTGCTCATGCTGCTCCGTTTCCTTTCTCTGGGCGGATCGCGCGTTTCGGGCGGCCGCAAACTGGAGTGGCAGTCTACCCGTTTCACCGGCGAGAAGCAAGGAGGTGATGAAATGTTGCGTCAAGTTGGTTGGTTTACGGCGCGGGCTTGAGTTGAGCGACGGCCTAGGTGGGGCGCTGGCTGACGTGTTTGTAGTCGCCCCACAGCGGGCAGTTCAGGTCGATCCAGCACTTGATGGCGTGCAGTTCCGCCGGTGAGAGTTTCACGTCCTCGTGGCCTTTGCCGGCCAAGGCGGGAAAGAGCTTGCTCTTCACCGTGCCGAAGGTAAGCGGCTCGGCCTTGGTGTGGCCAAGGTGCCAGTTCATGTTGAAGTAATGCACCCAGCCGCCCTTGATGAGGGCGGTGTAGGAGGCGGGGATCTTGTTGCGGTCGTGCAGGCCGCGAAGATCGGTTCGGTTGGCGTCGCGGCCGTCGTGGCAGCGGACGCAGCGGGCGTCGAGCACGGGCTGGACAACTCGTTCGTAGGCGAACGGCCCGGCGCCCCAGGGCGGCGGCTGGAGCTTGGACGCGGGGCGGCGCAAGGCGGCGGCCGAACGCGGCACGCCGGCGGAGGACCGGCTGTCGTGGCAGCCGTTGCAGGAGCGCGACTCGCCGGGCTGCACCTGGAGGACGCTGCGCATTCGCTGGACTTCGTTGAGGTCGGCGTCCAATGCCTCCAGGTAGAGCACCTTGCCGGCGGGGACCTCGAACTGGGCCGAGCCGTCGGCCTCGACGGGCGCCAGGCCGACAACGCCCTTGGCGACGTAGCCGGGCCAGCCGACGGGGCCGCTGATCTGGTCGACCGGGCTTGCGTAGAAACGGTGGAAGTCGCGGTAGGTTTCGCGCAGGCGACCGTCGGGCAGCGCCTCGAGGTCCGACTTGAGTTCCTGGCAGACGCGGATGTACTTCACCGTGCCGCGCTGCACGTCGGGCCCCAGGCCGTCGTAGACGTCCATGACGATCAGCCGGCCGGGGCGGGTCTCGTTGGCGGGCGCTTCCTGGCCGGCGCTGAGCACGGGCGGGCGAGGCTGGGCGCGGAACGGCGTGGGGGCCATGCTGCCGATGGCGGGATCGACGTAGAGCAGTTCGCGGTTGCCCCATCGGTCGATGACGTACAGGCCGAACTGCGTGCCGGCCTTGTGGCTGATGAGGACGTGATCACGGCTGATAGGGACGGGATCGCGGAAGACGCCGGCGTTGGACGTGGCCGTGTTGTCGGGCGTGATGACGGTGGCCGAGTCGCGGGCGAATCGCCCTTTGTTGACGTCGACGAGGGCGATGGGGCCGTTGAAGTCGCCGAAGTGCGAGATCTGCGTGGCGCAGACTTCCTCGCTGCCGGGGACCTCGCGGCCGTTCATCAGGTTGAGGCCGCTGTTGTTGCCGTAGATGAGTTCGGGGGCCGTGCCGTCGGGGCGGATGGCCCAGAGCGTGTGGCCGTAGTCGGCGCCCTTGTCGAGGTACTCCGAGCGTGTCCAGATGATTCGGCCGTCGCGCATGACGGAGGGTCCCCACTCGCTGACGTTGGCGTGCGAGAGGGGGCGCGCGTTGGCGCCGTTGGCGTCCATGCGGAAGAGGACCATGGCCATGGGGACCCAGCAGAGGTATCGCGAGCGGCAGCGTGTGGAGACGAAGGCGAGGCCGCCGTCGGGCAGCGGGCATGGGTAGTAGTCGTGGTAGGGGCCGTCGGTGAGCGGGCGGACGTTGGCGCCGTTGGCGTCCATGCGGTGGATGTGCCAGTACGACGGGGCGTTGGCGTCCATCGGGCGCCAGGCGAAGTAGATAGTGCGTGCGTCGAAGTCGAGGACGGGGTCGCGCGCGATGCCGGCGGCGCCGTCGAAGAGCATGGTGAGCTTGGCGTCGGCGGGATCGAGTCGGCCGTTGCGGCACGGGATGTCGAGGGTGCAGATGCCGCCGCCGGCGCGGAAGCGGGAGTCCATGATGTCGCTGTAATTGTGCGACGGCGTGTAAGGGTGCCGCTTCACAAGCAGGAGCTTTCCCAGCGGGGCGAGGTCGGGATCGCGCAGCATGAGCCGGCGCTTGGCCATGCGGGCGTCGTGGAAGAGTTGCCGGCCAGCGCTGGCGTCGAGGCCGGTCGCGACCGCGAGGGCGGCGGCTCGCTGGCGCAGTGCGGCGAACTGGGCCCGCTCGGCCGAGACGTCCAGGCCGCGGGCGGCGAGGCGGTCGAGCATGTCGTCGGCCTGCTTGAGCACGCGGTCGAGCGGCGCGGTGCGGTCGACGCGGGCGAACGAGGCGGCCTCGGCGGCGAAGGCGTGGCGGACAAGGTCGGCGTGGCTGGCGTCGGCGGGCGGAGGAGGCACGGCGTCCGAGGCGGCCTTCGGGGCGTCGGGCCGTCGGGCTTTCGCTTCGCGTGCGGGCTTTGGAGTCGCCGTCCGGGTTGCGTCGCCGGCGCGGGCGACGGTCTTCCACTCCTTGCCGTCGGCGGAGACCTGCACCTCCAGGCCCTGCGGCATGCGGTCGCGGAACGTTCCATCGCGGTCGCGCGACCAGACCACGCGGCCGATTCTCGCTGCCTTGGGCAACTCGATCTGCGCCCACTCGTTTTCGGCGCCGGCGGCGATCCAACTGTGCGAGTTGCCGTACTTGCCGTCGTTGAGGTTGGCGACCTGGTGGATCGCGTGCCCTTCCAGCAGCGACGAGGCCGTCGCCTTCGCGCCGCCGGAGGCCAGGGCGAGGTTGTCGTTGCTGCCGGCGGCGTAGATTTCCAACTCGTCGATGCACGGGTGGCCGGAGGAGGTGAGGATCGCCAGGCGGACGAACTTCGCCTCCACGCCGCTCACGTCGATGGCGTTGGGCTTGTCGGGGCCGAACGGCTCGGCCGCGGCCGGGGCCGCGAGGCCCACGAACACACACAGCAAAGCGAGGACTATGTCATGTGCTTCGTTCATGGCAGGTGAGACTCCCTATTGGGCCAGGCCCGTTCCGCGTTGATGACAGTGTATCACACCGGCGCTACGTGGGGCCGAACGCCTTTTCCATCCGGGCGATCACTCCCTCCTCGGCGGCCGAGATGCGCGAGGTCAAGCCGAGGAAGCCGCCGGCGGCGTCGGCGACGGAGCGGGCGCGGGTCACGAAGTCCTTTCGCAGTTCCTCGCGCTGCTCGTCGGTGAGTTTCTCGCACAGGCCGGTGATGTAGTGGGCCCATGCCTCCAGCAGGCGGGGCGAGGGGCGGTGCGTGAGCCACTGTTCCAGCAGGATGTGGTCGACGCTCCCGGCGGCGATGCCGTTCTTCTCAGCCGCTTTGAGGATCGCCTTCCTCTCGTCGTCGTGGACCTGGTCGTCGGCCCAGGCGACTTCGACCAGCGGCGCCACGGCCAGGGTGGCCAGCAGTTCGGGGGAGATCTCCAACTCGATGAGCTTGTCAAGGATGGCGGGGTCCTGGATGCCGGAGACGTCCGCGAGGGCCTTGCGGCTGCGCTCCATGTGCTTCAGCTTACGCAGTTCTTCGATGAGCCTTCGGTCCTGTTCGAGGAAGAAGAGGTCCTCGACCTGCTGCGCCCGGCGATGAAGATACTCCATGTCCGTCTCCTGTGCGTGTTCGCGGCACTATGGAAGCCGAACCGGGCCGAGGATGCAAGCACGACGGGGCAAGAAACGGGGATCGCCCGCCGCGCCGTTGCCGCGCTTGTTGCGGATGGACGGGAACCATCCCCGGAATGCGGCGTCTAACCGGGCAGAGTCAAACGCAAGGAGCCAACTATGCTGAAGCGCGTCCTGTTCATACTTGCCTCGGTCGGCTTGTTCGCCTCGCCTTCGTTCGCCGACGGGATGATCGTTCCGGTTCGGCCGGAGCTGCGCGTTCGCGGGCACTGGGCGGTGAAGTACCACCACGTGAACATCACGGTTCGCGACCAGGTGGCCGGCGTGGCGATCGACCAGGAGTTCGTGAACACCGGCGGCGGCATGATCGAGGTGGAGTACCTGTTCCCCGTGCCGCCCGACGCCGCCGTGGACAGCATGACCCTCGTCGTCGACGGCAAGGAGTTCGCGGCCAGGCTCCTGCCGGCCGACGAGGCCCGCCGCATCTACGAGGACATCGTGCGCAGCAAGAAGGATCCGGCTCTGCTGGAGTACGCGGGGTTCGGCCTGTACAAGACGCGGGCGTTCCCGCTGCTGCCGGGCAAGCCCTGCAAGGTGCTGGTGACCTACAAGAACGCCTGCAAGAAGGACCGCGACCTCGTGGAAGTGTGGTATCCGCTGAACACGGAGAAGTTTTCGGCCAGGCCCATCGAGTCGGTCCGCGTCCGCGTGGATCTCAAGGCCGACACGGACATCACGGCCGTGTACTCGCCCACGCACTCGCTGAACGTGGAGCGGAAGGGCCCGCGCGAGGTGATCGCGACGTTCGAGGCCAAGGGCACGCTGCCGACCAGCGACTTCCAGTGCTTCTACAGGGCGTCCGACGAGGCCGTGGGCGCGACGTTCCTGACCTGGCAGGGCGACGAGAAGAAGGACGGCTGCTTCCTGATGCTGGTGAGCCCCAACCCGCGCGGGTCGGAGAAGAACGTCGTGGCCAAGGACGTGGTGGTCGTGCTGGACCATAGCGGCTCGATGAGCGGCGAGAAGCTCGCGCAGGCCAAGGACGCCCTGAAGTTCATCGTGAAGAACCTCAACCGCGAGGACCGCTTCAACGTGATCGGCTACAACGACCAGGTCGAGCCGTTCTTCGACAAGCTCGTGGACGCGGATGAGAAGCACGTGGGCGAGGCCCTCGAGCGTCTGGACCGCATCGACGCCACCGGCGGCACCAACATCCGCGACGCCCTCCAGGCCGCCATGAAGCAGTGCACCGACAAGGCCCGCCCGGAGTACGTCATGTTCCTCACCGACGGCCAGGCGACGGTGGGCAAGGTGAAGGACGCGGACATCCTGGCGGACGCCAGGAGCGCCAACGACGCCCACGCGCGCGTGTTCGCCTTTGGCGTGGGCTACGAGCCGAACGTGCGGCTGCTGGACAAGCTTGCGGCCGAGAATGGCGGGCGGAGCGACTATGTGAAGCCCAGGGAACCGATCGAGGCGAAGGTGAGTTCGCTGTACTCGAAGATCCGCAACCCGGTGATGACCGGGCTCGGCGTGACGGTGCAGGGGCTGCCGCTTCGGGACGTGTACCCGCGTGAGATGGGCGACCTGTTCGACGGCGACCAGATCGTGGTGGCGGGGCGCTACGACGCGGGCGACGCGAAGAAGCTGCCCAAGGGCGACGGCAAGGGGCGAGCGACGCTGGTGATCAAGGGGGTCTACCAGGGCAAGGAGCGGGCGTTCGAGTACCCTGTGACGGTGCAGCCGTGCGGCAACAAGAGCTACCAGTTCGTGGAGAAGCTGTGGGCGATGCGCCGCGTGGGATGGCTGCTGGACGAGATCCAGCTTCGCGGGAGGAACAAGGAGTTGATCGACGAGTTGGTGCGGCTGAGCCGGGATCACGGCATCATGACGCCGTACACGAGCTTCCTGGCCGACGACACGACGGGCGGTCGCGTGGCGGCGTCCGAGGGCGAGGCCCCGATGTCCACGGTTGTGGCCAAAGCGGGCGAGGCCATGAAGGCGTGGAGCCATGCCAGCGGCGCCGGCGGGCAGATGGACGCGGTGAACCGCCAGGTTCTGCGCGAGGCGAGGACGTCCCCGGCGCCGAGCGCGGCGTCCGAGAGCGGCGTGGCCATGATCGGCAACAAGGGCAAGGACGCCTACGAGGCGGACAAGGCCGAGCGAGTGGAAAGCGTCCGCCAGGCGGGCGACCAGGCGCTGTACCGGCGTGGCGACACGTGGGTGGCCGCCAACGCCGCCGACGTGGACCTGGAGAAGAAGGCCGACACGCTTCAGGTGATCGACCGCTACAGCAAGGAGTACTTCGAGTTGACCCGGGCCAACAGCGTGCGGGAGAACCAGGTGCTGGCCGCCCAGCGGACCGGCGAGGAACTGGTGGTCAAGCTGCGGGGACAGGTGTACCGGATTCGGTAGCGACGGCGGGCGCCGGACGGACGTGGCAAGACGATCGACGGATCGCGGACGGGCAGGACCCGTTCGCGTTTTTTTTCGGCCGCGCCGGATCGGCAGGCGAAACTTCCAGAATGGCGAAGCGTTAGCTATGGTAGCGCCGCAAGCGAAACCTTGCAGCCATTGACCGGACGGTTAGGCCGCCTCGGCCAGAACAAGGGTGAACAAGGGCAACAGCGGCAGTAGGAGATGGGACATGAGGCGTTTGGCAACGGGAATGGCAGTACTGGCGATTGTCGGGTTCTGCGGCATGGCGTACGCAGCCAAGGACAAGGCCCCCAAGGCCCCGGCGGAGAAGCCCCTGGTCGGCGAGTTGACCAAGAATGTCGGCGCCGCCGCGGATGGCACGGGCACGCTCACCGTGAAGCCCGGCAAGAAGGACGCCGCCGACGTCACCGTGAACTACAACAAGGACACGAAGGTGTCGGTCGATGGCACGGCCGGCAAGGCGATCACCGACCTGGCAGTCGGCATGAAGGTCAGCATCACGCCCGCCACGGGCATGGCCGCCGACATCAAGGCGACCGCCGCGAAGGCCCCCAAGGCCCCCAAGGCCCCCAAGGCCGCCAAGTAGTCCAGTCTCACTGGAAGCGTTCCGCGACAGGGATGGGTCCCGATGGGACTCATCCCTGTTTGCTTTTGCGCCACTGATCCCACGTCTTCATGCGGTTGGGGTGAGCGTATCGCCCGCGCGTCGCCGAGAGGAACTCCTCCAGGCGCCGCTGGGCGCCCGGCTCGGCCAAGACCGAATCGAGCGCCGCCTTGGCGGCGCGGCCCTCGGCCTCGGCGCCGGTCCGCTCGCACGCCTTCCACAGGACGTGCAGCGCCCGCGGGTCGGCGGGGTCCTCGGCGGCCAGGCGTCGCGCGATGCCGTGCCCGCCGGCGCCGCCGGCCTTGCCGACAGGCGCCGCCGGCCCGCACAGCCACGCCAGCAGCAGCCGGCCTTCCCAGTGCCCTGGCCTCTCGCGCCGCAGGTCATCCAGTTCTGTTGCGGCCCTGTCGTTTCGGCCGGCCGCGATCTCCGCCAGCGCCAGGAAGTATCGCGCCGCGGCGTATGGCCGCTTCGCCTTCACCGCCTCGCCGAACGCCGCCTGAGCGTTGGCGTCCTGCCCTCTCTCCAGAAGGGCCGCGCCCAGCAGGTGCCATGCCTCGCCGTCGCCGGCGTCCGCCGCCGTCGCCTGCCGCAACGCGGCAACCGCCGCGTCGAGCGAGCCGGACCGGTACCCGATGCGCCCCCGCGCGGTCGTCCCGGCCGGGTAGGGCGCCCGGTGGTAGCTGCGCCCGAGGCTTTCGGAGTCGCCCAGCTTCTCCCACGTCTCGTCGCCGGTGGTCGTCTTGCGGATCACCTCGTACTGCTTGTCGTCGGCCTCGACCTTCAGCGGGAACCTCTGGTCGAGGATCGTCTCGCCGTCGGCGACGAGCGAGATCCGCCCTTCCTTGGCTCCCGCGGGCATCGCGAACCGCGCCGGCTCTTCGGGCGAGCAGGGAATCGCTTCCCCAACCCGCTTGCGGTCCAACAGCACGCCCAGCGCCTTCACCGGTCGATACGTCACGGCCTCCACACGTGGCGCATCGCCCCCCAATTCCACGTTGACCGCCACTCGTTCATTCGCGAAATCGACCTTCCCGATCTTCTCGGTCATCGCGTACGTAAGGGTACACTGGAAGCTCTCGCCCGGATCGATCCAGTGCTCGACTTGCTCGAAGATGCTGTCGCTGCCCGTCCACAACTCCACGCCTCGCGGGCGGTCGCTTTCGGCGTCGTAAAACTGCTTGCCGCCGAGCGCGGCATTGGGATCGGTGATCCGCAGGCGGTTGACTCGCGCCCGCGGATACCACAGCCCGACAAAAGGATGCCGCATCGCCCAGCCGAACACGCTGGCGCCGCCCAGTTCCGCCAGCGGGCGCTCGCCGAAGTCGTACGGGCGGAACCGCTCGCCGCTGTGGCTGCTGACGTGCGAGGCCGGGAAAACCCACTCGGTTTTCGATGGTCCCAACTCGCCCTGCCGCCGCGGCCAGGTCGCCACGTTCCAGAGCTGCCGCCCCTGGCGGTAGGGCGTCGGATTCACGACCCGGTACGTCACGCGGAACGCCGCCTCCTCCGGCCGAAGCGCCACGTGCTGGCTGAGCAGCATGTTTCCGTAGCGGCCGAACATCGTCTCGGTCCACGGGCCGTCGCCGCGGCTGAACTCCATCCACAGGGCGACGGCGGCCGAGCCGTCGCACGGGTCGCGAACCAGCCGCCACGACGCCGGCTGGTCCGGCAGGCGGATGCCGTGCTCCTTGTAGGGGAAGCTGATCTTCACGCCGCTGGTCCACCCGACGACGCCGTTATTGCACGACTCCGCCAGGTGGAACATGTCCGTGTCGGACGGCAGGTAGACGACGCGCGCCACGGCCCCTCCGGCCTCCGGCACGATCTCCACGCGCAGGTAGCGGTTGGACAGGATGAGCGTCTTGAACGTCCGCGGACCCTTGTCGGTCAGCCGCCCGTTGAAGTTGATGTTGTTGCCCGGCTTGCCGCTCACCCAGTTCGGCACGCCCTCGCTGTACCGCATCGTCAGCTTGCCTTCGGCGAAGGCGACCGGCTCGGCGGCCAGGCAATAGCAGGGCAACCAGGCAATGATGAACACGGAGGAACACAGGTGGGAGATTGGTCGTTGGGTCCTTCGCCCGCGTTTGTCCGTGCTCATTGCGGCTCCTCTTGTGTCTACCCCTTTAACCCCGTTGTCCCTCTCGTCTCCCTGCCATCCCCTGAATCCCCTGCATCCCTGCTAATCCCCTCTCGGCAGGCTCAGCACGAAGCACGCCCCGCCCTCGGCCGCACGCTCGTACCGCAGGTCGCCGCGCATGTCGCGCGCCAGGCGGCGACTCAGCGCAAGGCCCAGGCCCACGCCGGGGGCCGTCTTGGCCGCCTGCTGCGCCGACTTGCCGAACGCCCGGAACAGCCGCCTCACTTCGCCGGTCGGCACCCCGGGCCCGTGGTCGCGCACGCGGATCTCGACGGTTCCGTTCTCGACCGCCGCCGCGAGCTCGATCCGCCGGTCCTCGGCCGACGCGGCGTACTTGCGCGCGTTGTCCACCAGGTTCAGCAGCACCTGGCCGGCCGCGTCGGCATTGCATCGCACCACCGTCGCCGCCGCGAGCGGCGGCAGCGTCACGGCCAACTCCATCCCCGCCCGCCGGGCCAGCGCCTCCAGGCTCTCGCGACTTCGCTCCAGGAGCTGGCCCAACGGCACGGCCTCGGCCGCCTCGCCCGGCCGGCGCCCCGACAACCTCGCGTACGACAGGACGTTCTCCACCAGGTGGCTGAGACGCTGGGCTTCGTCGCACAGCCGGCGCAGGTACTCGCCCCGGGCCGCCTCGTCGGGGATCAGGCCCTCGGCCAGCATTTCCGAGTACAGGCGGAAGGTCGTCAGCGGCGTGCGCAGTTCGTGCGTGACCGCCGTGGCGAACATTTCCCGCCGGCGCGACAAGGCCAGCACGGAGGCCAGGACGAAGGCCGCCGCGGCGGCCGCGGCAGCCAGCGCCGCCCATGAGATCGCCAGCGTCCATGCAACGGGCCAGCCTCCGGCCACGATCTCCTCCGGCACCGCGCCCGGCGCAAGGCGCACGGGCAGCGAGGCCAGCGTGTACGGCTGCCGGGCGCCGGCATCGGGGGCCGGCGCGAGGTCCGCCTCGGGCAGCAGGTCGGAGACCGTTTCCGCAAGCGACTTGCGGATGTGCTCCCAGTTCAGCCAGGCGCCCTGTAGGCGTTCCTCCCCGGCGATGCGTCCGCGGCGGGCCAGAAGCAGCATGCCGTCCATCCAGACCGGCAGCAGGGGGCCCGCCGTCTCCTGGCGGTGTGCCGGCAACGGTCCGGCGAATCGGTTGTCGACGTTCTGCGCCTGGACCGTCGCCGACTGCCGCATCACCTGCTCGACGGTGTTCATCGCCTGGACCAAGTCCGCCCGGCTCCGCTGGGGATTTGTGCGGTCAGCCCTTTGCTGCGCCAGGTTGGTCAGCGCCTGGTCGCGCATCGCCGACGCCGGATCGCCCGCCGGGTTCGGCTGCACGGTCGCCGGCAGCTTCGGCACGGCCGCCAGCAGCCGTTGGCGACGAGGCCCATCCATGGCGGCGGCCAGTTCGCCGGATCGGCCGGGCGCGGGAGCGGCGGCCTTTGCGGCTGTAGGCAACGAGAGACGCCCGTCCGGCGAAAGCTCGAAGTGCAGCAGCACCTGCGGCGAGGCAGCCGGCGCCGCCGTGTAGCCCTCAACGGGTCGGGCGCTTTCCGTCGCGATCAGCGGGATCAACGCCGAGTCCATCCGCCACAGCGCCAGGCCCACCTTCGTCTCGGCGTCGGCCTGGCGGTTCGCCCGCCGCTCGGCGGCGTCCATGCGCAGCATCTCCGCGCTGACGTACGCCATGGCGCCCGCCGCCATCGCCACGCCGCACGCGAACGCCAGCCAGATTGGCCAGGTGCGCTTCATGCCGGTTCACTCGCCGCCGCCCACATGTATCCTTTGCCGCGGACGGTCAGCAGCACGCGCGGCTCGTCGCCGTCGCCGAGCTTCTCTCGCAGCCGCGCCACGTGCATGTCGATCGTCCGCGTGTCCAGCCCTTCCGGGCTGATCCGCCACACGCGGGAAAGAATCTCGTCGCGCGACACCGCGCGCCCCGCGTTCACGGCCAGGTATCGCAACAGCTCCGCCTCGCGCTCCGACAGCGCCGTCCGCCGCCCGTTGTCCAGCACCACCTCGCGACGCGCGAAGTCCACCTGCCCGCCGGGGACCGCCGCCTTCGTCAGATCGCTCGGGCGCTCCGGCGAGCGCCGCAGCACGGCCGCGATTCGCGCCAACAGTTCCTTCAGGCTGAAGGGCTTCACCACGTAATCGTCGGCGCCCAGGCGCAGCCCGGCCACGCGTTCGTCCTCGGCCCCGCGGGCCGTCAGGACGATCACGGGCAGCGTCGGGCGCGACTGCCGCAGCTCGCGCAGGATGTCCAGCCCGTCGGCCCCCGGCAAGATCAGGTCCAGCAGCACCAGGTCGCACTCGCTGGTGGCTGCCCGCTGGCGAGCGGTCCGCCCGTCGCCGGCCTGGTCGGTGTCGTAGCCGGCGAACTTCAGCGAGTCGACCACGCCCTGCCGGATGGCCGCGTCATCCTCAATCACCAGGATGCGTTTGCGGATCATGCCGCGTCCCTTCACCGCCCATTATGACGCGCAAGGCCCGATTGTGTCGGTAACTTCCTTGTAACGGGCGAGGAACCCCTTGCCGAACGCCGCGGGTTGGCGTAGAGTAGCGGCACCCAACTTGACAGGAGTCGCCCATGTTTGCCTCAAGCCTCATCTCGATGTTCGCCGTCGTCGCTGTCGCGTGCGTTCTCGCGCTGGCCGCCTCCGGATGCGGCGAAGGCAAGGCCATCACCGCCGAGCGGCAGGGCGACACGCCGCTGGCGCCCGTGAACAACCCCGGCAACGCCGCGCTGTACAAGGCCGACGGCTCGCTGGACGCCCCGGCCGCCAAGAACGCCTACCACGCGATGATGCTTGCGTTCGGCTACCCCGTGCCGGCCGTGCTGAAGACCGACCAGTTCTGGGTGTCGGACTTCGTGCAGCGCGACATGGAGAAGCTGGGCATGGGCGGCATCTTCTGGATTAACGAGACCGGCCAGTACGCCGCCAGCGGCACGAAGGCCTACAAGGGCGATTTCAAGGACCAGCGGTTCGGCTACCTCGGCCACGAGATCTACCTGCTGCCCGGCCAGATGCTGCCCGAGCACCGCCACGTCGGCGGCAACGAAGGCCATGGCCCCAAGATGGAGGCCTGGCACGTGCGGTACGGCACGGTCGAGTTCTTTGGCGAGCACAAGGGGGCAGGCGACGAGACGCTCATCGCCGACATGCCCGCCGCACGGCGCCCGTGGGGCTACGGTCAGCCGTGGTTCAGGGCGAAGTACGTGGCGAAGCGATCGGCCGGGCAGATCTACAAGCTCGCCGACCCGGAGTCGTGGCACTTCCAGCGCGCCGGCACGAACGGCGCGATCGTCAGCGAGTACGCCACCTACCATAACGAAGTCAACTTCAGCAAACCGGGGATGAAGTTCGCCAGCAGCGAGAAGAAGTAACGAGAGCTTCCGAGGCCTGCCCGCTTCAGCGGGCAGGTTCTGCTTGCCGTGTACGCGCCCTAGACCTGCCCCAGAATGCGCCGCATCTGTTCGGCGTTCCTCGCCGCCTGGCCCCGGTGACAGTTATTGAAGAATGCGTAGACGTGCCCAAGCGGCGCGTCCAGGTTGTCCCATTCCTTCAGCAGCTCGGCCATCTCCTGGTCGCTGTAGTTGTAGTCGTACCGGTCGGCCGTGCCCTCTGAAGCGTACCACTTGCCGGCGTCGCGCGAGTGCAGGCGGAGGTAGCCGACGTCGCCGGTTGCCGTGGCGGGGCGGCGGTACAGGCCGGGCAGGTTCGGCACGTCGGGCACCACCAGCGTCACGTTGCGCTCGCGAAGCCCCGCCAGCACCGAATCGTGGTCCCACGTGAAGTGGCGGAACTCCACCGCCAGCGGCACCGAGCCGAAGTCGCCCAGCACGCCCGCCAGGTACTGCCGGTTGCTCGGTGTGCGGTGGAACCGCTGCGGGAACTGCAGAAGCACGCCGGCGAGCTTGCCGCTGTCGGCCACCGGCTGGATGCCCTTGAGGAACTCCGGCGCGGTCGAGCGGTCGCCCTCGTGCGTGGTGGACTGGTTGGCCTTGATCCACACGCGGAAGTCCGGCCCGCTTCGCCGCACGATCGACTCCATCGTCCTGGGCGCCGGCAGGCGGTAGAAGGTGTAGTTCACCTCGACGGCCGCGAAGTGCCGCGCGTACAGGCTGAACATGTCGCGCTTGTCGGTGCCGTCGGGATAGAACGTCCCGACCCAGTCGTCGAACGAGTATCCGCTCGTGCCGATGATGTACGTGCGTTTGGCAGTCATGTTCCATGAGCCCCCGAAGGGGGGCGATTGATGGTAGCCACGGGCGCGAGCCCGTGGTAGGTCGTCGCCACCCCATTTCGCGGAGTCCCCGAAGGGGACGATTGATCGCTGCGGCATGGTTCAGTCGTCCCCTTCGGGGGCTCATTCGTGAGCGGCGCGTTAACCACGGGCTCGCGCCCGAGGCTGCCGTCAGACGCCCCTTTCAGGGGCCTCGGAGGGGGCATTTGGCATTTGGCATTTAACATTGCTTCTCCTACGCCGCCTTCAACGCATGGTACGCCACGGCGTCGGCCGTGACCGTGATCGTTCCGTACTGCTCCTGGATCTTGCCGGTGACGATCCACGGGCCGTAGCGGTCCATCGGCCCCGAGGCCGCGAACGTCGCCGGGAAGCACACCGCCTCGAACAGCCCGTACTCGTCGTCCAGCGTGGCGAACATCATCGTCTGGCCGGTCTGCGTCTGGGCGGTCCGCTGGGCCTCCAGCACGCCGGCGATGCGGACGCGCCGTCCGACCCGGCCGGGCAAGTCGCGGCTGTCGGCGTCGGTCAGGCCCGCCAGCAGCGGGCGATGCAGTGCCATGGGGTGCTCGCGCACGCTCAGACCGAGAATCCGCCGCTCCTGGGCGTACTTGTGCGCGCAGGAGTAGTCATCGATTGTATCGGGAATAGTGGGGCGGGGCGGCAGCAGCCGCCCGCCATTGGACGCACGGTGCGGACGCAGCGAGAAGAACAGGTTCAGTTCCATCATCAGCGCCGGGCGTCGCCGGCCGGTGAAGTCCATCGCCCCGCACTGCACGAGGTTGCGGGCTTCCTGTCGGCCGAGATGGGTGCGGGCGAGGAACTCGGTGAGCGAATCGAACGGCCCGGCGCCGCGCCGCGTCTGGAGGATGGTCTCGACGCCGGCGGGGCCGAGGCCCGCGATGCAGCCCAGGCCAATGCGGATGAATTGCCCATGGCCTGTTGCCCATGGCCTGTTGCCGGACGCAACCGGCAATGGGCAGTCGGCAATTGGCAGTTCTTCCACCGTGAACTCCGCCTCAGAACGGTTGACATCCGGCAGCGCGAAGCGCACGCCCATGCGCTTGGCCTGTTCCACATACACCCGCGGCGGGTACATGCTCTGATTGTTGTTCAACGCCGCCGTCCAGAACGCCGTCGGCCAGTGCGCCTTCAGGTAGGCCGACGTGTACGCCAGCATCGCGTAGCTGGCCGCGTGGGCCCGGCAGAACGAGTAATGGTTGAACTTCGCCATCTGGACCCACATCGAGCGGGCATAGTCCTCCGGCACGCCCGCGGCGCGGCAGCCGGCCAGGAATTCGCGGCTCAGCCGCAGCCGTTCGCCGTCGCCGCGGCACTTCTGCACGGCTTTGCGGAACCGATCCGCCACGCTCAGGTTCGTGCCGAGCATCTCCGCGGCCGCCAGCATCACGTCGTCCTCGTAGAGCATCACCCCGCACGTTTCGGCCAGCAGGGCGTCCACGGGGCCGAAGCCCTCCGGCACGGCGTCCAGCCCGCGGGTGCGCCGGATGAACGCCTCCTTCATGCCGATGGACGCGGCCCCCGGTCGCACCAGCGCCAGCGCCTTCATCAGCCCGCGAACGTCCCGCGGGCGCATCGCCCGCAGCAGGTGGCGCATCGCCGGCGACTCGATCTGGTTGCAGCCGACGGTGTCGGCTTCGCGGAGCATCGCGACGGTGGGCTCGTCGGACGTCGGCAGGGCCTCGATGTCGACGCTCACGCCTTCATGGCGGCCGATCAACTCGCACGCGGCGCGGATCGTGGAGAGGCTGCGGTTGCCCAGCAGGTCGAGCTTGACCAGCCCGACGGCCTCCACGCCGTCCTTGTCGTACTGGGTGATGTCCACGCCCTTGGGGGCAGGCTCCACCGGCGCCACGTCGGCCATCGGGCCAGGGGAGATCACGATCCCGCCCGGGTGCACCGACACGACGTGGAGCAGGCCGACCATCCGCCGCGCCAGCCGCGCCGCGGCCGCCAGATGCCGGTTCGCGCGCGGGCCGACGATGTCCGCCTCGCCGGAGGCGGAAATCTGTTCATCGGAAAAGCCGAATGCCTTCGCCGCCTCGCGAAACGCCGACCGCTCCTGGAACAGGTTGTGCGTGCAGACCATGGCCGTGCGGTCGGGTCCCCAGCGGCTCAGGGCGTAGCCGATCACGTCGTCGCGGATCCGCCAGCAGAAGTCGATGTCCAGGTCGGGGAAGTCCTCGCGCCGCTCGTGCAGGAACCGCTCGAAGGGAATGTCCAGCGACAGCGGGCAGACGTTCGTGATCCCCAGCAGGTACGCCACGAGGCTGCTGGCGCCGCTGCCTCGCCCGGCCACCGGAGCGTTGCGCCGCCGCGCGTACTGCACGATGTCCCACACCACCAGGAAGTACTCCACGAACCCTTTCCGCTCGATGAGCCCCAGTTCCTTCGCCAGCCGCGCCTCGACGCGGTCGCTCGTCCGGCCGTACCGGCGGGCGATTGCCTCCCGGCACAGCTTGCGGAGCATCTCCGCCGGCGCCGTCCCCGGCGGGCAATCGAACCGCGGGAACACCGGCCGGCGCGGCAGCAGCCGCCACGCGGCGCACTCCTCGGACAGGCGCCGGTTGGCTTGCACGGCCGCGGGGCATTCCGCGAGCTGCCGGGCGAGCCGGCGCCCGCTGCGCAGCGCTGCTCCCGGATGCGGCAGCTCGGCCGACGCGACTCCGTCCATTGTCGTGCCGCACCGCCCGGCCGCCAGCACGCGGGCCACCTCGTAGTCGTCCTTCTCGATGAACATCGCCTTGCCCGTGGCGATCAGCGGCAGACGCATCTCGTCGGCGGCCCGCACCAGCCGGTGCCGCACGTCGGCGTCCTGCGCCGCCGGGTCGATCCCCAGGTACAGCCGCCCGCGTTCCATCCCGGCCGCGAGCATCGCCGCCGCCGCCGGCGCGTCCTCTACGATCCAGTACAAGCCGCCCTGAAGGGCGGACACGTCGTTGAGGAATGGTTCCTTCGCGAAAGGAACGGAGCCGGGGCGTGTCGCCCCGGTTGCATTCGATAGAGGGACCGCGCTCATCGCGGATCGAAGCGGTTTCTCCTCGTGACCGGGATCGTGCTCGTGATCGTGTTCGGTTGTTTCCGTCCCCTCGTGACACTCGACCCTTGACACTTTCCCCTCCCGCTTCACCCTCGTCACGATCCTGCACAGGTTGGCGTACCCCTCCTCCGCCGCGACGAGCGCCACGGCTGACAGCCCGCCGCGGCGGATCTCGGCGCCCAGGATCGGGCGCAGACCCGCCTCGGCGGCAAGCCGGTAAAACTCGGGCGCGCCGTACAGGCCGTTCACGTCCGTCAGGGCGAGGCGCTCGTGGCCCATCTCCGCGGCCGACTCGATGACCCGCCCCAGCGTCACCGGCCCGCGCATCGGCGAGTAGCCCGACCAGACGTTCAACGGTGTCACTTTGTCAAGCACGGCGTCCTCAGCACAAACCCGTAATCGTTCTGTTCCAGCTTGCCCAGCAACTCGATGGACTTACCCGTCACGATGGCCGCGTGGCCCCACCGGTCGCGGATCGAGTCGATCGCCCCGTACAGCGCCCGCGACCGCGCCTCCCGCGGCGCCGTGAACAGGGTCGTCTCGCTTCCCGCGGGCGCGAAATGCGACAGCACCACGCCCACGTGCCGCAGCGCCACCCGCCGGCGGTGCAGCCGCTCCAGCAGGCCCATCGCCGCGGCCAGCGCCGCATCGTCCTCGCCCGTCGGCGCCTCCAGCGTTCGCGACGCCGCGAGCTCCTTCCAGTCGTCGTAGCGGATGCTCACCTCGACGCGCCCGGCCAGCAGCCCCAGGCGCCGCGCCGTCCGCATCGCACGCTCCAGCAGGTAGTGCAGCATCCCGCGAATCGCCCCCGGCTCGTGCGTCGGCTGGTGGAACGTCGTCTCGCGCGAGATCGTCCGCGGCGGGCCGTCGGGACGCACCGCCTGGCTGTCGCGCCCGCGGCAGCGCTCGTGGATCGACTCGCCGCGCTGCCCCAGCATCGCCGACAGCGACTCCCGCGACAGCCCCCGCAACTGCCGCACCGTGTGTACGTTCATGTCGTGCAGCATCTCGGCCGTCTTGTGCCCGATGCCCGGAACCGCCTCGATGTTCAGGCCTGCGACGAACTCCTCCTCGCTGCCCGGCGGCACCCACACCACGCCGCTGCCGTCGTCGCGCCCGCCGAAATCCCGACCCGGCTTGGCGTGCCCGGACGCGATCTTCGCCAACATGCGGTTGCTCGCCAGGCCGATCGATACCGGCAGACGGACCTCACGCAGCACGTCCTGTCGCAGGCGGCGGCCCAGTTCCATCGCCCCGCCGTACAGTTCGCCCATGCCCGTCGCGTTGCCATACGCCTCGTCCAGGTACGTCTCCAACTGGACCACGTGGCGGCGGCAGACCGACCACACCTGTTCGGCGAAGCAGCGGTAGATCGCCTGGTTGCCCGGCATGACGACCGCCCGCGGGCACAGCCGCCGCGCCTCCCGCAACGACATCCCCGCCCGCAGCCCCGCCTGCCGCGCCTCGTACGAGCACGACGCGATGCACCCGGCTCCGACGATTACCGGCCGCCCGCGAAGCGCGGGAATGAGCAACTGCTCCACCGACGCGAAAAATGCGTCCGCGTCGATGTGCAGGATGAGCCGCCGTGGAATTGCCGATTGCCGATTTTCGATTGCCGATTGATCTTTTCGACATCGATGCCGTGGCTCGCACTGGCCCTGGAAGTGGGAAGAATTCGATGCCGTTTCCAGGCCCGGCGGGCCGCCAGCAGATAGCCCAGCCCGTAAGGGCTGGGACGCAGGATACGGATGCGATTGTAAGGCCCGTAGGGCCGGCAGCGATGGTTCGCCGGGTGCCACGGCTGCGCTGTTTGCAGCCGTGTCTTGCTCGCGTTCGACCGGGACACGGCTGCAAACAGCGCAGCCGTGGCACCCGGGCAGATTCTTTGTGCTCTCTGTGCCTCTGTGATTACAACTCTTCCGCTCTGCGCTCGCTGCGTCTCTGCGGTCAAATAAACTCATCCCGTGCATCCCGTGCATCCTGCGATTTCCGAATTTCCCGGTCCCTCGACACCCGTCCCTCGACACTTCGCCGGCCCTCCGGGCCGGCTATCCCTCCACCGCCACCTGGTCCAGCCACCATTGCACCTCGGCGCTGGCGAAGTGCAGGTAGTACGTCTCGTCGCCGACCTGCACGCTGTAGTTCAGTGTGTACGTCTCGCCCTGGCGGTCTACCCATTGGGCGTTCACTCGCTCGATCTTGTACGTGCGGCCATGCCAGCGAAACCGCAACGGTTCGGCCGCGCCGCCGGTAAACGTCGCCAGCACGCCGACGGGTTCTCCAATCAGTTCGATCTTCATCGCAGCTTCCAGCGACCAGCTTTCGCGTCCAACAGAGCCGGGCCGTGTCGGCCCGGTCGCCTTCGCCAAGGCACCGCTCGCAGCCCGCCGCCTCGGCCTACGAACTCTTACCTAACAATATACATTCTCCGCCCCCAGTTCGTCAAGATGCGTTAGGAAACAATTTGGCTGAGGCTGCCGGGTAGGTATTCCTGCCCGCGATCCCGCGCCCCCGCCGGAGCCGCGCTACTTCGGCATGCGGGTGGATGCGAGCGCGACGAGCAATTCAGAGGCGGCGGCGAAGGCCCGCAGGGACAAGGGCGAGGTCCGGCTGGCGGGAATCAAGGCGAGACTGGGGATGCGGTGATCGGGTTCCCCGTCGCTTCGGATTCCGGGACCTGCCCCGCTGAAGCGGGCAGGCCGTCGATCACGATCACGATCACGATCACGGGCGGGAGCCGTGAACCGGCTCCCGCGAAGCGGTAGGGGTGGGATTCGAACCCACGGTGGACTTTCGCCCACACCGGTTTTCAAGACCGGCTCCTTCGGCCACTCGGACACCCTACCGGCGGCTGTCAACCATCGGCATTTTCCGGCATTTCTTGTGGTATTGCCAGCGTTTTTGCGTGTGGGACCGCCGCTGTTCAATCGCAGAGGACGCAGAGGGCGCAGAGATTCTCATTCCAAGACCTTCCTGTCTCCGCGTCCTCAGCGCCCTCTGCGATTGAATCGATTTGTATGGATCGAGCGGGCGGCGCACCTGCCGCAAATGCGTACACGGCTTTCGCAAACGAGGAAGGCCGCCTCGACGCGAGGCGCGTTCAACATGCTGTGAAGAAAGCCCTGTCTGCACGAACCGCCGCACTGGCGGCCACGGTGTTGGCGGCGGTCGTCGGCCTGTGCCGGGCCGAGGCGCCCAACGACGACGGGCGATACCTGCTGGAAGTGCGCGGCGCGGAGTTGTTGATCGCGCCGCCGGCGGCGGGCAAGCCGCCGGCCCCCGCGGCCGCGGAAGGCGACGCCGACGCGGCCGACGCGGCGGGCGCCAACACGTCGCTGATTGTCCTGGAACGTAGCGCCGGCGAGTGGGCGATGACGCTGGCCGGGCGCTTCGGCCAGGGGCAGGGGCAAGTGCTCGCCCGCGGTTTTGTCGCCTCGGCCCAGCGGCGCGGCACGTCGTGGCGGATCACGGCTGAGCTCTTGCTGGGGGGGCTGACGCGCAAGCGGGATTGGCTTGACAAGGACCTGCCCTCGCTGGGCAGCGCGGAGTTGGCCTTCGAGGCGCGCGACGGCGCCTTGTCCGGCACGTGGAAGATGACGGCCGCAGACAAGTCCGCCAGCGGCGTGATCGGCGGACGGGTCGAGGCGCTGCGTGCCTGGCCGCTTCCGGCGCCGCCCCGGCCGGGGGAGCATCCCCGGTTCCTGCTGCGCAAGGGGGACCTGCCGGGCCTGAAGGCCAAGGCGCAGACGCCGTGGGGCGAGGCCATGCTCAAGCGGCTGGAGGAGCCGGGCTGGTCGCGCAGCGGCATGGCGGTGGCGCAGGGCCTGCTGTACCAGATCAGCGGGCAGCGACGGCACGCGGACAAGGCCCGCGAGCTGTTCGACGCGGACATTCGCTCCGGATGGTGGAAGGCGATCGGTCCGATCCACGACCCGGCGCACAAGGCGACGGAGGCGATGTTCGCCTACGACCTGATCCACGACACGTGCGGCGCGGCGTTCCACGCCCGGATGCGGGACTTCCTCGGCGACAAGGTGCGGCACCTGTGGGACTTCGCCGAGATCAACAGCGGCAACGGGCATCCGCACAGCAACTGGAGCGCCCAGTACAACTCCTCGGCCGGCATGGTCGCGCTGATGCTTCTGGCCGACCCGGT
>CAYWTX010000650.1:0-1813 GCA_964461295.1 uncultured Planctomycetaceae bacterium | reverse complement strand
CGACAAAGACGTTTACGTTCGAGCTTTCACGCCGGCAGTCGCCTGCGGGCGCGTCGAATATGACTACCCGGGCAAACCGTCAACTCCCGGGGCCGGTCTCGCACCGGCTGGACACGCAGCCTTGCAGGCTGCAAAGGAAATCCAATCTAGCGGGCCGGGACCGGGCGGCCGGGGGGGGTGGGGGGTTATCTGCGGATCCATGTGGTCTCATGTAGCAGATACCGTCACTTTGTCTCCTTACTTTTGCGGAGGTCACTGATCACTAATCAAGGTCTGACCCCAAGGACCCCCGGCGATGGCACACCCTTGGTGAACAACCCCTTCAACTCGTCGAGGTGCTTTTCGTACACCTGCCGCGGTTGGCAGTTGTGAGCCATGGCCACGGAGGCGGCCATTCCTACCGCTTCGCCCATCATCCCGCCGGTGCGCATCACGCGGACCGTGCCCAGCGCAAGATGGGTGACGCTGATGTTCCGCCCGGCCATGAAAAGGTTCGGCACGTTGCGGCTGTACAGACTGCGATAAGGAATTCCGCCGCCGCCTCTGCCACCCGGGCCCATGGAGCTGCGGAAAGGTTCGTCGGGGAAATCCTGGAGGTTCTTCCTGGTCGGGTAATGCACGTCAACACCCCAACTGGTTCCCACGCAAGAGTCGGTATAATCCCATTTCTCGGCGTCAACGCGGAGAATGACATCACCCAGAAGACGTCGCGATTCCCGCTTGCCGCCCACATAGTTGATCCAACCCAGCTTCATCCCCTGGTACTTCGCCTTGTTCGCGCTCTGATTGCGTTGGAAGTCCCAGTTGCCGTAGATCGCGCGCAGGCCGTAGTCGCGAATGCGTTCGGCGTCGGCGACCTGGTCCAGGAAGAAGCCGACCTCCCAGGTCCAATCCCCGGCCGTGGTGTTCTGGCAGGTGGCCTCGGTGAAACGTAGCGCCCACGGACAGTCAGGGAAAGGCGGAGCATCTTCCGCGGAAACGGCGTTCCAGAGGAACGATGTGCCCATCACCTGGTTGTCCGCTTTTTCGGGCGCCGCTTTCTCTCCGGTTTCAGAGCGGGCTTCCCGACCGACGCGATAGTCGGCGCCGGCCAGGAAACCGACTGTGCCGTCGCCGGTGCAATCCGCGAAATACCGCCCGGCGAATCGCAGTTCCTGGCTGGTCCGAATGTTGCGGCCAATGACCGCGACAATGGCGTCGCCCTCTTTGATGACCCGGCCGACGTGGACACTAAGAAACAGAGAGATGTTCTTTTCCGCAAGGACGATTTTCTGTTTCTTGGCATCCCCCTCTTCATATCTGCGGCCAGAGGCGCCGTATCCTTTGGTGGAGGGATCCAGCTCCTTGACGACCTTGCCAATATTGGGAAACGGAGCCACCCCCGCCCTACCGCTGAGCCACACACGCACCTCGGAGCTGTTGTTGCCGCCCAGCACCGGCCGGTCCTGAACCAATGCGACTTTGAGCCCGCAACGTGCGCCCGATATGGCGGCTGCGCAGCCTGCCATTCCACCGCCCACCACCACGAGGTCGTAGGCGCCCTGTGTTGCGGGTTGATCCGGCAAACCAAGCAGTTGGCGTCGTAGCGCGGCCAGCTTGTCGCCGCCATCGAACGGCACAAACGTGTCCTCATTCGAAAAGAGGATGGCGTCGCAGCGACCGCCAAAACCGGTCAGATCATGCAGCGCCAACTTCGCGTTAGGCATCGCGCATAAATAACCTAAACGATATTCACCCATGTGGAGTAATCGTATAGTTCCACTCGCCATGGAATGCCGCCGGTGTCAATTGGACCTTGGCGAGTTGTTCGGCA
>CAYWTX010000649.1:0-15047 GCA_964461295.1 uncultured Planctomycetaceae bacterium | reverse complement strand
AACCGCCCAGGCTTACCCGACAAATGGTTCCGTGCGGTTCTGCCGCCCTTACAGGGCTTGTTCATTGATGTTCTGGCACCCAGGGCGTTGCCCTGGGCTTCATTCCATCAGCCCGTTGGGCTGAAGAAAACGGCAATAAAGGTGCTACAGTGTCCGAAAGACCCCCGTAGCGGCGCGAATCGCTGTTTGTTCTTCCGGCTCAGAGCCGCTTCGAGCATGAGCCTTTTTCGCCTTCGGGCCTGTTAACTGAACCGTATTGCGGTTAGCGTTCTGTCAGAAATGAAATGATGGGCATCGGGTGCCACGGGTGCGCTGTTCGCAGCCGTGCCCCGGTTCCGTGCGGTGAAGACACGGCTGCAAACGGCGCAGCCGCGGCACCCATCAAGTCATGTCTGACAGAACACTGGACCTCTATCACCCAACAGAAGAGCGATTTCTGGCAACCGGGAGCGACGCATGAATGCCGAGGAACTGCTGAAAAGCGGCAAACTGAACGACTGCCTGGCACAACTCCAGGAGCAAGTCCGCAACGACCCCGCCAAGGCCGACCTCCGGGCCTTCCTGTTCCAGGCGCTGGCCCTCACCGGCAAGTGGGAACGCGCCCTGACGCAACTGAACGTGGCCGCCGAAATGGACGGCCAGAAACTCCTGGTGGCTGAAATCTGCCGCCCGGCGCTGCTCTGCGAGGCCCTGCGGACCGAGGTGTTCAGCGGGCGCAAGACCCCCGTCGTCTTCGGGCAGCCCGAAGAGTGGGTGGGCTGGATGATCCAGGCCAACCAGCTCACGGCGGACAAGCAGCACGACGCGGCCGCCCGCCTGCGCGAGAAGGCCCTGGAGGCCGCTCCGGCGGTCGACGGCCTCATCGACGGCAAGCCCTTCGAATGGCTCATGGACATGGACGGGCGGCTGGGGCCGATTCTTGAGGCGATCATCAGCGGGCGATACTACTGGGTGCCCTTCAGCCGCATCCGGGCGATCCGGATCGAGCCGCCCGGGGCGCTGCGCGACCTGGTGTGGGCGCAGGCGCAGTTCATCTGGACCAACGGCGGGCAGAGCCCGGGGCTGATCCCGTCGCGGTACGTCGGCAGCGAGTTCAGCGGCGACGACCGGGTTCGCCTGGCCCGCAAGACCGAGTGGATCGACCAGCCCGGCGGGCTGTACACGGGTCTGGGCCAGCGGATGCTCTGCACCAACCAGGGCGAGTACCCGCTGCTGGAGGTCCGCAGCATCAGTCTGAACAACCCCGCCGAAGCCGCCGCCGGGGCCGCCGACCCCGGCGGCATGGACGCCAGCGTGAACCTGTCTTCCTCGCCGCCTCGGGAGGCGCCCAATGGCTGAGCTCACGCCGGCAGAACGTCTTCAGCCCTGCCTGCTGGATCGCCTTACCGACGAGCATCCGGAAACCGTGAAGGAAAGCCGCGACCTGCGGGTGGTTTCGTTGCGCCGGTACCGCGCGGCCGTGCTGCGCGACCTCGACTGGCTCCTGAACACTCCGGCCCCCGCGTTGCAGGAAGACCTGGAGGACCTGCCCCACGTGGCCTCCAGCGTGCTCAACTACGGCACGCCGGACCTGTCGGGCACGACGGTCTCGGCCTTGAGCCCGGAGGAATACGAACGGGGGCTCGTGACGGCGCTGAAGCGGTTCGAACCCCGCATCTTCCCCCAGGGCCTCAAGATCAGGGCCATCACCTCCGACCAGATGGACCGCAAGGCTCTGTCGATGGAGATCTCCGGCGAGTTGTGGGCCCAGCCCCTGCCCGACCCGCTGTACGTGCGAACCGACGTTGACCTGGAGACCGGCCAGTGCGTGCTGAAGGACCGGCCCAATGGATAAGCGACTGCTCAGGTATTACAGCCGCGAGTTGCAGCACATCCGGGAGATGGGCGGCGAGTTCGCGCGCGAGTTCCCGAAGATCGCCGGGCGCCTGGCGCTGGACGAATTCGCCTGCGCCGATCCGTACGTCGAGCGGCTGCTGGAGGGGTTCGCGTTCCTGGCCGCTCGCGTGCAGCTCAAGCTGGACGCCGAGTTTCCCCGGTTCACCCAGTCGCTCATGGACACCGTCTACCCGCACTACCTCACGCCGACGCCCTCGATGTGCGTGGTGCGATTCACGCCCGACCTGGGCGAGGGCTCGCTGGCCGAGGGGCTGCGGATCCCGCGCGGCACGGCCTTGCGGAGCGCCCTGGGCAAGGGCGAGCAGACCCCCTGCGAGTACCGCACGGCCCACGACGTGACGCTGCTGCCGCTACAGGCCGTCGAGGCGCAATACTACACGCGCGAGCTGGCGGCGCTGGACCTGCCCAAGCGCCTCGACGCCCGCGCCGGCGTCCGCCTGCGTTTGCAGTGCACGGCCGGGCTCGCCCTGGGCGAGATCAATCTGGACCGCCTGGTGCTGTTTCTTCGCGGCAAGGAACAGACCCCGATGCGGCTGTACGAGCAGTTCTTCGGCCACGCCCGCAGCGTGGTGGTGCAGTCGGTCGCTCGCCCGGTGAGCTGGCAGAAGGTGATCGCCCCCGGCACGATTCGGCGCGTGGGGTATGACAACGAACAGGCCCTGCTGCCGTACGACGCGAGGAGTTTCCACGGCTACCGCCTGCTGCACGAGTATTTCTCGTTTCCGGAGCGGTTCCTGTTCGTGGAGATCGGCGGGCTGAAGGGCGCCCTGGCGGGGTGCGAAGACACGCAGATGGACCTGGTGGTGACGTTCGACGCGGTGGACCAGGAGTTGCAAGGCCTGGTGGACGCGTCGAACCTGGTGCTGAACTGCACCCCGGCGGTGAACCTGTTCGCCAAGCGGACCGACCGCATCCACCTGTCGGACCGGTACTCGGAGTTCCACGTCGTGCCCGACCGCACGCGCCCGTTGGACTACGAGGTCTACGGCGTCAAGCGGGTGACGGGCTACGGCACGCGCGGCGACGAGGAGATGGACTTCGAGTCGTTCTACTCGGCCAAGGACATCGAGAGCGGCGGCGGCGGGAAGGGCGCGTACTTCGTGATGCACCGCCTGCCCCGCACGCTGTCGCAGAAGGAAAAGCAGTTCGGACGGCGCAGCAGCTACGCCGGCAGCGAGGTGTATCTGACGCTGGTGGACGCCCAGTCGGCGCCGTTCAAGTCCGACCTGCGCCAGCTCGGCGTGGACGCCCTGTGCACCAACCGCGACCTGGCGCTTCACATGGCCGTCGGGCAGGGGCCGACCGACTTCGCCATCGACATCAGCGCCCCGGTGGAGGAGGTGCGTTGCGTGGCGGGCCCCACGCCGCCGCGCCCCAGCCACATCGAGGGCGAGATCGTCTGGCGGGCGATCAGCCACCTGTCGCTGAATTACATGTCGCTGGTGGACAACAACCCCGAGGAGGGCGCCGCCGCCCTGCGCGACCTGCTGCGCCTCTACGGCGACACCGTCGACGCGGCGATCCGCAAACAGATCGACGGCGTCAAGTCGGTCCGCCATCGCCCGGTGACGCGGCGCGTGTCGGCGGCGGGGCCGATCGCCTTCGCCCGCGGGCTGGAGATCGGCATCACGTTCGACGAGACGGCGTTCGAGGGCACCGGGTCGTTCCTGCTGGGATCGGTGCTCGAGCAGTTCTTCGCGCGGTACGTTTCGGTGAACTCTTTCACGGAGACCGTGGTCTCAGCGATGGGCCGCGGGCAGATCATGCGATGGCCGGCGAGAGTGGGACAGAGGCAGATCGTCTGACACGGCATCTGCGGGAGAAGGCCTGGGATTTCGACTTTTTCCAGGCCGTCCGGCGGATGGACAATGTCCGTCTGGACACGCCGCCCACGGGGCACTCCAAGCGCCCCGTGGAGGATCACATGCGCTTCTGCCAGGAGCCGTCGCTGAAGTTCGCCACCTGCACGGTGTCGGAATACCGCCCCGACAGCAACGCGCGGGCGCCGCGGCTGTTCGTCAACTTCCTGGGGCTGCTGGGACCCAACGGCCCGCTGCCGCTGCACATCACGCAGTACGTCCGCGACCGCGAGCGCAACAGCAACGACCACGCCCTGGCCCGCTTCCTGGACCTGTTCAACCACCGCATGATCGCCCTGCTCTACCGGGCGTGGGCGACCAACCAGCAGGCGGTGCAGTTCGAGCGAGGCCCGGAAGACCGCTTCGCGGCGTACATCGGCAGCCTGTTCGGCGTCGGCATGGCGACGCTCCGCGACCGCGACGCCGTGCCCGACCTCGCCAAGCTGCACTACTCCGGGCACCTGGTGTGCAAGACCAGGCATCCCGACGGCCTGCGGCAGATCCTTCAGGACTACTACGGCATCCGCGTGGAACTGCTGGAGTTCATCGGCCAGTGGCTTCCCGTGCCGCGCGAGTACCAGTGCCGACTGGGCGAGTCGCCCGACACGGGCAGCCTGGGGCGGACGACCCTCCTGGGCGCGCGGATGTGGGAGGCGCAGCAACGATTCCGGCTGCGCTTCGGGCCGATGCACCTGGCCGAGTACGAGCGGCTGCTGCCCGGGGGCGAAAGCCTGCGGCGGCTGCTGGCATGGGTGAAGAACTACCTCTGCGACGAGTTGATGTGGGAAGCGCAGTTGGTCCTGATGAAGGAAGAGGTTCCCCCGCTGAAGTTGGGCGCCGGCGGCCGGTTGGGATGGACGACGTGGATGACCAGCAAGCCGATGCCCCGCGACGCGGACGATCTGGTACTCCAGCCGCAGCAGGCGGAAGGAAAATAAGGAAGGGTGGACTGGTGGACTGGTGGATTGGTTAACTGGTGGACTGGTTAACTGGTGGACTGGTGGGAATCGTCCAGTTAACCAGTGAACCAGTGAACCCGTCAACCAGTGAACCCGTCAACCAGTTAGCCCGTTAGCCCGTCAACCAGTTAACCGAGAAGAGGACAAACGCCATGGCAGAGATCAGTCGTTCCGCATTGTTCGGCAAGCTGAACAGCCTGTGCTACAAGGCCATCGAAAGCGCCACGGTCTTCTGCAAGCTGCGGGGCAACCCGTACGTGGAGCTGGTGCACTGGGTCCAGCAGATCCTCCAGCTCCAGGACTCCGACCTGCACCGCATCGCCAAGCACTACGAGCTGAACCCCTCGAAGCTGGCGGCGGACATCACGGCCTCGCTGGACCGCCTGCCGCGCGGCGCGACGAGCATCTCGGACCTGTCGGCCCACCTGGACCAGGCGGTGGAGCAGGGCTGGATGTACGCGAGCCTGAAGTACAACGAGATGAGCATCCGCAGCGGGCACCTGCTGGTGGGCATCCTGAAGGACAAGTCGCTCCGGAACATCCTGATGGGCGTCTCGCGCGAGTTCGAGAAGGTCAAGGGCGACGAGTTGGGCGACCGGCTGGGCAAGGTCGTCGGCGGCTCGTGCGAGGACAAGTTGGCGGCCCCGGCCGCGATGTCCGGCGGCGAGGCGGCGCCGGGCGACGCCAGCGGCGCGTTGGCCCCCGCGCAGATGGGCAAGCAGGAAGCGCTCAATCGTTTCTGCAAGGACCTCACCGAGGAAGCCAAGGGCGACAAGATGGACCCCATCGTCGGGCGCGACGACGAAATCCGCCAGATCGTCGACATTCTCATGCGCCGGCGCCAGAACAACCCCATCCTCACCGGCGAGGCGGGCGTGGGCAAGACGGCCGTGGTCGAGGGCTTCGCCCAGCGCATTTCGCGCGGCGACGTGCCGCCGAGCCTGCAGAACGTCCGCCTGCTGACCCTGGACCTGGGGTTGCTCCAGGCCGGGGCCAGCATGAAGGGCGAGTTCGAGAACCGCCTGCGCCAGGTGATCGAGGAAGTGCAGGCGTCCGAGACGCCGATCATCCTGTTCATTGACGAGGCGCACACGCTGATCGGCGCCGGCGGCGCCGCCGGCCAGAACGACGCGGCGAACCTGCTGAAGCCGGCGCTGGCGCGCGGCACGCTGCGGACGATCGCCGCGACGACCTGGGCGGAATACAAGAAGTACTTCGAGAAGGACCCCGCCCTGACGCGGCGTTTCCAGGTCGTGAAGGTCGAGGAGCCCAGCGAGGCCAAGTGCCTCCAGATGATGCGAAAGCTCGCCAGCACGCAGGAGAAGCATCACAAGGTGCAGGTGCTGGACGAGGCGCTGGAGGCGGCCGTGCGGCTCAGCCATCGCTACATTCCCTCGCGGCAGCTTCCGGACAAGGCGGTGAGCCTGCTGGACACGTCGTGCGCCCGCGTGGCGGTGAGCCAGCATTCCGTGCCGGCGACGGTGGACGACACCCGCAAGCGGATCGACGCCCTCGACGTCGAGATGGGGATCGTCGACCGCGAGGAGAAGGTGGGCCTGGACCACAGCGAGCAGCGCGCGAAGGTGGGGGAGAAGCTGACCGAGGAGAAGGCGTTGCTGGAGAAGCTGGAGGCCCGCTGGAAGCAGGAGAAGGACCTGGTGGACAAGATCCTCGACCTGCGCGCCAAGTTGCGGGCGACGGGGGACGGGAAGATCGAGTCGGCGAAGCAAGACGCGCGGAAGTCGCCTGGGGACAGCGCCGCCAAGCAAGCCGTCCCGAAGGATGCCGCGGACAAGAAGGATGCTTCCGGGCCGCCCGCGACGGAGGCGCTGAGCGCGGAGGAACGCGCCAAGGTGCTGGAGGACCTCAAGAAGCTTCAGAAGGAGTTGCAGGAGCTTCAGGGCGAGGACCCGCTGATTCTGCCCAGCGTGGATGAGCAGGCCGTCGCGTCGGTCATCCAGGACTGGACGGGCATTCCCGTGGGGCGGATGGTGAAGAACGAGGTCGAGGCCGTGCTGAAGCTGGCCGACTCGCTGGAGAAGCGCGTGCTGGGCCAGCGGCACGCCCTGGAGGCCGTCGCCAAGCGGATCCAGACGTCGCGGGCGAAGATGGACAACCCGGCGCGGCCGATCGGCGTGTTCATGCTGGCCGGGCCCAGCGGCGTGGGCAAGACCGAGACGGCGTTGGCGCTGGCGGAGTCGCTCTACGGCGGCGAGCAGAACGTCATCACGATCAACATGAGCGAGTTCCAGGAGGCGCACACCGTCTCGACGCTGAAGGGCTCGCCTCCAGGCTACGTGGGCTACGGCGAAGGCGGCGTGCTGACCGAGGCGGTCCGTCGCCGGCCGTACAGCATCGTGCTGCTGGACGAGGTGGAGAAGGCGCACCCCGACGTGCACGAGATCTTCTTCCAGGTGTTCGACAAGGGGTGGATGGAAGACGGCGAGGGGCGCGACATCGACTTCAAGAACTGCATCATCCTGCTGACGACGAACGCCGGCAGCGACCTCATCATGAACATGTGCAAGGACCCGGAGTTGATGCCCTCGCCCGAGGCCGTCACCAAGGGCCTGCGCGAGCCGCTGCGGAAGATTTTCCCGGCCGCGCTGCTGGGCCGGCTGGTGGTCGTGCCGTATTACCCCATCGGCGACGCGGTGCTGAAGAACATCATCGTGCTGCAATTGGGGCGGGTCCGCAAGCGGTTGCAGGAGAACCACGGCGTCCCGTTCACGTATGACGACGGCGTGGTGGACTTGATTCACAGCCGGTGCACGGAGGTGGAAAGCGGCGCCCGCATGGTGGACGCGATCCTGACGCACACGATCCTGCCGCAGATCAGTTCGGAGTACCTCAACCGGCTGGTCGCGGGCCAGGCGATCAGCAAGGTGCACATCGGCGCGAAGGACAGCGAGTTCAGCTACGCGTTCGACTAGTCGGAGAGACACAAGGAGAGTCACCATGGGCAAAGCGAAACAGGCAACCCGGCAGATCGGCGTTGGCACGCCCCTGGGCGAGGACGTCCTGCTGCTGCGCGGGTTCTCGTTCGTAGAGCACCTCGGCCGGCCCTTCGAGATGACGCTGGACCTGGCCAGCGAGGAGGAGATCGATTTCAGCCGGATCGTCGGGCACAACGTGACGGTGCGGATCCACCTGGCCAAATCCGGCCAGACGCGTTACCTCAACGGGATCGTGAGCCGGTTTTCGCAGACGGGCGGCAGCGTGAAGCGTCACCTGTACACGGCGACGGTGGTGCCGTGGCTGTGGCTGCTGACGCGCACGAGCGACTGCAAGATTTATCAGAACAAGAAGGTGCCGGACATCATCAAGGAGGTGTTCCGGCTGTTCGGCCTGACGGACTTCGAGGACCGGCTCACCAAGAGCTACAGCAAGTGGGAGTACTGCGTCCAGTACCAGGAGACGCACTTCAACTTCGTCAGCCGGCTGATGGAGCAGGAGGGCATCTACTACTACTTCGAGCACGACAACGGCAGCCACAAGATGATCCTGTGCGACTCGATGTCGGCGCACCAGCCCTACAAGGAGTACTCGACGATCAAGTACCACGTGTCGGACAAGGCCGTGCGCAAGGAGGAGCACATCAGCCGGTTCTGGGTGACGCAGGAAGTGCAGTCGGGCAAGTACGTGCACACGGACTACGATTTCACGGCGCCCAAGAAGGACCTGAAGACCGATGCGCAGATCAAGCGGCAGCACGCCGTGCCGGACATGGAGATTTTCGAGTTCCCCGGCGAGTACGACCAGGTCGGCGACGGGCGGGACTGGGCCCGCGTCCGCATCGAGGAACTTCAGACGCCCTTTGAGGTGGCCTCCGGCGAGGCCGACTGCCGCGGCATCCACACCGGCTGCAAGTTCACCCTCGATGAGCATCCGCGGAGCGAGTTGAACAAGGACTATGTGATCACCTCCACGGAGATCAGGGCCTGGGTGAATGAGTACGAAAGCGCGACGGTGACGGCGGCGGGCAAGGCCGTGGCCGCCGCGGGGGCGATGCAGCATGGGCCTGGGGTGCAGCCGGCGGCGGCGACGCAGTATGGGCCTGGGGCGCAGCCGGCGGGGGCGCAGGCCGGTTCGGCGTTGGGGGGCGCGGCGGCGGCGGGGCATATGCCCGGCGGGATGCCCGCGATGACTCCGGGGGGCCTTGGCGCCGCGATGCCGGCTCACATTCCGGCGGGCATGCCGGCGATGGGTCCCGGCGTGGCGGGCGTGGCTGCGCCCGCGCACATTCCCGGCGCGATGGCCGCCGGAGCGCCGGGCGGGATGGCGGCGCAGGGCATGGCCGCCTACACCCAGCAGATGGCGGCTCCCGGCGAACTGACGGCGATGACGAAGTTCACCGCGATGGATTTCAACAACCAGTTCCGGTCGGCTCGCTCGACGACCAAGCCGCAGATTCCCGGGCCCCAGACAGCCATCGTGGTCGGCACGTCGGGCGAGGAGATCTACACCGACAAGTACGCGCGGGTGAAGCTGCACTTCCACTGGGACCGGTACAGCAAGGCCGACGAGAACAGTTCCTGCTGGGTGCGCGTGGCCCAGGTGTGGGCGGGCAAGAAGTGGGGCGCGATGTACATCCCCCGCATCGGGGAGGAAGTCGTCGTGGAGTTCCTGGAGGGCGACCCCGACCAGCCGCTGGTCACCGGACGCCTCTACAACGACAAGGAATCGGTGCCCTACGATCTGCCTGCCGAGAAGACCAAATCGACGATCAAGAGCAACTCGTCCAAGGGCGGCGACGGTTTCAACGAGATTCGCTTCGAGGACAAGCAGGGCAAGGAGCAGATCTTCGTTCACGCGCAGAAGGACATGGACGAGCGGGTGAAGAACGACTCCAAGGAGTGGATCGGCAACGACCGGCACTTGATCGTCAAGAAGAAGCAGTACGAACTGGTGGAGGAGGACAAGCACCTTCACATCAAGGGCAACCATCACGAGAAGATCGACAAGGACATGCACCTGCACGTGGTGGGCAACGAGAACATCAAGGCCGACAAGAGCATTTCCCGCGAGGCCGGGCAGAGCGTACAGGAGAAGGCCGGCACGAAGTACGCGATGGAGGCCGGGCAGGAGATCCACCTCAAGGCGGGGATGAATGTGGTGATCGAGGCGGGCACGCAGCTGACGATCAAGGCATCGGGCGGGTTCGTGGACATCGGCCCAGCGGGCGTGACGATCCAAGGCACGATGGTGTTGATCAACAGCGGGGGAGCGGCCGGCAGCGGCAGCGGTTCCTCGCCGACCGCCCCGACCGATCCAACGGATGCCAAGGAAGCCGACAACGCCAAGACGGGGAACGCGTCGCAGCCGCCTTCGGCGCGGACGGGTCCGGAGATGCCGCAACTGGGCGGCGGCGGCGCAGACGTGGGCGCCTTCCAGGCATAGCGTCCGCATCCTACCTTCTGAGGAGCGCATCATGTTTCCCGCGGCAAGAATAGGCGATCCGATCACGCACGACATGCTTGTGCCTTGCGGCGTGATTGGTCCCCAGGCGCCTGCGCCGTGCCCCAATTGCAGCGCGATGCCCGTGATCATCGAAGGTCTGCCCGCCGCGCATGTTCTGTGCACCTGCGTATGCACCGGCGTCATCACCGGCGGGATCGTCCATCCTCCGGTCCCGGGGCCGCAGCCGCCGATCGTCAAGGGCTCTCTGACGGTGTCCATCCACAACATGCCCGCGGCGCGATGGGTGCCTTCCCTGGACGTGGCCGCCTGCGGCGTCTTCCTGGGGATGCCGCCGATGGCCGCCACGCGAACGGTGCTGATTGGCGACGTCGGCGGCGGGTTGGCGGCGCTCATGGTGATGGCCAGTTCCGTCAACCCGGCGAGCAGCGTGGTCAACTGCGGCAACATCATCGACGCCGTCAACGCCCGCATGACGGGAACCGATCCGAGCGCCGCGGCGCCGGCGGGGCGGGACGGGTCGTTCACCGACATCGAAGCGCGGTTCGGGACCCACCTGACCTGGGGCGGCAACTTTCAGGACGCGTTCAACGCCGTGCAGGCCGGCGGCAACGGGACGCGGGCGATCGTCGGGATCGGATACAGCGGGGGCGGCGGCTCCCACGTGGTGATGCTGACCAATTCGAACGGGACCGTTGGGATCGTCGAGGGCCAGGACTGGGGCGCAGGCAACCCGCGGGAGGTGGTAACGACGCCTGCCCGCGCCAACGCGAGGTACAATTCCGACGGCGGGTCGAACATCGGGTGGGGACTTGTGCCGTAGCCACGGCGCAAGCAGTGTCGCAGGAGAGACGAGTTTCGCAGCGAGGTTACCATGGCAGACCAACCGACCACGCACGGCGCACCGGCAGCGAAGGGCATCACAAGGGAGCAGGCGCTTGCCGTCGCGCGCAAGACCGTCGCGGGCATCGAAGGGGCCGAGCGTGTCATCAACGAGGACAAGATCGCCGAGAACCCCTACGGCTGGGTCTTCTTCTATTCGCCCCGGCGGTATCTGCAAACGCACAGTCCGGGGGACCTGATACCGGGCGACGGGCCGCTGGTCGTGGAACGGGCCGATGGGCGCACCGAGTTCCTGACGACGTCAGTCCCTCCGGCCGTCGCGGTGGCCGAGTTCGAGCGGCGCTGGCGCGAGCGCCAGGCGTCCGGGAAGGGCGCGGACATCCCGCCGCGGGGCGGCGCGGGCGACGCCCGCTGATAGACCTCGACAAGGCGCCGCCTCGAACCGCCCCGGGCGGCGTGGTCCGCCCGGGCGTCTCGGTGCAGCCGCGATCAGGAAGGAGTCTGGGAGCGATATGGGTGTTGTGATCCTGCGGGTGACGTCGGGCAAGCACGAGGGCGAGAAAGTCGTCCTCGACAACGGGCGGTCTGCCATCGTGGGCTCGGCCCTGCCCTCGCGGCTGGCCATCGCGGAGGACGAGGCGCTCGCCAAGGTGCACTTCAGCCTTCAGTTCATCGGCGGGCGGTGCCGCGTCCTCGATCTGAACACGCCGACAGGCACGTTCCTGAACGGCGAGAAGGTGACCGAGGCGGACGTGCCGGACGGCGCGGAGATCAAGGCGGGCGACACGACGTTCCTGGTGAAGTTCGTGGACGCCGCAGCGGGTGCCGGCGCGACCCCGGCGGCGACTGCGCCGTCGGCGTCCCGCCCGCGCCAGGCGGCATCGGCGCAGGCATCGCCCCGGCCCGGACCGGCGAGGGTTCCCGCCCCCATGGCCGGGATCGCTGTGAGGCAACTGCTGGGGGGGCTGCAACTCCAGGAGGAGGCCTGCTTTTCCGGGCTGGTCCGCTTCACCGCGGCAAGTGGCGGGCTGGCGCCCGCGGCGCTGCTGCGGCTGCTGAATGAGTCGATCCCGCTGACGGCGCTGGTCAACCTGGGCAAGCTGGCCATCCCGCCACCGGCAGACGTCAAAGTGCGCGAGTTCCTCCTTGAGTGGATGCCGTCGAACCTGGTGGCCGCCAATTCGCCGTGGATCCTTTGCCCAGGCGACAGCGGCGAGTTCTTCGAGTTGCTGGAGAAAGGCTGGGGCGGCGGGGGAGTCGTTTGCGTGCTGTCGCGAGCCCGGCGGGGCGAGCTGGTTGCCCACCTGCGCGCGGCCGCGTTGATGTGGGACGTACCTCCGCCCGGCGCGGCCCCGCGGTCGGTGATAGGGCTTTACCTGCCGGCCGCCATGTCGGGCATCCTGCAGAACGCCTCGAAGGACTTGGTGGGCAAGTTGATGGTCCCGATCGACGCGGTCGTGGTCGAGTGCGACAGGGCGCCGGGCGGATGGGAACTATTCGCCGGCGAGGCGTTCCGGGACGTGCTGACCCGCATGGGGGCCTCCTGTTCGCCGAAGGAAAAGCCCAAGGAAGGGCCCCCCGAGAAGCCCGAGGGGGATGCCAAGGAAGACGCGAACGCCAAGCCGAAGTGAGGCGGCGGGCGGCGGCAGCTTGCTCCACGGGTCTTGTGCGATTCCGGGCACATGGCGGCCCCTGACTGCGGGGAAACCCTTTGACTTGTCCTCGTGGGCCGCCATAGACTTTCGAGCCTGAGCGTGAGCGAACGGTCCGTGCGCCACCTGCCGTGTGCACCGGTGGTCGGCACGGGGACGTCGCCTTTGCCCTGAACAGAAAGCGAAGGAAACACGCCCATGTCCGCTGAAATCGCCGAAGCTCCGACTCGCGTTCCGGAAGGATACGCGGCCGTGCCGATTGCGGAGTCGCAGGAGACGGCCGTGCTGCGAATCTGCGCGCTGGTTCGCCCGGCCGGCGAGGCCATGGGCGGGCACCTGGTCGTGTTGCGCGAGTTGGTTGACGGTCGCGTGCTGCTGGGGTGCGTGGCGGACGCGGCGGGCACGGTCCAGCAGTGGGTGGAGTTGTGGGTTCAGGACGCGTCGGGGCTGGATCGGACGGCGCCGGGCTGCCGCGAGGCGTTGAGCAATTCGGTGCTGGACGCCCGGTGGCGCAACCTCATGCGCTCGCTGGAAGAGGCGGACGCGACGGCGTTGGTCCGCACCGGCTGGGAGACGGAGAACCCGCCGCCGACGTTCATCGAGTTGTCGAGCAAGCGGCCGTTCCACCCCGTGGATCCGCAGAGCGGGCAGGGATGGGTGCTGTGCCGTGACGACGCGTTGCTGGCGTCGAAGAAGCTGCCGTTGTACGCCAGTTCGCTGCACCGCTACCTGTACCTGCCGAAACTGAAGGCCGAGACGCCGTTCATCGCCCTGACGGCCGAGGCGCCGCGGAACGACTCGTTGCTGCCTGCGACGGAGTTGACGGGCGGTCGGCGGGGCCTTGTGGCGCTGAACCCGCAGGCGGGGCTGATCCTGGTGAGGCGGCACCATCCCATCTCGCTGGAGCCGTTCATCGACCTGCTGTCGGGCGGGTCGTGGGACGGGCTGTTCCACGGGCGCACCGCCGTCGAGATGGGGCCGATCACCGCCGCGTTGAGGAACAGCGACCCGGCGATCACGGGCGGCGGGTGGCTGTTCCTGGGCCGCCACGGCAAGAGCGGGCGCATGGTGGAGAGCTACCACCTGAAGCTGCGGATGCTGGCGGACGCGGTGTCGGCGGTGCGCGAGACGGTGCGTGCCCAGCAGCGGCCGATGCTGAACTTGTCGGCGGGGAGTTTCGGCGTGCGGCTGTCGGCGCCTGGAGCCGGGCTGCCGTTCCTGTGGGCAGCGCGTGCGGCGCTGGCGGACCCGGGCGACGCGGTGACGCTGCCGATCCGCACAAGTGACGCGCAGTATTTTCTTCGGGCGGCCGGGGCGGGGGCGTCGATCTACCGGGCGGAGTCGGCCGGGGCGACGGTGAGCGGGCGCGGGACGGTGCGGATTCGCCAGGTGCTGCCGGAGTCGGGCGGCGCGACGGTGGTGGAGGGCACGTTCGCGACGCAGGAGCGTTTCCGGGCGGCCCGGTACGA
Organism: uncultured Planctomycetaceae bacterium; assembly: GCA_964461295.1. Lineage (GTDB taxonomy): Bacteria > Planctomycetota > Phycisphaerae > SM23-33 > SM23-33 > CAYWTX01. The sequence continues at coordinate 951 of CAYWTX010000649.1, read as the reverse complement.
CCTGGTCTGGCTGCGGCTGGCGTTGAGCAGCGGGCGTCTGGACCTGTACGGGCAGTTGGAGAAGGAGGCTGCCCTGGCGGCCGGCGAGTGGCGGTTCCGCACGGTGGGGCAGCGGTTCGGCGAGGACGTGGTTTCGGCCTTGAAGTCGGCCGAAGGCGTGCCGATCAGCGACACGGCGTTCGAGGTGGTGCCGCTGCTGAGCACGCCGTGCGACCTGTACTCGCTGGCGGTGCTTTTCGTTCGGACGCTGCTGGTGAACAGCGGCACGACACTGCCGGTGGCGATGGACGAGGTGTTGAGCCTGGCCAGGCAGGTGGCGGGAGGGTACGACGAATCGCGGGCGCTGGGGTTGCGGATCCGCGCGCTGTTCGAAGCCGACGAGCGATGGGGCAAGTCGCTGGGGCCGCAGCGGCTGGTGAACGAGGAGATGACGCCGGCGGAGGGGATGGACCTGATTCCGGCGGAGGTGTGGTTCGACACGCTGGGGGCGATCGTGCGGCTGCTGCCTGGGATCGGCCCGGACAGCACGGCGCGGGACTACGGCGACGCGCAGGCGGGCGGGTTGCACAGGTGTTCGACCGGACGTGCGAGGACCTCAAGGACCTGGTGACCCGGACGCGAAGCCTGATCGTGATCGACTGGCGGTACAACCGCGAGGTGCATGCGGTGATCCGCGGGCGACTGATGGGACTGTAGCGGAAGAAAGGCAGCAGGCAGCAGGCAGCAGGGAGCAGGCAGTAGGCAGCAGGGAGCAGGCAGCAGGCAGCAGGACGATAGCAGAGCGAGTGCTGGAAACAGGGCGACCGCCATTGGGCGGGTCGCCAAACCGCAAGCGGCAAGAAACCAGAAAGGGCACAGACGATGAAGCAAGCGATTCTGACAGCAGGGATTTGGTGTGTGGCGATGGCGGCGGGCGGCTGTTCGGAAGCCCCGTTCCACGTCGCGGTGAGG